>CAZWZP010000317.1:235-1503 GCA_964638925.1 uncultured Stakelama sp. | reverse complement strand
CGGCGCTGCCGGAAGACGTAGAGCAAAAAGCGTTCGTGAAGCGCACACCCTCGCGGGCAAGCTGATCGAGATGGGGCGTTTTGGCGTCGCTGTCGCCGTATTCGCCGGTTGTCAGCCCCAGGTCATCGGCGATTGCCAGCACGATGTTCAGTTTTCGCTGCGCCTGAGCGCGCAGGATTGCGGGCGGCGCAAGCGCGCCGGTGAACAGCCGCGGCGTAACGGTCAGATCGCGATTGGGTGCCAGGCTGAAATAATAGGGCAGGGCGACTTCGAACCCGTTGACCGCATCATAACGCAGCTCGGGCGCGAGCAGGCCGCTGGCATTGCCCTCGCCCACCGAATGCGAAAACACCGGCAGCGGAAGTGAGGCGATGCCGAACAGCGACACGCGCGCTCCGGTATAGCGAATGCGCTGCGTTGCGGGGTCATAGACGACGCGAACCGCGGTGATCTTCCACGATGGCTCCTTCGGGCAATTGCCCGAATCGACCACGGCGCACGGGGTATAGGCCGCGCGATCGACCCGGATCACGCCGCCGGCCTCGCGCGTCCCGCGCTCTGCCGCGATGCGGCCGCCCTGCTCCAGCACGACGAGCATATTCTCGATCGCGCCGTCCTTCAGCGAATCGGTCAGCTCGATCCGGTCGCCATAGGCGGTGTCGCCCTCGGGATTGGTGACCGCGATATTGCCATTCGCCACCACTTGCCCGGTCTTGCGGTTCCAGATCACTTTGTCGGCGCGCAGCCGGTTGCCGTCGCGGAACAGACGGACGTCGCCGCTGACCGTGACCACATCGCCGTTCGAATCATATTCGGCAAGATCGGCGGAAAACTGGATCTGGTTGGGATCGTCGGGCAGCGGGGTTTCGGAGGGCGGCGGCGGTTCGACCGCACGATCCTGCAAATCCTGTGCGCCGGTCGCGGCGGCACCTGGAGCCAGACACAGGGCCAGCGGGACGACCCCGGCGAGCAGCAGAGCCTTGCGCGTCACGTTCCTTGAAAACCCCTTCATACGCACCATCGCCCCGCGCAGGGCTGAACCTGCCCTATCGCACCGCCGGGCCAGCTTCGCAATCGCCCGGCGTTGCCCCGGTCGGACGCCGCGCCTAGATAGACCGGAATCGGACTACAGAACGTCCACAGGAACAGGAAGCTTCATGCAGGTCATTTTTTCCGCCACCCGCGCCGCCGATGCGGCGGTGCTCGCGCTCCCGGTCGAAAAGGACGGGCTCGACCGGATGCCCGCCGGCACGCTCGACGACGCGACG
>CAZWZP010000317.1:0-221 GCA_964638925.1 uncultured Stakelama sp. | reverse complement strand
GCCGCGCGCGCGGGCCGGTTCGAGAGTGAGGCGGGCGGCATCGCCGAAGTCTTCGTCCCTGGCGGCGAAGCGGCCAACCGCATCCTGTTGCTCGGCGTCGGGTCGGGCAGCGAGGCCGATTATGAGCGCGCCGGTGGCGCCCTGACCGCGCGCTTCCTCACCTCCGGCGTCACCGCCCTGACGGTCGACTTCGCCGCGCTCGGTGGCGCGCCGACCGCGCG
>CAZWZP010000316.1:0-1517 GCA_964638925.1 uncultured Stakelama sp. | reverse complement strand
GGCGCTGGGGTTCGGGGTGATTTCTTCTGCAACAGGGGTTTGGGCAGCCGGGCGCGGTCGCACGCACCAGCACCTTCGCGCTCAACAACGCGACGCTGCCGTTCGTGATGAAGCTCGCCAATCTCGGCGCGGAGAAAGCAATGGCCGCCGACCCGCACCTCGCCAACGGCCTCAACGTCTATCAGGGCAAGATCGCGTTCAAGGCGGTCGCCGACGATCTCGACCTGCCGTTCCAGGCGTGGAGCGCCTGATAGCTTACCCGTTTGCTCGCCGTCCCCAATCCCCCCTCCGCGGGGGTGGCGAGCATCCCCTCACACCTCTGCGGTCACCCAGGTTTCGGCGGCATTGGGTGAGACGAAGATGTTCTGATATTCGACCAAGGTCCGGCGCAACTGCATCTTGAGCAGACTGGACTCGACGATCAGCGCGATGCGATCGCCGGCGCGGTACAGGCGCAGATTACCCGCGCGCATCCGGTCGGCCGCTTCCTGCGTCCGGATCGGCGCGTTGCGCAGATCGGCAAGGACGCGGACACGGCCATAACAGGCGCGCATGTCGGTCACGATCGGTTCGAGCACCGCAAGGTAGCGATCGACCTCTTCGCCAAGGCGCAGCCCGGTGCAGCTGATACGGATCAGGCCCAGCCGATCGTCGCGGACAATCTCATATTGCCCCGGTATCGACGCCACGACGCGCCCCTGCACCCCCGTGGCCGGAACAGTTACCGCTACCATACGCCCTCTCCCCCTCAGGATGTATTGGGTCGGCACCATGACCGCGCTTGGTAAACAAAGCGTAAGCGCGTCACCGCGCCGGATCGCCGGATTTCCTTGCCTTTCGCGACATGCCCGTCTATGGCGCGCCCGTTCTGCGAGCGGTGCTTGCGGAGGGAAGCGCGGGGCGTTGACGCCCCGGCGCCGTTTTCGCTTTTCTACAAAGAGCGTTAGCCCCCTCCCCATCGACCGTCCACGGAACGCCGCGACCGGCGTTCGGCCGCCGCGGCATTTCGGCCTAAAAGACCGCTGGACCCAACCAGCCGGCCGGAAAAACGATAGACAGGACTGAACCCTTTATGGCCTCAACGGCAAACCCCACGCGCGCCGATTTCGCCGCGCTTCTCGAACAGACGCTCGGCGGCGCAGAAAGCTTTGAAGGCCGCGTCGTCATCGGCACCGTCACCGGCATCGAAAACGACCTCGCCATCATCGACGTGGGCCTGAAGAGCGAAGGCCGCGTGCCGCTGCGCGAATTCGCAGCCCCCGGTCAGCCCGCCGACCTCAAGGTTGGCGACGAAGTGCAGGTCTATGTCGACCGCGTCGAGAATGCGAACGGCGAAGCAATGCTCAGCCGCGACCGCGCCCGCCGCGAAGCCGCATGGGACACGCTGGAACTCGAATTCAGCCAGGGCAACCGCGTCGAGGGCGTGATCTTCGGCCGCGTCAAGGGCGGCTTCACCGTCGACCTGTCGGGCGCCGTGGCGTTCCTGCCCGGCTCGCAGGTCGATATCCGTCCGGTTC
>CAZWZP010000315.1:0-1564 GCA_964638925.1 uncultured Stakelama sp. | reverse complement strand
CGCGCGTCGTGATCGACGAAGAGGATGACCGTATCGAAGTGGTCGTGCCTGACGATCAATTGTCGCTCGCCATCGGCCGTCGCGGCCAGAATGTCCGCCTCGCCAGCCAGCTGACGGGGAAGGCGATCGACATCCTGACCGAAACCGATTCGAGCGAGAAGCGCCAGCAGGAATTCGTCGCCAACAGCGAGATGTTCCAGAACGAGCTCGACGTGGACGAAACGCTCGCCCAGCTGCTGGTCGCCGAAGGCTTCAGCCAGCTTGAGGAAGTCGCCTATGTCGAGATCGACGAGCTGGCGAGCATCGAAGGGTTCGACGACGACCTGGCGAGCGAGCTGCAGAGCCGTGCTGCCGAAGCGCTGGAACGTCGCGAGGAAGCCAATCGCGAAGCGCGCCGTGCGCTGGGCGTCGAGGACGATCTGGCGACCATGCCCTATCTGACCGAAGCCATGCTGGTCACGTTGGGCAAGGCCGGGATCAAGACGCTCGACGATCTTGCCGACCTCGCCACTGACGAGCTGGTCGCCAAGAAGCGCGCCGAACCGCGCCGCCGTGGCGACGGCCCCGCCGCCCCGCAGCGCGAAAGCGCCCGCGAACAGGACAAGGGCGGCGTGCTTGGCGAATATGGCCTGAGCGACGAGCAGGGCAACGAGATCATCATGGCTGCCCGCGCGCATTGGTTCGCGGACGAAGAACCGGCTCCGGCCGGCGCGGAGGACGCTGTTGCGGACTCCGAACAATGAGCGCCCGGCTGAACTGACGGATGGTCAGCGTGCGGATGGTGGCCCCATCCGTACCTGCATCCTGGCGCGCGAGGGTCAACCGCGCGACGGGCTGATCCGGCTTGCCCTGTCGCCCGGAGGCGATGTGCTGCCCGATGTCCGCGCAAAGGCACCGGGTCGAGGCGCGTGGATCGGCGTCACCCGCGCGCAGCTCGACGCGAGCGGCAAGCAGCTGCGCGGCGCGTTGTCGCGCGCGTTCAAGACGAGCGACCTCAAGATTCCCGAGGATCTCGGCGCGCTAGTGGCGGCGCAGCTTGAACGCGCATTTCTCGACCGGTTGGGACTGGAAGCCAAGGCCGGCTACGTCGTGATCGGCGGCGAACGCATCGAAAAGGCCGGGCGCATGGGCAAGCTGCACCTGCTGCTGCACGCATCCGATGCGGGCGCAGACGGCTCGCGCAAGCTCGACCAGGCGCTACGCGTCGGCACCGATCGCGAAGGTTCCGGCGACACGGGGTTCACATTGCCCTTCCCCCGCACCATATTGTCCTTGGCGCTTGGCCGCGAAAATGTGGTACATGCAGGCCTGACCGACCCCAGAGCGGCGGGGCGGGTGCGTGAAGCGCTCGACCGTCTGCTCCATTTTATCGGACCCGACCCGGCCCCATAGCCTTGCGAAACCCGCTCGCAAGGCGCATCGGGCCTTGCGGCAATCCGACGAACGACGACGAAAAGCAGGAATTAGACACTTGAGCGATACCGAAAACGAAAAGCCGAAACTCGGAATGCGCCAGCCATTGGGGCTGAAGCGCACGGTCGAGACCGGCAAGGTGAAGCAGAGC
>CAZWZP010000314.1:0-1569 GCA_964638925.1 uncultured Stakelama sp. | reverse complement strand
CCGCAAGCGGGAGGGGGACTTGACCCATCTCGACGCCACCGGCGCGGCGCGCATGGTCGATGTCGGCGGGAAGGCGGAGACGCAGCGCGTCGCCACCGCCACCGGCCGCATCACCATGTCGGCGGAGGCCGCGACCGCGATCCGCGACGGACTGGTCAAGAAAGGCGACGTCCTCGCCGTCGCCCGGATCGCTGGAATCATGGCCGCGAAAAAGACCAGCGACCTGATCCCGCTGTGCCACCCGCTCGCGCTGAGCAAGGTCGAGCTCGACCTGACCCCCGACGATAGCGGCGTCACCGCCACCTCCACGGTCGGCCTGACCGGCCGCACCGGGGTGGAGATGGAGGCGCTGACTGCGGTCACCGTCGCCCTGCTGACCGTGTACGACATGGCCAAGGCGCTTGACCGGACGATGGAGATCGGCGCGGTTCGCCTGCTCGAAAAGCGTGGCGGCAAGTCCGGCGACTGGCACGCGGACCAGGGTTAACCCGCCCCTTACCGCGCTCGCTCACCCAATCTTGATCCCGCTGCCCGCATGGTTTTTCGGTTCAGTTGTGGGGCGTTATGTCGGGTACCGGGCGGTCAGCCATATTTTCATTGTCGGGGGGGCTCGACCCCGTTCAGCCGGGTAACGGGGAGAATGCCGCGCATGGCCAGCTGGTCGGCGCGGATGGCACGCGCGACTGTTTCGTCCACCGCATCACCGCCGCCGGCGCGACGCTCACCGTCACCGGCCCGATTACCCATGGCGAGCGCGCCACGATGGAATTGCCGTTCGGCGTCAGCGCCGCGGGATCGGTGGTCGGCGACGATCCCGACTCGCTCGCCTTCCGCTTCGACGCGCCGCTGGACGTGGTGGCAGCACTCGCCCGCTGCCTCGCCGCCTTGCCTGCCGAACGCCGGCAGATGCCGCGCATCGAACTGCGCCAGCGGCTGTGCATCCGCCATGGCGATCAGGTCGATTTCGCCTGGACCCGAAACCTCTCCCCCGCTGGCCTCGGCATCGAGATTCGCGCGCCGCTCCGGGTCGGTGAGGTGGTGGAAATTACGCTTGACGGGCTGCGGCCGATCGCGGGCGAAATCCGCTGGACCGAACATGGCCAGGCGGGGATCGCCTTTGCCGAAGAGATTGGCTGGCAGATCCTGATGCCGTGGCTGCGTCAGGTCGCCAATCGCCGCCCGGCGGTCGCGCAGGAGCCGATGGCGGGCAGCGTGTCACCGCTGGGCGCGGTCAAGAATGCGATCAAGCTCGACGCAGCCACCCATGTCCGGTCGGGCAGCAGCTGGTGGAACGCCCAGATCACCTCGCTCAGCAGCGCTCTGGTCGAATTTGAGAGCGATACCGAATTTGCGCCCTTGTGCGGGCTGTGGCTGTCGCTGCCGCAGATCGGCGGCTGGCCGATCCGCGTGATCGAATGCCATGGCGCGCGCCATGTCGCCGAATTTCGCCTGCCGCTGCGCCCGCACGAAATGGCCCGGCTGAGCGAGGCGGCGCGGCCCCGGTGAGAGCCTGTTTGGGAATGCGCCTTCCGGCGCATCGCGGCACCGGCCCGCTCCCCCACCCGGCCA
>CAZWZP010000313.1:0-1601 GCA_964638925.1 uncultured Stakelama sp. | reverse complement strand
CGCTGATCGCCAGCGCGAGGCCCGCCGAAATCGCCGCGTCGCCGCCCATCAGCCGCGCCGCCAGCTCATGCCCGCTCGCCGGTGCCGCAACCTTGGCAAGCCACCCCGCCACCGCGCCATTGCTGCCCAGACGCGCGGTCATCCGCGCTGCTGCTGGCGCGCGATAGCGATCATGCAGGCACGTCTCGCCGCGCGACCAGGTCAGCTGCACCGGCTTGCCCACTTCGCGCGCGATCAGCGCCACCTGCTGCGCCACCGCATGTTCCAGATTCTGTCCAAACGATCCGCCCGCGAACACCGGATGGATCACGACATTGCTTTCGCTCATGCCCAGCACATCCGCCACCGCCGCGCGCGCCAGCCCGGGCGCCTGCGTCGCCATCCAGATGCGGCAGCGTCCATCGGCAAAGCTCGCCGTTGCCGCCATCGGCTCGATCGCCGCGTGCAGCGCGACGCCGACGCGATACTCGGCGGTCACGACGCGCGCGCCCTTGAACGCCGCAGACAGGTCGCCCTCCGATTCCATTCGCGTGCCGTCGCCATCCAGCGCGGCGTCGAGCGCGGCTTGGATCGATGCGCTGTCGACCTTGGTCGCGACCTCGAACCGCGGCTTCATCGCATCGAGCGCACGCTGCGCCGCCCAGCTGTTATTGGCGACCGCCGCGACCCAGCGCTCATTCTTCACGATGTGCAGCATCCCCGGCACGGTCGCGGCTGCCGCCTCGTCCACGGAGTAGAGCTTCACCGTGCCGACCGGCCCCTGCCGGATCGCGGCAAACACCATGTCGGGCAGACGGATGTCGGCGGCATAGTTGGCACTGCCATTGACCTTGCCCGGCGCATCGAGCCGCGGCGCGGGCTCGCCCCTCAGCCGTGCGCCATCGCCCTCGCCCTCGCGCAGCGGCAGATCGGACGGCACTGCCTCGCCCGCCGCCTCCGCCGCAATCTCGCCAAAGCCGATCTTCTGCTGGTCATGCACGACAAATCCGTTCGCGGTGTCGCACGCGGTCCATTCGACACCCCAACGGCGCGCCGCCGCCTGACACAGCATCGCCCGCGCCGCCGCCCCGGCTTCGCGGAGCGGCCCCTCAAACTGCCGCATCGATGTCGACGCCCCGGTCAGCACCAGCGCATTGCGCTGCGCATGGGTCGCACGCAGCCGCTCGGGCAGCACCCCGGGGAACAGCTCCCCCGCCGCCATCGCATTGGCGTACAGCGGGCTCAAAGGTGCCTGCTCGACCCCGACCCGCCGCCAGTCCGCACCCAGCTCATCGGCGATAATCTGCGGCAGCGTCGTGAACACGCCCTGCCCATATTCGCATTGCGGCACCGCCACCGTGACCTGCCCGTCGGGCGCGATCTTCAGCCACGCCCCAAACCCCGCCTCGCCCTCGCGCACCGGCAGATTGGGCAGACAGGTACGCGGCCACACCGCCCAGGCGACGACCAGCCCGATCCCCGCCCCGCCACCGATCAGCAGCGTGCGCCGGTCGATCCCCTTGAAACCCTTCCGCTCCATCCCCGCCGCTCTAGCGGGGTGCAAAGCGGGGCGCCACACCCATTCCTCCCCCAGCTCGCTGGGGGAGGTGGCAGCGCGCAGC
>CAZWZP010000312.1:0-1637 GCA_964638925.1 uncultured Stakelama sp. | reverse complement strand
CAACGCCCCGATCGCAACCAGCCTGAGCCGCGCGATGGGCAGCCCCGAGGCGGTGCTCGACCTTGCCTTTCACACCGCCCGCGCCGAGCTACCCGAGGCGCAGCTGGTCTATAATGACTACATGAGCTGGGAGCCGCAGCACATGAAGCACTGCGCCGATGTGCTGCGCCTGCTCGAAGGATTCAGAAAGCGCGGCACGCCGGTCAATGCCTTGGGCATCCAGTCGCATATCGGCTTCTACTCCAGCGGCACCGCGCAGGACATCGCCAATGCCCAGATCCCGGCGATGCGGTCCTTTCTCGATCAGGTCGTGGCCTTGGGCTACAAGCTGATCATCACCGAATTCGACGTCAATGACCGCAACCGCACCGGGACCGTGGCGCAGCGCGACGAGGATGTCGCGGTCTACGGCCGCGCCTGGCTCGACCTGTTGTTCAGCTACCCGCAGCTCAAGGACGTGCTCGTCTGGGGCATGAACGACAAATATAGCTGGCTGCAGAATTTCGGCACCCCGCGCCCCGACGGCCAGCCGCTGCGCCCGCTCCCCTATGACGCCAGCGCCCAGCCCAAACGGCTCTACACCGCGATCGGGGACGCGTTTGCGGCGACGACCGCGCGACCGGCACCGACCTGACGGACGGGGAGGGGGATTGGCTTGCTGCAAGCGAACGGATAAGGAACGTTTGTGGCGAGCGTAATTCCTCAATCCGATCCTATCTTCCGTCATGCTGAACTTGTTTCAGCATCCACCGCGCCACAGGCGACGGCCAGGCGGTGCTATCGAAAAGGGCGCAGCCATGCCCAAGCAACCCTGCGTCTACATCCTCGCCAGCCAGCCGAACGGCACGATCTATGTCGGCGTCACCTCCGACCTGATCGCCCGGCTGGTTCAGCATCGCAGCGGCGAAATCCCGGGATTCACAGAGCGCAACCACGTTCACATGCTCGTCCGCTACGAATTCTTTGCAACGATGCCGGAGGCAATTGCGCGCGAGAAGCAGCTCAAGCGCTGGCATCGACCGTGGAAGGTCAATCTGATCGAATCCGAAAATCCGGACTGGGTGGATCTTGCGGTTGGGCTGGGGCTGGAACCGCTGAACAGCCGCCCGCCGCACAGTGGATGCTGAAACAAGTTCAGCATGACGGAAGGGTGGGGGCATGACCGACGACCGCATCCTCACCGCTTCCCGCCGCCCCGAGGATATCGACGCGGCCCTCCGCCCCAAGTCGCTCGACGAGTTCGTCGGCCAGCGTGCCGCGCGCGATAACCTCCGCGTGTTCATCGACGCGGCGAAGCAGCGCGGCGATGCGCTCGATCATGTGCTGTTCTTCGGGCCGCCGGGGCTGGGCAAGACCACGCTCGCGCAGATCATCGCCAAGGAAATGGGTGTCGGCTTTCGCGCTACGTCCGGTCCGGTGATCGCCAAGTCGGGCGATCTTGCCGCGCTGCTCACCAACCTCGAAGATGGCGACGTTCTGTTCATCGACGAGATTCACCGCCTGGCCCCCGCGGTCGAGGAGGTGCTGTATCCCGCGATGGAGGACCGCGCGCTCGACCTGATGATCGGGGAGGGGCCATCGGCGCGCAGCGTGCGGATCGACCTGCCGCGCTTCACCTTGGTCGGCGCGACCACGCA
>CAZWZP010000311.1:257-1654 GCA_964638925.1 uncultured Stakelama sp. | reverse complement strand
GGAAGGGCTCCACCTCCACCGGCACCAGCAGCTGGAACAGCGTGCGGCGAAGCGCGGGTCGCGCATGATGTGCTGTGTGGGTCATAACGGGGGGTCAACAAGTGGAACCCGCGATTCGTCGCAATCACGGCTCAAAATTGCGGCGAGTTGTTGGCGCGCATCGGTCAGTCGATGATTCAGCTTCTCTGCAAAACAAACGGGGACGACTTGCGTCGCCCCCGTGATTAGTTGCCAAGAAAGCTGAACATTTGTTCAGGGAACGGTCACCGTCTTGAATTCGATGCCCTTTAGTTCGGGCAGAGCCTGGAGCTGCGGCGTGACGACCTTCAGATCGCCGACGACCACCAATGTCAGCTTGTCCAGCGGGAAGCGCTTCGCCGCCTCGCTGATCTGCGCATTGGTCACGCCCAGCGTCGCCGGGACATAATTGTCGAGCCAGTCGCGCGGCAGGCCCAGCGCGTCGCGCGTCGCCAGCGTGTTGACCAGCGCGCCCGGCGTCGAATTCTGGATCGCGAACAGCCCGGCCATATATTGCCGCATTCCGTTCGCTTCCTCGTCGCCCGGCGGGGTCGCCTGCAGCTCGCGGATTTCCTTGAACACCTCGGTCAGCGACGGGCCGGTCGCGGTCGTCGTGACATCGGCGTTGAACGTCCACACCGCATTGGTCGGCAACAGCGAGACGCCCGAGCCCGGCGAGTAGGTGTACCCCTTATTCTCGCGAATGTTACGCGTGATGCGCGAACTGAACGATCCGCCCAGCAGCGCATTCATCACGCGCGTCGGGATATCGTCCGGGGTCCCGGCGTCGGGCGCGGGAAAGACCAGGTTGATGGTCGATTGCGGCGAACCCGGCCGGTCGATCAACAGCACCTGCGGCCCGACCTTTGGATTGACCGGGATCAGCGCGCGCTCCGGCCCGGCGGTCCAGCCACCGAACGCCTTCTCCACCGCCGCCTTCACCGCCGCCGCGTCGAAGCGTCCCGCGATGTAGAGGTGCGACCGCTTCGCCCCGAAATTGGCGGCGTGCCACGCCTTCAGCTTGGCGGCGTCATAGGCGTTGAACTGCGCCGGAGTGGGCAGCACGCGGCCATAGGGGTGGTCGGTGCCATAATAAGCCCGCGTCACCGCTGCATTGGCCAAAGTCCCCGGCTGAGTCAGGGCGATGGCGAGGCGGCGGTTCCAGTTCGCCTTGACCCGCGTCAGCTCGGCCTCGGGAAAGCTCGGCCGCTGCGCGACATCGGCGACCAGTCCGATCGCGTCCGTGATGCGCTCCGACAGCACGTTGATCGACACGCTGGAAGACGTCGAACCCGCCCCGGTGCCGATCCCGCCGCCCATGTCGGCGGCCTTTTGCGCGATCTGCGCCGCAGTCATGCCGCCCGCGCCCTCACGCATCA
>CAZWZP010000311.1:0-247 GCA_964638925.1 uncultured Stakelama sp. | reverse complement strand
GCTCGCTAGCGGCCGGCCCCTCGTTGATCGACCCGGTATAGGTTTGCAGCGACACCACCGCCTTGGGCACCACGCCATAGGGGATCAGCGTCACCTTCATCCCATTGGCCAGCACATAGGTCTCGCTCGCTGGCACCTTGAACGGCTTGGGCGCCGGGATCGGCGGCGGAGTGGTGGGAAGCTCCTGCGCGGCAACGCCGATCGGCGCGACGAGCAGGGCGGCAGCCGTCAGGCTGGCGATCATGCG
>CAZWZP010000310.1:1483-1696 GCA_964638925.1 uncultured Stakelama sp. | reverse complement strand
AGGGGACCACCGTCGCCACCAAATACGGCCCGATGAAGACCGACCATATCCTGTTCATCGCGTCCGGCGCGTTCCACGTCGCCAAGCCGAGCGACCTGCTCCCCGAACTTCAAGGCCGCCTGCCGATCCGCGTCGAGTTGAAGGGCCTGACCGAGGATGATTTCGTGGCAATCCTCTCCGACACCACGGCGTCGCTCCCCGAACAATATCGCG
>CAZWZP010000310.1:0-1473 GCA_964638925.1 uncultured Stakelama sp. | reverse complement strand
TGTCAGCTTCACCGAAGACGGCATCCGCGCCGTCGCCCGCATCGCCGCCGAGGTGAATGGCGAAGTCGAAAATATCGGCGCCCGCCGCCTCCAGACGGTGATGGAAAAGCTGCTCGAAGAAATCAGCTTCAACGCCGAGGACCGCGCCGGATCCGCCCTGGTCGTGGACGCCGCCTATGTCGACAGCCAGCTGGCGAGCATCGCAAGGAACACCGACCTCAGCCGCTACGTGCTGTAACCCCTCGCCGCGCCACCCCGGGCTTGACCCGGGGCCCAGCTTCTTCTGAAACGGCGGGGAGGCAGCTGGGCCCCGGCTCAAGCCCGGGGTGACGAAGAAAAGGACAGCGGGCGATGAAATTCTGGCTCACCACCGCCGCCCTTCTCCTCGCCCTCCCCGCCGCCGCGCAAACCCGTCCCCCCTGCCGCGAAGTCGCCGACACCCCCCACATCCGCATCGACCCGCAAGCCGCACAGCAACTCGCCGACATCGGCCTAGACCGCGCCGCGATCTTCGCCCGAATGCGCGAAACCTCGATCCCCGAAACCATGGGCTGCTGGGCGATGCCGGTCGGCAATTTCGATTCGATGCTGGTCTCGGTCGGCATGTCGCAATGGAATTACGGCACCGGCAGCCTGCAACCCGTCCTCACCGCGTGGCGCGACAGCTTCAACAGCCGCCGCCGCTTCAAGCGCACGCTGAAGGAGCTCGCCCCAACTTACGGCAAGCTGCTCTTCTCGAAGGACTGCCTCAAAACCCCCGTCCGCCAAAAGTGCCGCGACGGAATCCTCGCCGCGCATGGCGAGGACGGCAAACTCAACCCGACCGCTATCGCCGAACTCACCGCGATCTTCGACCATGACGCGATGCTTCAGGTCCAGACCGAAACCTATGTCGCCCTGCTCCTCGAAGTCCGCGCCGAACTCTATCGCCTCTGGCCGACCGGCACGATTACGCCGCGCAAGGTCAAATGGGCGATCGACACCCGCGTCCAGCAAAAGACGCTCCCCAACGACGAAGACGCCGCCCGCCTCCGCCGCAAGCTCGCTGACCTCACCGCCGAACAACGCCCGCAGCGGCTAAAGGCCATGCTCGCCTGGTATCAGGGGCTTAGCGAAGCGGTCGACCAGGACGGCGTCAGCCGCGACTATGCCTGGAATGTCCAGCAATGGTCCTGCCTCATCGACGCTGGCCAGATCGACGACGAGCAGTTCGAGCTACTCCACTTGACCTATCTGCGCAGCCGCACCGCCACCGGCAATGCCGGCCGCTGGCAAGCCCTGACCTTCTCCCGCCGCGCCAAGATCATCCTCGGCGTGGGGAGTGTCAGCGGGGTCCGGGATGGCGGGTGCGGCCCCAGCCAATTCCTCCCCCAGCTTGCGGGGGGAGGTGGCAGCGCAAAGCGCTGACGGAGGGGCCAATGGCGCGCCGTCGCAGCCCCTCCACCATCGCCTGCGGCGACGGTCCCCCTCCCC
>CAZWZP010000309.1:1463-1714 GCA_964638925.1 uncultured Stakelama sp. | reverse complement strand
CCAGCGGCGACCGCGCCGCGCGCCGCATCGCCACGCGCCGCCCGACCAGCACGATCAGCGCCACCAGCGGAATGAGGTTCCCGACCAGCAACAACGCGACCAGCGGCGGGGTCAGCAGGCGCTGCGACCCTGTATTGCCGCTCACCACGACATAGCTCGTCAGCAACACCGCCAGCGCAATTCCAAGGACCAGCAGTTCGACGAACGGCGTAATGCTAACCCGCCAGCGCGATACATCCGCGTCGATCAGT
>CAZWZP010000309.1:0-1453 GCA_964638925.1 uncultured Stakelama sp. | reverse complement strand
AACATCCATCGTGACATGGCTACAACAACATTGTTGCCGTGAAAACACACTTGTCGCTCAATCTGTCGCTAAACGGGCCAACTCCGCCGCTAGGCCGGATCGTCCAGCCGACCCCCGACATCGATCCCCAGCGTGTCTAGCCGCTTGCGCAACGTATTCCGGTTGATCCCCAGCGCCCGTGCCGCGCGCAGCTGGTTATGCCCATGCCGCGCCAGCATCGCCTCGATCAGCGGGCGCTCGACCTCGCCGATGAGGCGGTCGTACAGCGTGCCGTCCTCCAGCACCGCCGGCTCTTCCGCCGCCAGTCGGGTCAGCCGGGCAATCACCGCCGCCTCGATCCCCGCATCGCGCGTCGGCGCGGCAAGCCCGCTGCCCTCGCCCAGCATTGCCCGCACCGCATCGCCATCGATCCACTCGTCGCGGTGCAGCGCGGCCATGCGCCGCATGAGGTTCTCCAGTTCGCGGACATTGCCCGGCCAGTCATGTGCCTCCAGCACCGCAATCGCATCGTCGCCGACATGCTTGCGCGGCAACCCGTCCTCGACCGCCCGGTCCAGGAAATGCCGCGCCAGCAACCGGATATCCTGCCGCCGCTCGCGCAACGCCGGCAGCGCGATCGGTACGACGTTCAACCGATAGAACAGATCCTCGCGGAACTGCCCCGACACGACCTGGTTCATCAGATCCTTGTTGGTCGCCGCGACGATGCGCACATCCGCCCGGATCGCCCGCGCTCCGCCGACCGTGGTGAACTCGCCCGATTGCAACACGCGCAGCAGCCGCGTCTGCGCCTCCATCGGCATGTCGCCAATCTCGTCGAGGAACAGCGTGCCGCCCGACGCCTGCTCGAACTTCCCAGCCACCCGCGCCGCCGCCCCGGTGAACGCGCCCTTTTCATGCCCGAACAGTTCGGCCTCGATCAGCTCGCGCGGGATCGCCGCCATGTTGATCGCGACAAACGGCGCGCGCCGCCGTGGGCCCAGGTCGTGGATCGCCTGCGCCACCAGCTCCTTGCCGGTCCCGCTCTCACCGGTGATCAGCACGGTCAGCTCGTTCGACACCACCCGCGCGATCACGCGATACACATCCTGCATCGCCGGCGAGCGCCCGATCAGCGCGACCGCCTGTTCCTCCGACGCGGGCAAATCATCGACCAGCCGCCGCCCCCGCGCCAGCGCACTCGCCACCGTCGCGGTCAGCGCATCCAGGTCGAAGGGCTTTGGCAGATAATCGAACGCTCCCGCCTCGGTCGCGCGCACCGCGGTCGACAGCGTGTTCTGCGCCGACAGCACGATCACCGGCACATCCGGCGTCTCGCCGGTAAAGGTCGCGACGAAATCCAGCCCATTGCCATCGGGCAGCACGACATCGGTCACCAGCACATCGGGCCGCGCCGCCGCCAGCTCGCGCCGCAGCTCCCCCAGCGACGCCGCCGCCGTCACGCGATGCCCCA
>CAZWZP010000308.1:509-1777 GCA_964638925.1 uncultured Stakelama sp. | reverse complement strand
TGGCGACGACGCGCAGGCCGGCTTCCTCAAGCATCTTGGTGACCGCGCCGGTCAGGTTGCGGCGGGTGGCATCGGGCTTGATGATCGAAAAGGTACGGGTCACGGCCATGGCCATGCGGCTCCTGTCATATGGGGGATGGGATTGCGCGCGCCTCTAGTCGGGTGCGGGCGTGGTGGCAAGGGGGGCGGAGGTTAAGCCGCCTGCACCCAGCCAGTTTCGCCCTGCTTCCAGTAGCGGCGCCCGCCGCCGTCGCGGTCGGCGAGGGGCTTGCATGCGATCCGCGCGGCGCCTATGCTGTCGTCGCCGAAGAAGTGGAAGGCGCGGTCGAAGCTGAGGGCTTCGTCGCGCCATTCGCCGTCGATCAGCGCGACGTGACGCGCGCCGTTGCCGGGGTCGACCGCTTCGCCGATCAGGACCGGCTGGAGGCTGTCGTCCCCTGCCCCGGCTTGTGCGTGGGGCAGGAAGCTGTCGGGGCGGAAGGTCCACAGCAGCTGGTCGATCCGGCGGCGCTGGTCGGCGTCGGCGGAGACGATCAGCAGGCGCTGGCCGGTTTCCACCACCTTCGCCGCGATCTGCGGAAGCGCGCGCTCCAGCGGGGTCGCGGTGAGGTGGTAGAAATCGACCTGCATTACGCAGCGCCCGGCTGGAGTGGAGCTGCGAAGGAAGAAGAGTTGTTCACGCGAAGGCGCGAAGGCGCGAAGATGCCAGCCTGCCGCTTCAGCGGCTCAGACTTTTTCGCCGCCATCGCGCGCCGATGCGATGCGATGATCAGAGCGCTTCGCGCCAAGACCTGTCCTCTTCGCGCCTTCGCGCCTTCGCGTGAACCAAATCTTCCACTGCCCACCGCTTACCGCTCGAAATTGTCGCGGATGTAGCGGTCGAGCAGGCGGACGCCGTAGCCGGTGGCGCCCTTGTCGTAATTAGGGCCGGGCTTGTCGGCCCAGACCATGCCGGCGATGTCGAGATGCGCCCAGCGCACGCCGGGGTCGACGAAGCGCTGGATGAACTGTGCCGCGGTGATCGATCCGCCGCCGCGCGGGCCGACATTCTTCATGTCGGCGATCGGGCTGTCGATCAGCTTGTTGTACGCGTCGCCGAGCGGGAAGCGCCACAGATGGTCGCCGGTCGCGCGGCCGGCCGACAGCAGCTCTTCGGCGAGGCCATCGTCGTTCGCGAACAGGCCGCCATGCTCGTTGCCCAATGCGATGATCATCGCGCCGGTGAGGGTGGCGAGATCGACGATCGTCTTGGGGCCGTGCGTGCGCTG
>CAZWZP010000308.1:0-441 GCA_964638925.1 uncultured Stakelama sp. | reverse complement strand
CTACATCTCCCGGGCGCTGGGCGTTGCCGTCGGGCATATTCTCGACCAGGCCGCACACGCCGATGACGTTCGCCTTGGCCTTGCGCAGCGCGAGCGCCTTCATCGCGCCGGCGACGGCACCCGCGCCGCCCATGTCCCACTTCATGTCTTCCATGCCGGCGGCCGGCTTGATCGAGATGCCGCCGGTGTCGAAGGTCACGCCCTTGCCGACCAGTGCGACATCGACGTCGCCGGCCCCCTTGCCGTTCCAGCGCATCGCGAGCAGGCGGGCCTCACGGCGCGAGCCCTGCGCGACGCCGAGCAGCGCGCCCATGCCGAGCTTTTCCATGTCGGCGCGGTCGAGCACGGTGATCTCGACGCCCAGCTCCGCGAGGTGGCGGCAGCGTTCGACGAAGCTTTCGGGGTAGATGATGTTCGGCGGCTCCGACACGAGCGTGCGGG
>CAZWZP010000307.1:0-1784 GCA_964638925.1 uncultured Stakelama sp. | reverse complement strand
AGAGGGAGACTCTGCCAAAGGCGATGCGCTGAACGGACAGGCCCCTCTCCCAACCCTCTCCCCTGAAGGGGAGAGGGCTATTGAGTTGGCCGACCCGCTGACCATCGACCTCAGCGGGTTCGCCGGGGTCGTGGTTTCACCCGGCGTCCCCCTGAACACCCACCCCATCGCCGCCAAGGCGCGCGACGCGGGCGTGCCGGTGATCGGCGACATCGAGCTGTTCGCGCAGGCGCGCGGCGAACTGCCGCCTCACAAGGTGGTCGGGATTACCGGGACCAATGGCAAGTCGACCACGACCGCGCTGATCCACCATATTCTGGAGACTGCGGGCGTTCCGGCGCGGCTTGGCGGGAATATCGGGTTGCCGATCCTGGGGCAGGAGCCGCTGCCGGAGGGCGGGGTCTATGTGCTCGAACTGTCGAGCTATCAGATCGACCTGACGCAGAGCCTTGATTGCGAGGTGGCGGTGTTGCTCAACATCACGCCGGATCATCTCGACCGCTATAACGGGTTCGAGGCCTATGCGGCGTCGAAGGCGCGGTTGTTTGCGATGCAGTCCAAGGGCCATGCCGCGATCATCGGGATCGGGGACGAGGCGTCGCAGGGCGTGGCGAAGCAGGTTGCGCGGTCGGGGCGGGCCGAGGACGTGACCAAGATTGCGCCGGGCTTCTGTATGGACCAGTCGCGCTGGCCGGCATTGCAGGGGCCGCACAATGCGCAGAATGCGCTTGCCGCCATCGCCGCGTGCGAGGCACTGGGGGTGGATCAGGCGAGCATCGATCGTGGCCTTGAGAACTTTCCCGGCCTGCCGCATCGGATGGAGCGGGTCGCGACGCGGAACGGCGTATTTTTCGTCAATGACAGCAAGGCGACCAACGCCGAGTCCACCGCGCCCGCAATCGCCGCCTATCCGCGCATCCACTGGATTTTGGGCGGCAAGGCCAAGGCCGCCGATCTCGACGCGTGCCGCCCGGGTTTCCCCCATATTGTCCGCGCCTACACCATCGGCGAAGCGACCGAGATGTTTGCGGAACTCCTGAAGGACGCGATGCCGGTCGAGCGGAGCTTCACGCTGGCGCAGGCGGTGCGCGCGGCGGCGGCGAATGCAGTGGCGGGGGAGACGGTGTTGCTGTCCCCGGCGTGCGCGTCGTTCGACCAGTTCCGCGATTATGAAGATCGCGGTGACCAGTTCCGTGCGGCGGTGGGGGCTTTGGCATGAGCGACGTTATCCGCGCGACGACCAAACGCAAGCCGCTACGCGAGCGGTTCGAGGACCAGTTGAGCCGGGGCAGCAAGACCCCGCTGGGCCTGTGGTTCTGGGAGATTGACCGCATCTTGTTGCTGCTCGCCTTTCTGCTGATCGGCATCGGGCTGGTCGCGGTGGCGGCGGCGTCGCCGGCATCGGCGGAGCGCTATTCGGATACGACCAAGCAGTTTGCGTCGATGCATTATTTCTGGCGGCAGGCGCTGTGGATCGGGCTGTCGATCCCGGTGTTGCTGATCGTGTCGATGCTGCCGGTCGGGTTTGCGCGGCGCGCGGCGATCGTCGGCACGATTATCTGCGTGCTGCTGGTCGGGGTCGCCGCGTTTTTTGGCGCCGAGGTCAATGGCGCGCGGCGCTGGATCGGCTTTGGCATCGCGTCGTTCCAGCCGTCCGAGTTTCTGAAGCCGCTCTATATCGTCACCACTGCCTGGCTGTTGTCGCTGCGCGCCAAGGATCCCGAATTGCCGCTGGTCATCATCACCGGCGGGCTCACCGCCTTGGTCGGCGGGCTGTTGATGCT
>CAZWZP010000306.1:0-1817 GCA_964638925.1 uncultured Stakelama sp. | reverse complement strand
GCGCCATTCTCGTCCTGCTTGCTGTAATCGGCGCGCAGGAACAGGTCGAAGTCGCTCGACGGCTCCCACAGCAGCGATGCGGCGAGCGAGAAGCGGTTCTCATTGCCGAGGTCCAGGCCGTCGACCGCGCGGATCACATAGCCGTCGCGCTTGCGAAAGCCGCCCGACACGCGCGCCGCCGCCGTCGTGCCCAGCGGCACGTTGACGACGCCGAAGCCCTCGATCAAATTGTCGCTGCCGCCGCGCACCCGCGCGCGACCGCTGAATTCGCCCAGCTTGGGCTGCTGCGTGCGGACGAGGATCGCGCCGCCGATCGTGTTGCGACCGAACAACGTCCCCTGCGGCCCGCGCAGCACTTCGACGCCCGCGATATCGCCGAAATCGATCGCGCCGCCGACAGCGCGGCCCAGATACACTTCGTCGAGATAGACGCCGACACCCGGATCGACCGCAGCGGTCGGATCGACCTGACCCACGCCGCGGATGAACACCACCGACGATGCGCTGTTGCCCGACAGCTGCCCGGCGGGCTTGAACTGCAGGCTCGGCGTAATCCGTTCCAGGTCCTGCGTCTGGGTGATCTGCCGTTCCTGCAGCGTCTCGGCGCTGAATGCGGAAATGGCGACCGGCGTATCCTGCAGGCTCTCCTCGCGGCGCCGTGCGGTAACGAGAATCTCGCCCTCCGCCGCCGGAGCTGCCTCTTCCGCGCTATCCTGCGCCAGTGCCGGCGCGGCTGCGGTAAAGCTCAAAAATGCCGCCATCGCGGCGATGCTGGAAGCAGCGCGACCCTGCGCGCGCGAAGTCCCTCGGCCCATCATCACACTCCCCTGTAACGCACGATTCTTGACGATCGGCGGTGTGATATTACTCACATCCGGAATTGTTCTTGTCAATAACAGTTATGCGGTGAAACTATTCGGGCGGCATACAGATGGTTTTCTAACTCAACTATCTGCGAACGACTCGGTCACGGCCGCGCAGGAAGATCGAGCACAAATCCGTCGGGGTGGTGGAAATCGGGCTTTCCTGCCGGATGAGCGAGCGCCCAATAGGATTTGGTGCCGTCGGCTTCCTCGATGACGGCAGTGAGGTTGACCCTCCACCGATCCGGGCCACGCAGGAATTCGATAGCGGACAGATCGACAGCAGCCGTCAGGCTCAGCAGATCGGCGCCACTATCGACATCGATTGGGGGTGCATCGGTGTCGGGGCGGCTCGGCTCGCCACGGTATGTATCGAACGCGTATGCCGCCCACGCCGTCGAAGGCGAGAGGTTAAGCTCCACGTACCGATCGTCAGGACCGCGCACGAACGCTTCGAAGCAGGTCGCCTGCCAAAGCCCGTCGCGCCGCTCGCCGTAGGGCACCGGCGTTGGAACTCGGACCGTGGAGATATCCCCACGAAGATCGAAACGTAGGACGATCTGCCGATACTCTGACACAGCGGCCTCCGCCTGGATCGAAAACACACCACGCGCCGGTGTTTCGGGATGACACTTCAACGAATTAGCTGGTGGCATCATCCCTCACTCCGTTTGCCCTGAGCTTGTCGAAGGGCCTGTCCTGAGCCTGTCGATGGGCCATCCTCGACCTGCCAGTTGCGCGCCAAGACGGAAACCCCATCCCAGTCGCCCGCGATCAGCGCTTCCTTCTTGGGCCGACTCCATCCCTTGATCCGGCGCTCGGCTTCCAGCGCTTCGTAGCGGGTGGGAAAATCCTGCGACCAAAGCAATGCAACCGGTCGACGCGTGTAGGTATAACA
The DNA here is from genome assembly GCA_964638925.1 of uncultured Stakelama sp. GTDB lineage: Bacteria > Pseudomonadota > Alphaproteobacteria > Sphingomonadales > Sphingomonadaceae > Sphingomonas. Next base: position 56 of record CAZWZP010000306.1, on the reverse strand, counting down.
ATTGACGTGCTCCCCTGATTGTTACCACTCAGAGGTAGAGTCCGGCTCCTTCATGA
>CAZWZP010000305.1:0-1845 GCA_964638925.1 uncultured Stakelama sp. | reverse complement strand
ACACGGACAGCAAGGCATCATAGACAAGCGGGTTGAAGTGCCAGAGCTGTGCGAAAACGTGTGTTGTCTCAAACCCGACACCGCGGCCCTGCACAAGGAATAGCAAATAGAATGCAACTAGCGCGGCGACTGCCGCGAGCATGGCTACCGGGCGCAAGCGCAGCAGCAGGGGCCATGCCGCAAGGGCAACCAGCTTTACCCCCGCAGCAGCAGCGAGCAGCGCCCCTGCAAGGGCGGGATTGCGGCGGCTCGCCAGCACTCCGGCGAAGAGCGCAGCTGCCAGCAGGCCGTCGGGATGCAGATGCAGGCTGGTTTCCGCAATCACCAGCGGGTTCCAGGCATAGAGCGCCACAGCTCCAGGGGAATGTCGGCGCAGCAGAAGCGTAACGAGCAGCAGATTGACCCCGGCAAACAGCAGCTGGAGCCCAAGTGGATTGGTGCCGAACAGCGCAAACGCGGCTGCAAAGACCAGTTGCAGGACCGGTCCGTAAATGGTGGCGTATTCGGGATTGTTGATTCGATCGAGCGTCGTCCTGAGCTCGAGCGGCACGGTTTGGTCGACAAAGAACTGTTCGGGCGCGGCTCCATATGGTGTGCCGGTCTGTAAGGTCCGCCAGCCATCCCAGATGAAGCGGAAATAGTCGTCAATAAAGTCCGGGACAGCGTACAAGGTCAGCGCATGCGCCAAGGCCGCCCCGCCAAGAACCAACCGCTCGCTGATGGCAGACGGTCGCCACAACAGGGCTATCGTGACGGCGCTCGCCGAGGCCAGCGTCAGGGCATAAAGCGGCGCATCAAAACGGACAGCAGACCCCAGTTGAACCAGCCAGACCATCGCTGACAGAGTGCAGGCCAAGGCAGCCCATGGCCGTAGCGACCCCGATTTGGCATCATCCATGTTTGTGCTGACGCTGATACGGTCAGATGCCGAACCGGTTAGTCAGATAAAACAACACCAGTTGGCGCTCATTGTCCTTGAGATCGAATTCGCCTGCGCGCACCTGTGCCGCAACTGCGCGTGCGGTCGCGGCGTCTTTCACACCGCCCGGGTGAGCACATTTCTTGCAGCCGATTTTTTTCGAAACCAGAGACTTGCCGCGGTTATGCGCTTCGACTGCCGGATCACGCGGAGGGCGGTTCGGGAAACTGGCGCCGCCGCCTTGGCTGCCACTTTGGCTGCCGCTCTGGAGCGCAAGGGCTGTTGCCGGTCCGGAGGCCTGTACCGGTAGTGCAGTCGCATTGAAAGCGGCGATCAAAGCAGGAAACATCAAAGCGTTGCGCATGGTTCAGCCCTTTCCATCGTGAAGAATCGGGAAGGTTTCGCGAGGAGGGAACAAATGGTTACGCCAATCGCACAAGTTCTTTCAACTTGCGGAGAGCTTGAGCCCAATCACACCGATCCCGATCAACACTACGCTCGCTATCTTTGGCAGCGTCAGGCTCTCTCCGAAGAGAACAGCCCCCAGTAGCACCGTTCCCGCCGCACCCACGCCAACCCAGATAGGATATCCCACTGATACCGGAATATCGCGCAGCGCTAGGGTCAGACAACTGATGCCGCCGATCACCCCGATGACCGTCGCAATCGAGGGACCTAGCACGGTGAACCCTTTCGATGCTTTCATGGACGCCGCAAAGCCGACTTCGAATAACGCCGCGAGTGCGAGATAGACCCAGCCCATCATGGCACTGACCGTGACGAGGATTGTGCGGTTGTGGCCGCGCGGTGGTCGAGGCGATCACCAGAATCCAGTTGTGCGAACAGTGTACCTCCGGATTTGAGATAATCCGCGCCAATTGTATCGTTCAGCAATTGTGCCCGAAGGCTTGCCGCCATCGTTGCCC
>CAZWZP010000304.1:0-1862 GCA_964638925.1 uncultured Stakelama sp. | reverse complement strand
ATCGTGAGTTCCGGGTTGAACGGCCGAACGCACTGTGGGTGGTCGATGTTAGCTAGTCGTCCGTGAAAAATGCTGAAAGCGTTGGAAAGGCGTGGGTTTTGGCGGGATTGAAGTAATCGGATTTGCAAGGTTTGGTCCGGAATTGGGCAAAAAGCTTGTGATTTTGCGCGCCTGCGCACGTAGGGGCTTTTCTCGCAAATCGGGTCGTGATTCAGTGCGCTGGTCGACACGATGAGGTTTGCCGATGCCGCCGAAGAAGCCCGCCCCGCGCAGCGATGAGCTGTTCCGCAGCCAGCTCGACAACATGATCGACATGGGGCACGCGCTGGTGAAGTTGGCGCAGCTGATCGACTGGTCGCGGTTCGATGAAGCGTTTGGCCGGTTCTATCATGAGAAGGGGCGTCCTGGCCTGTCGACCCGGCTGATGACGGGACTGCACCTGCTCAAGCACATGGAGGGTCTGTCGGACGAGGCAGTCTGCGCCCGGTGGGTCGAGAACCCATATTACCAGTACTTCTGCGGCGAGCAGTTCTTCCGACACAAGCTGCCGCTGGACCGGTCATCGATGACGCGCTGGCGCGGGCGGATCGGTGCTGACAAGCTCGAACTGCTGCTGGCCGAGACACTGCGCATTGCGATGGAGACCCGGGCGATGCCCTCGCAGGCTTGCGAGCGTGTGACGGTGGATACGACGGTCCAGACCAAGGCGGTTGCCCATCCCACCGACAGTCATCTGCTGATGCGCGGTATCGAGTGGCTGAACCGTTTGGCCAGGAAGCACGGGCTCAAGCTGAGGCAGTCGTTCCTGCGCGTCGGACGTCAGGCCCGGCGTGATGTCTCGCGGCTGATCCACGGTCGTGGGCACAGCCAAGCGATGCGCTGGGTTCGCAAACTGCGCACCTGGCTCGGTCGGCTCGACCGCGACATCGGCCGCAAGATCGCCGGCAATGAAGAACTCGAGGCCGCCTTTGCCGTCGCGCGTGAGCGGGTGGCCAAGATCCTGACCCAGAAGGCGGGCAGCACCGACAAGCTCTACGCGCTGCACGCACCCGAGGTGGAATGCATCGCCAAGGGCAAGGCGAGGACGCGCTACGAGTTCGGGGTAAAGACCTCCATCGCGGTCACCAACGCGCGCACCGCCGGCGGCCAGTTCATCGTCGGGATGCTGGCACTGCCGGGCAATCCCTACGACGGCCATACCCTGTCCGGGCAAATCGAGCAGGTCGAGCGCCTGACCGGTGTCACCGTCGAGCGGGCCTATGTCGATCGCGGCTACAAGGGGCACAAGCATAGCGGGAAGGCCGAGGTCTACATCGCTCACACCCGCGGCATCGCCTCACCTACGATCAAGCGCGAGCTCAGGCGCCGAAATGCCATTGAGCCGATCATCGGCCACACCAAGTCCGATGGCCTGCTGGAACGCAATCACCTCGCCGGCGCCACCGGCGATGCCATCAACGCCATCCTGGTCGCCGCAGGACACAATCTGAGGCTGCTCGTCGCATGGCTGAACGCGCTTTTGCGCGCCGTGCTCACGGCTTGGCTTCACGTGACACGCCGTGAAATGGCCCCTGCCTGAAGCAACAGCCCAGGTCATCCGTGCAATCGACCCAAACCCGAAACGCAAATCGCATTCTTCACGGACGACTAGCGGGGAAGGAATCGAATTCCGGAAAGATGTAGTCGGCGCTATTCGACAGACCGTAGACCGGATTGACGATCGCTATCGGTGCCGGGAGGCCGGGCGTGATAGTGGTCCTGCCATTCACACTGCGGCCCAGAAAGGTGCTGTCCGACTGAAAATAGTCGTAACCGGCCAGCACGCGATTACCGAGGCCGCCGATCGTGCTCGCCCAGATGCC
>CAZWZP010000303.1:0-1879 GCA_964638925.1 uncultured Stakelama sp. | reverse complement strand
AGGAAGTCGATGCGGTTGCCCCGGTTCATGCCTTCCACGGCCGCGGCGCGCGCCGCGTCGCCCGGGTGGCCGAGGATGCCGAGTACGTGGTCGGGCGTGGAGGCGAGCTCGAAGCCGACGACCGGACTCACGAAGCCCGGAACGTTCCGCTCGACCGGCGCCACGGGAAAGACCGCGAGCATCACGACCGAAAGCAGCAGCACGGCCGCACCGCTCACGCGCAGGACGAGAATGGCGCGCCGTTCACCTTTGCCGGGGTGAACGAACAGGCTCCGGTCGCCGCCATCGCCAGCGTCGCTGCTGGATGCCCCGGTGCGACGATTCCGTTCGCGCCGCTGGTGCCGGGCGACCCGCGCTTCGGCGCGCCGAACGTGCCGATGATCAACGATGTGCGCTGCGCCAACGACCTGCAGGATCGCGGCCCGTTCGTGAATGGCGGCACGGCACCGGTCGAGAGCAATTCGGAAGTATGGGGCATCGGCGCGACCGCCAATATCCGGCTGACGGATGTTGCGTCGGTCAAGCTGATCACCTCCTATCGCGAGACCGAATCGCGCGGCATCCGCGATGGCGACAACACGCCGCTGCTGCTGATCACCACCGATGTCGCCGCGCAATCGGCGCAGTTCAGCCAGGAAGTTCAGCTTCAGCTCGACTTCGGGTCGGTCAATGCGATCGTCGGCGGCTATTATTTCAACGAGGTCACCGACGAGCGCGCGACCGTGCCGCTCGCCTTCCCGCCATCGCCGCCGGTGATCGGATCGCTGCTGGCGGGCGGGCCGGGGTCGCGCGACCTTCAGGTTTCGCGGCTCAAGACCGACTCGGTCGCGGTGTTCGGGGAACTGGCGTGGAACATCACCGACGCGCTCGAGATCAGCGGCGGCCTGCGCTACACCAGCGACCGCAAGAATTATCGCGGGACGGTGCTGAACCTGTTCCCCGCGACCCTGCCCGATCCCAATCCGTTGCCCACTCTCGCAACGTCGCAGGGCGGGACGCTGTTCATCTTCAACCGCCCGTTCCAGCAGGATTTCTCGGCGCTCACCGGTTCGGCGAGCATCCAGTATCGCTGGAACGACGCGATCAGCACCTATGCGTCTTATGCCAAGAGCTTCAAGTCGGGCGGTTTCAATACCCGGTACAACGCCGCACCTGCGGGCAACCTCCCGGTGCCGTTCGCCGAGGAAAGCGTCACCAGCTACGAGATCGGTGCCAAGACCAATATCGGGCGGCTGCGCCTGAACCTCGCCGCGTTCCAGGCCGAATATCAGGACATTCAGCTGATCTTCCGCCAGGGCGTCGTGCCGCTGCTGTTCAACGCGGGTGAGGCGCGCATCCGCGGGCTGGAAGCCGAAGCGAACCTGCGCACGCCATGGGGGCTGATCTTCGACGCGGGGATCAGCATCCTGGACGACAAGATCAAGAGCATCACCCCGGTCCCCGGCGCGACCGCGACGGTGACGCCGAACGACGACCTGCCCTTTACCCCGGACGTGCAGGCCAATTTCGGGATCAGCTATGCGATCCCGCTGGGCGGCGACATGAAACTGACGCCGCGCTTTGACGGCAGCTACCAGTCCAAGATTACCTTCATCACCGGCAGCATCCCGCTGATCGAAGAGAATGGCTATTTCGTCGGCAACGCCTCGCTGACGCTGAAGCTGGGCAACGGGATCGAGGTTAGCGGCGGCGTCAACAATCTGTTCGACGAACGCTATCTGATCCAGGGCAATGCGTCGCTGGCGACGCTGGGTTATGCCGAGCGGATCTTCGCCCGGCCGCGCAGCTGGTATGTGCAGGTGGCGGCTTCGTTCTAGGGTTCGACTATCCTCCCCCGCCAGGGGGAGGTGGCGCCGAAGGCGACGGAGGGGGAGGACGG
>CAZWZP010000302.1:0-1884 GCA_964638925.1 uncultured Stakelama sp. | reverse complement strand
CCCCGACGCCGGCAAGACCACGCTGACCGAAAAGCTGCTGCTGTTCGGCGGCGCGATCCATCTGGCGGGCGAGGTCAAGGCGCGCGGCCAGGCGCGGCGCGCGCGGTCGGACTGGATGAAGATCGAGCAGCAGCGCGGCATCTCCGTCACCAGCTCGGTGATGACGTTCGAGCGCGACGGCATCACCTTCAACCTGCTCGACACGCCGGGCCACGAGGATTTCAGCGAGGATACCTATCGCACGCTGACCGCGGTCGATTCGGCCGTGATGGTGATCGACGCGGCCAAGGGCATCGAGAGCCAGACGCGCAAGCTGTTCGAAGTGTGCCGGCTGCGCAACGTGCCGATCATCACCTTCGTCAACAAGGTCGATCGCGAAGGCCGCGAGATTTTCGAGATTCTCGACGAGATCGCCGACCTGCTCGCGCTCGATGTCGCGCCGATGACCTGGCCGGTCGGCATGGGCGGACAGTTTGAGGGGATTTACGACCTGGTCGACCATCGCCTGCTGCTGCCCGAGGGCGACAGCCGCGAGTATCAGGGCAAGGTGGTGTAGACCAGCGGGCTCGACGATCCGCAGCTCGACACGCTGATCTCGGCCCGGACGCTGGCGAAGGTGCGCGAAGAGGCCGAGCTGGGATTGGCGGGCTATGCGACGTTCGACGGCGACGCCTATCGCAATGGCGACCTGACCCCGGTCTATTTCGGCTCCGCGCTGAAGGAGTTCGGGGTCGATTCGCTGATCGACGCGATCGCGCGCCATGCGCCGCCGCCGCACGCCCTGCCCGCCGAGCCCGCGCCGGTCGCGCCGGACAATCCCGAAGTGACCGGCTTCGTGTTCAAGGTTCAGGCGAACATGGACCCCAACCATCGCGATCGCATCGCGTTCATGCGGCTGGTCTCGGGCACCTTCAAGCGCGGCATGAAGCTGACGCCCAGCGGCCATGGCAAGCCGATCGCGATCCATTCGCCGATCATGTTCTTCGCCCAGCAGCGCGAGCTGGCGGACGAGGCGTTTCCGGGCGACATCATCGGCATCCCCAACCACGGCACGCTACGCGTCGGCGACACGCTGAGCGAAAAGGCCGGGGTGCGCTTTACCGGTCTGCCCAATTTCGCGCCCGAAATCCTGCGCCGCGTCGTGCTCAAGGATCCGACCAAGACCAAGCAGCTGCGCAAGGCACTCGACGACCTGTCCGAAGAGGGTGTGATTCAGGTGTTCTACCCCGAAATCGGGTCGAACTGGATCATCGGCGTGGTCGGGCAGCTTCAGCTCGAAGTGCTGCTCAGCCGCCTCGACGCCGAATACAAGGTCGGCGCGGTCCTCGAACCCGCACCGTTCGACACCGCGCGCTGGGTCGGCGGTGAGGCAGCGGATCTGAAGGAATTCATGGACTTGAACCGCACCGCCATGGCCAAGGACCGCGACGGCAACCCGGTGTTCCTCGCCAAATCAGCCTGGGAAGTCGGCTATATCGCCGACCGCTATTCCCGCGTGAAGTTCATGGCGACGCGGGAGCGGTAAGTTACTCGGGCCGTGCCCGCGCCTGCGGATAGGTGCCCAGCACCCGCATCGACTTGGTGTGGAACTTCAGCTCCTCCAGCGCGCGGTCGACCGGCGCGTCGCCCGGGCGACCGACAATGTCGCAATAGAATTCGGTCGCCGCGAAGCTGCCGCCGCGCTGGTAGCTTTCCAGCTTGGTCATGTTGACACCATTGGTCGCGAAGCCACCCAGTGCCTTGTACAGCGCCGCGGGGATGTTCTTCACCTCGAATACGAAGGTCGTCATGTACGGCCCATGGTCGCGCAGCGGCGGTGCACTGCGCGCCAGCATCACGAAGCGGGTCATGTTGTGGTCGGCGTCGGCCACGTCGCTGTCGAAC
>CAZWZP010000301.1:401-1896 GCA_964638925.1 uncultured Stakelama sp. | reverse complement strand
CGCAATCGCGTCGGCGGCGATCATCTCATAGGCGTGGCCGATATGCGGCTTGCCATTGGGGTAATGGATCGCGGTGGTGATGTAATAGGGTTCGGACATGGGGGCGCTCTAGAACAATGCGGGGCGGTTCGGAAGTATCCGAAACCCCGTTCGTGCTGAGCTTGTCGAAGCACCGAAGCCTGCGCTTGCGGCCCTTCGACAAGCTCAGGGCAAACGGATGTGGGGTTTAGCGCTTCGCCAACCGCGCGAGGATCCCGCCCATTTCGAACACGGTCGCCTGTGCGTCGAGCGACTGGGCGAGTGCGACCGGGCCGAGTTGCGACGCGGCCTCATAGACCGCAATCGCTTCGGCCAGCGCCGCCCCGTGCCGTCCGCGTGCTTCGGCGAGGGCGAAGGCGGGGACGCGCGCGAGGAACGCCTCGTAGCGCGGTTGTGCCGCCTTGGTCCCGAGCGTGCGGGCGAGGCGGGCGCGGATCGCGTTGTCGGGGTCGCCGCGCGCCGCGATCGCAGCCATTTCGCTGTCAATCGACGCGAGATCGAGCCCGGCGAAGCTGAGCGCGCGCCCCGGTGACCCCTGCCCTGCGCGCACCAAAGCTTCGACCTCTGCCGCGCTCGCCTCGGGCATCGCCGCGCGCACTGCCGCCGCGACCTCGCTGTCAGGCAGCGGGTCAAAGCGCAGCACGCGGTAGCGCGAGCGGATCGTCGGGAGCAGCCGTCCCGGCGAATGGCTGACCAGCAGGAAGATCGTGCCCGCAGGTGGTTCTTCGAGATTCTTGAGCAGCGCATTCGCCGCACCCGGGCGTTCGACATCGTCGATCGCGTCGATGACGATAACGCGGCGGCTGGACATGCTCGGCTTGGTCGCGAACATCGGGTTGAGCGCCCGGATCTGGGCGATGTTGATCGATCGCGCGATATTCTCGCCCGGCTTGTCGGGATCCTTGGGCAGGCGCACCAGCGCGCGATAGTCCGGGTGCGCGCCCGACTCGATCAGCTTGCGGGTCGGGTTATCCTCGGGGAGGTCGAAACCGTCCGATGGCGGGACCTGCCCCGCTCCTTCAGCCAGCAGCCGCGCGGCGGCGGCGCGGGCGAAGCTCGCCTTGCCCAGCCCCTCCGCCCCGGCGATCAGCCAGGCGTGGTGCAGCTGGCCGCTCGACATGGCGGCGCGAAATGCGGCCTTTGCCGCGGCATTGGGGCCGGTTGACGTCATGGCAGCAGGTCGGTCAGCGCATCCATGAGTGACGCCGTGACGTCATCGATGCTGCCCGACGCATCGATCAGCCGCACGCGGTCGGGCTCGGCCGCGGCGATGCGGCGGAACTGGGCGGCGACCGCCTTGTGGAAGTCCGGTCCACGCGCACCGAAGCGGTCGGCTGCGCCGCCGTCGCGCTCCAGCGACCGGGCGTGCCCCGCGCCGTCGGGCAGGTCGAGGACGAGCGTGCGGTCGGGCAGCAACCCGCGCGAGCCGAAGCCGTGCAGGGCGAGGATCGCAGCG
>CAZWZP010000301.1:0-371 GCA_964638925.1 uncultured Stakelama sp. | reverse complement strand
AGGCGCGGGTGGAATCGACATAGCGGTCGCACACCACCCAGCTGCCCGCTTGGACCGCCGGGCGGATCAGCTTTTCGACATGATCCGCGCGCGCGGCGGCGAAGAGCAGGGTTTCGGTATGCGCGCTCCAGCGGGTGACCGCGCCCTGCATCAGCAGGCCGCGGATCGCCTCCGCCCCTTCCGTGCCGCCGGGCTCGCGGGTGAGCACGACATGGATTCCCCGCGCCTCAAGCGCAGCGGCGAGCCGCTTCGCCTGGGTCGACTTGCCCGCGCCCTCCCCGCCCTCGAGGCTGAGGAAGACGCCCCTCACGCGCCGCACAGCGACAGCAGGCCAGCCCAGATGCGGCCGAAGAAACCAGGTTCACCGACAT
>CAZWZP010000300.1:616-1925 GCA_964638925.1 uncultured Stakelama sp. | reverse complement strand
CCTATCGCGCGCTCGAAACCCGCGTCGCCGCCGGGGTGCAGGGCTGGACCGTCACGCTGATCCCCCCCGTCGCCGCGCTCACCGACGTGGCGGTCGCCGACGACAAGCCCGATGCCGACGCACTCGCCACCGCGATCTGGGCGGCACAGCGGATCAAGCTGCCGATCGGCGTCTCGGGCAGCGGCGCGCAGACCGTGGTCGACGCGCTCACCGAAGCCGGCGTCGACGCCCGCGTCACCGGCAACGGCACCGCCCCCGCCCGCCTCCGCTGGCTCGCGCCGGAAGAAGCGAATTAGGCCTTCGCCAGCGCCTCAGCAATCAACGTCCGGCTATTCTCCACGCCATACAGCGCAATGAAACTGCCCATACGCGGCCCCTGCGAGCTGCCCAGCAGCGTCTCGTACAGCGCCTTGAACCAGTCGCGCAGCGCCTCCTTGCCGAACCGCGCCTTGCCGATTTCATAGACGATGTTCTGCAGATCCTCCGCCGAAGCATCCGCTCCCGCCGCCGCCAGTTCGCGGTCCAGATCCTGCAACGCCGCGACCTCGACGCCCTCGGGCGCACGCCGCACCGGCTTCTCCGCCACATCGCGGACATAGGCGATGGCATAGCCGATCAGCGCATCCAGCTCCGGCCATTCCGCCGCGCTCGCACCGGGCAGGTAATTGGCGAGATAGCCCCAAACCTGCTCCTTGGTGGCCTCCCGCATCACGCCGACGAGGTTGAGCAACAGCCCAAACGTCACCGGCAGCGTCCCCTCAGGCGGCGGACCATTGTGGATATGGTGCACCGGGTTGCCCAGCTTTTGCTCGACCGGCTGCTCGGCATAGGCGGCGCGGAACTGCCAATAATCGTCCACCGCGCGCGGGATCAGCCCCAGATGCAGCGCCTTGGCCTTTTTCGGCTCGCGATAGATGTAGAAGGCAAGCGACTCGTCCGGCCCGTACGTCAGCCATTGCTCGATCGACAGGCCATTGCCCTTGGTCTTCGAAATCTTCTCGCCCTTGGCATCGAGGAACAGCTCGTAGTTGAACCCCTCGGGCGGGCGGGCACCCAGCACGCGCGCAATCTTGCCCGATTGCGTCACCGAATCGATCAGATCCTTGCCCGCCATCTCGTAATCGACGCCCAGCGCGACCCAGCGCATCGCCCAATCGGCCTTCCACTGCAGCTTGGACTTGCCGCCAAAGATGCTCTGCGCGATCCGCTCGCCGTCGCTGTCGGTGAACGCGATCATGCCGCTCTCGGGGTCGAGCACCTCGATCGGCACCTGCAGCACGATGCCCGTCTTGGGGCTGATCGGCAGCAC
>CAZWZP010000300.1:0-606 GCA_964638925.1 uncultured Stakelama sp. | reverse complement strand
TGCCGCTCCGCGCGCAGCGTCGGCAGCATCACGTCCATGATGCCCTGATAATTCCGCAGCACCTGTCGCAGCGCGTCGTCGAACTTGCCCGACCCATAATAGTCGGTGGACGAGGCGAACTCATAGTCGAACCCGAACCGGTCGAGAAACTCGCGCAGCATCGCATTGTTATGCGCCGCAAAGCTGTCGAACTTGCCGAACGGGTCCGGCACCTTGGTCAGCGGATGGCCGATATATTGCGCCAGCATCGCGCCGTTCGGCACATTGTCTGGCACCTTGCGCAGCCCGTCCATATCGTCGCTGAACGCGATCAGCCGCGTCGGCTGGTCCGACAGCGTCTCGAACGCGCGGCGCACCATCGTCGTGCGCAGCACTTCGTTGAACGTCCCGATATGCGGCAGCCCCGACGGGCCATAGCCGGTCTCGAACAGCACCGGAGCGCCGCCAGGCTTGCCGTCGGGATAGCGCTTGAGCAGCTTGCGCGCCTCTTCATAAGGCCAAGCCTTTGAGGTGAGGGCGGCGTCGCGGAGAGCGGTATCGGTCATCGGTGTCTGTCTATCTGAAGGCAAAGCCTGCGGGTGCGCGAAGGCGCGCCGATTTGCAACC
>CAZWZP010000299.1:1717-1953 GCA_964638925.1 uncultured Stakelama sp. | reverse complement strand
CGCGCCGATGCCGCCGCGACTATCGCCGTCCGCCGGATCGGCACCACGCCCGTCGCGCTCACGATCCTCGACGCGACCGGTCGCCAGCTGTGCACCGACGCGAGCGGCGGCGCGCTGCTCACCTGCCGCATTCCGGCAGGCGGCGGCGCGCTTGTTGCCCGCGTCGCCAATCGCGGGTCCGACGCGACCGATGTCTTGCTCCTCATGAACTGACGGCCCTCACGGCAACCGATAGT
>CAZWZP010000299.1:0-1678 GCA_964638925.1 uncultured Stakelama sp. | reverse complement strand
GGGTCAGCACCAGCCGCCCCGCACGCGCCGGCCAGGCCAGCGCCTTTTCCGCCACCGGCACGCTTTCCCCGGCACAGATCACCCGCCACAAAATGTCGGCCAGCCCGCGCCCCGCCGCCGCAATCGCTGCGTCGAACCGCCGCTTCGCCGCGATCTGCGCCTGCGTCGGGTCGAGCCCCGCACCCGGCTCGCCCCCGCGCCGCGCCGCTGGGGTGGCATCCCAGCGCATCGTCACGCGCGGCCCCAGCGCCGCCATTTCGTAGTCATCGCGCAGCCGCTCCCCCGCCTCATATTGGCGCGCATCGACCATCCCCCGCGCGCGCAGCCATGCCAGCGGCGATTCGGCGTCATTCACACTCACCCGCCGCCCGCTCCGCCGCGCCGGGGCGTGCCGCACCACATGCCCATCCTCGATCGTCCGCTCGACCAGCTCGCGCATCCGCATCTCCTCTTCCAGCGAATCGGGCTTGCCACGGCGTCACGCTTGTAGGAAAGTGATTTAACCTTATCGGTTATATGGAGCTGCAATTGATCACCGCGATCCGCGAAGTGCGCCGCGCCAAGGGGCTGACGCTGGAGGAAGTCGCGCAGCGTTGCGACCCGCCCACCACGGCACAAACGATCGGACGACTTGAGACCGGCACGCGCACCGTGTCGGTCGTCTGGCTCAACCGCATCGCCGCCGCGCTTGGCGTCGATGCCGCCGATCTCGTCCGCCTGCCCGACCGCCCCGATATCCCGGTCGCCGCCAGCCTCGACTCCACGGGCGCGCAGGCGCTGCGCCGCCCCGCCAATGTCGTGCCGCCGATCGCCGAGCCCGATCTGCTAGCGGTCACCGTCAGCGGCAGCATCGGCGATTACCGCGCGGGTGACGAAATCTGGTGCCGCCGCCTCGCCCCCGCCGCCTTCGGTCAGGCGCTCAATCGCGACGTGCTGATCCCGCGCCCGGCGGGCCGCTTCCTGTTCGGCCGGCTGATCGCGCATGAAGGAGAAGGTGGGCGGCTCAACATCCTGCCGCTCGGCCCCGGCGCGCGGCAGCAGGTGGTCGCGGACCCGCCCTGGATCGCGTGCGCGATGCGCCTTGTGCGGTCGTTGTAAACGGCGCTGCCATCCGCATTCCCCGCATCTTGCGCCCAGCCCGGCGCAGGCGCATGTTCGGGCCAGTCCTTTTAGGGGAGGGATGCCATGCACTATCTGACCGGGCTCGTTCTGGCCCTGTTCGTTGCCGCGCCGGCCTATGCCGAAGATTGGGACTTCGTCCTCATCAACGGCACCGGCAAACCGATCAAGACGGTCGAGATCGCTCCCACCGGGTCAACCGAGTGGAAGCCGGGACTTGAGGAAGAACGACGCACACCCGTGGTAAAGCCCGGCGCGCGCACCACCGTCCGTCTCGACAAGCCGTCCAGCCAATGCCGCTATGATCTGCGCGCGACCTTCGACGACGCCTCGACCATGGTCTTCACCAGCGCCAATATCTGCGACAATAGCTATGTCACGGTGAAGCTCACAGGCGGAAAGCCGTCGATCAGCGCGAATTAGCGGCTGAATCCAACAATCCTCCCCCGACTGGGGAGGATCGGGATGCCAGCCGTCGTATATCGACCCGATTCCGGAATATCTGGTGGGCGCTGACGGGCTCGAACCGCCGACCCTCTCGGTGTAAACGAGATGCTCT
>CAZWZP010000298.1:0-1960 GCA_964638925.1 uncultured Stakelama sp. | reverse complement strand
CGCAGATCGGTCTGCACCGGGCCGCGCTCTTCGATCGGCTCGCCGATGACGTTGAGGATGCGACCGAGCGTGGCCGGGCCGACCGGAACCTGGATCTGCGCGCCGGTGGCGGTGACCGCCTGGCCGCGGGTCAGACCTTCGGTCGAGTCCATCGCGATCGTGCGAACGGTGCCTTCGCCAAGATGCTGCGCGACTTCGAGCACGAGGCGCTGGCCATTGTTGCTCGTCTCAAGCGCTGAGAGGATTGCGGGCAGCTCGCCGTCGAATGCGACGTCGACGACCGCGCCGATGACCTGCGCGATGCGGCCCTGGCCGGCTGCAGCGACGGGGGCTGCCGTCGCGGCGACGTCCGCCTTGGGCTTGGTCGCGCGCGGCTTGCGCGCGGGCTTGTCTGCGGTGGGGGCTGCGGTTGCCATGTTCTTCAAGTCCTTGCTTGGCGAATGCGATCAGGGTTGTTGGGAATTGCCGACCATCGCCTCGGCCGGGGCCGTAGCGGAGGGGCGGCGGAAAGTCACGGTCAGGGTGCGGGCGGCGCCCGTCTTGGCGATGGCGACGACGGTCGGCGTGGTGCCGATCGTGCCGTCGAACGCCTGTTCTTTGGAAATGGCGTCGAGCGCCTTCTGGTCGTCGATGCGATACTGGAACAGGAAGGCGCGGACGATGTCGGTCAGCCGCTTCTTGGCCGTTTCGGCATTGGCATCGTCGGTCAGCGACAAGGTGAAAGCGATGCTGTCGATCGTCTTGGCGTCGGGGCCGGCGATGGCGACGGTGCCGGTGTTGGGGGTCTTGGCATCGGACTGCGACAGCGTGATGTCGGCGCCCTTGGCGGCAAAGCCGGTGCCCGCCGCCGCATAGCCGTCGATCCGATAGCCATATTGATTGATGCGACCGATCGTCTCGGTCGGGAAGCCGAACACGCGGTCCCGGCCCTTGAGATCCGCCGCCGCCTCACGTGCCGCCGCTTCGTTCTGCGCCAGTGTCGGTTGCTCCGCAGGCTGCTGGTTGCAGCCCGCGAGCGCGACGGTCGCAGCGAGGAGGAGGAACGCGCGCATCTTAGAGCGCCTCGGCGCCGGAGATGATCTCGACCAGTTCGGTCGTGATCGCGGCCTGACGCGCGCGGTTATACTGGATCGACAGCCGCTTGATCAGGTCGCCCGCGTTGCGCGTGGCGTTGTCCATCGCGGTCATCTTGCTACCCTGCTCCGATACAGCTGGATCGCGACGTTGCGCGGGAGCAGGTCGGCGAGGATCGATTCCTCGTCGGGCTCATATTCGGTGACGGCAGCGCCGGCTTCATCGACCGCGACCTCGGGGATCTTGACCGGGATCAGCTGCTGCTCGGTCGGCTCCTGCGTCAGGACCGACTTGAAGTTCGAATAGAACAGATGCGCGACGTCATACTCACCCGCCTCGAACCGTGCGATCAGGTCGTCGGCATAGCCACGGGCGTCGGCAAAGCCGAGCTTGCCGAGGTCGCCCGGCTCGATCGCGGTTCGCGCCCGGATTGCCGAACAGGTCGCCCGGCTCGATCCCGTGGACGAAGCTGTTCGGGTAAAGGCGGTTCAGCACCGCGCGGCCCTTACGGCCGATGGTGTAGAATTTGACCGTCTTGCCCTGCGCGATCAGCTCCTGCGCGCGGCGGCGCGCGAGGCGGGCGATGTTGGTGTTGAACGCGCCGGCCAAGCCCTTGTCGCTCGTCGCGACGACGAACAGATGGACCTGATCCTTGCCGGTGCCGGCGAGCAACGGCGACACGCCGGGGCCGCCCGCGACCTTCGACGCGAGACTGGCGACGACCTGTTCCAGCCGCTGCGCATAGGGACGCCCGGCCTCCGCCGCTTCCTGCGCGCGGCGCAGCTTGGCAGCGGCGACCATCTTCATCGCCTTGGTGATCTTCTGGGTCGATTTGACCGAGTTGATCCGGACTTTGAGTGCCTTGAGAGAGGCCATTCTTCTTTCC
>CAZWZP010000297.1:0-1967 GCA_964638925.1 uncultured Stakelama sp. | reverse complement strand
CGGTCCGCCCCCTCCCCGCGCCGCGCCGCAACCACGCGCCAGCCGGCGCGCGCCGCCTGGCCTGCGAGCTCGTCACGCTGGCGGAACGATAGCAGGAATAACGGCCGATCGCGCCCGGTCACGGGATTGGTCGGAACGGGCGCGGCGTCGGTCATCGCGGCCATTCCTAACGCAAGCCTTGTCGCAGCGCTACGAACAGCTTAGCCCCATCACCATGGCGAGCGAACGGCCCCTAATGGACAAGCACGGCCGCGCGATCCGGTACCTGCGGGTATCGGTGACCGACCGGTGCGACCTGCGCTGTCGCTATTGCATGGCCGAGGAGATGAATTTCCTGCCGCGCAGCGAGCTGCTGGCGCTGGAGGAAATCGCGCTGATCGCGGAGCGCTTCGTCGCGCGCGGGGTGAGCAAGATCCGGCTGACCGGGGGCGAGCCGCTGGTGCGGCGCGATGCGCTGGATCTGGTGCGGCGGCTGGGGCGCAGCGTCGGGCAGGGCCTCGACGAGCTGACGCTGACCACCAATGGCACGCGGCTGGCGACCCATGCGGCGGCGCTGGCCGATGCCGGGGTGCGGCGGATCAATGTCAGCCTCGACAGCCGCGATCCCGAGATTTTTCGGCATATCACCCGGCATGGCGATGTCGCTCAGGTGCTGGACGGTATCGCGGCGGCGCGGGCGGTGGGGCTTGAGGTCAAGATCAACATGGTCGCGATGAAGGGGCTGAACGAGGCCGAGATCCCCGCAATGCTGGACTGGACCAGCGCGCAGGGCATCGACCTCACGCTGATCGAGACGATGCCACTGGGGCGGATCGACGAGGATCGCGCCGATCGCTTCGTGCCGCTGACCCGTATCCTTGACGATTTGTCCGCACAATTCGACCTGACCCGCGATGTCCATGACAGCGGCGGTCCGGCGCGCTACTGGCGCGTTGGCGGGACCCGCGCGCGGCTGGGCCTGATCTCCCCGCTGACGGGCAATTTCTGCGACAGCTGCAACCGCGTGCGGCTGACCACGGAGGGCAAGTTGTTCACCTGTCTGGGGCATGACGACCAGGTCGATCTGAAGGCCGCGATCCGCAGCGGTGGGCTGACGGCGGTCGATGATGCGATCGACGCGGCGCTGGCGGCCAAGCCGGCGCGCCACAGCTTCGACGTCGCGCCGGGCGCTGCGCCTGCGGTGGCGCGGCATATGAGCGTGACCGGCGGATGAGCGACGTGCGCCGGGCGCTCGCCGACCACGCCGGCCGAAACCGCCGCAGCGGAACTGCTCGCCGGGCGCGACTGGGTTGACGTCGAGGATGCTGAGATGGTCGTTGCGCTGGGCGGCGACGGGTTCATGCTCCAGACGCTGCACGCGATGCTGGAGCGGCGGCGGATCGTGCCGGTGTTCGGGATGAACCTGGGCACGATCGGCTTTCTGATGAACGACTGGCAGCCCGAGGGGCTGGAGGAGCGGCTGGCGCGGGCGCGGGCGTTCAAGGTGTCGCCGCTGGTGATGACCGCGACCACGGTCGAGGGCGAGACCCATGTCCTGCCCGCGATCAACGAGGTGTCGCTGCTGCGCGAGACGCGCCAGACCGCGAAGCTGGAGGTGCGCGTCAACGACCGCGTCGTGCTGCCCGAACTGGTGTGCGACGGCATATTGGTCGCGACGCCGGCGGGGTCGACCGCCTATAATCTTTCGGCGCATGGGCCGATTTTGCCGCTGGGTTCGCGGCTGCTCGCGCTGACCCCGATCAGTCCGTTCCGTCCGCGCCGCTGGCGCGGCGCGATCCTGCCCGAAAAGACGCGAATCTCGCTGCGCGTGCTCGACCCCGGCAAACGCCCGGTGAGCGCGGTGGCGGACCAGCGCGAGGTGCGCGACGTGGCGCAGGTCGACATCGCGATCGACCGCAACCGCGACCTGACCCTGCTGTTCGACCCCGAACATGCGCTGGATGAGCGGATCACGATGGAACAGTTTA
>CAZWZP010000296.1:0-1972 GCA_964638925.1 uncultured Stakelama sp. | reverse complement strand
CGCGAGGCTGAGGCGCGGCGTGCGGCCGAAGCGGCGACGGCCTCGGCTGCTGCAATGCCCCCCGCAGCACCCCCGGTCGAGGTCGTACGCGCGCCCGACATCGTCCAGCCTGCTGCAGCGCCAGTGCGCGCGCCTGCACCAGATCCCGCGCCGGCGACGCGTCCCGCCGCGCCGAAGGTGGGGTCCGAGGATAGTGTGATCGCGCGGATTATGGCCGGGATCACCATTCCCGCGTCGGAACTGGGCGTCGATCCCTTGCCGGGGCGTGAGGTGGCGACGGCACCGGAACCCGCGCCAGCGCCGGCTGTAGAAGCGGTAAAGCCCGAGCCGGTGGCCAAACCGGTGACAAAGCCCGCAGCCAAGCCTGCGGTTGTCAAAGCTGAGCCCAAGCCCAAACCCAAGATCGACCCGGCCAAAGCCGATCCGGCGCGCCACTGGGTGCAGGTTGCGGGCGGGGCGGACGTCAAGGCGCTGCCGCGCACATGGAAGCAGCTTGTCGCCGATGCCCCGGCCGAGTTTCGTGGAAAACAGGCGTGGACGACGCCGCTGCGCTTCACCAACCGGCTGCTTGCCGGGCCGTTCAAGACGCCGACGGAGGCGCAGGACTTCGTCAACGCAATCCGGAAGAAGGGCGTAACCGCCTTTGTCTGGACGAGCGAGGCGGGTCAGAAGATCGAGAAGCTGACGGTAAATTGATCTATGCGGGCGGCATGTCGATTCGCCTGACGTCCGCCGCATGACGCTCGCCCGCTATGCCAGCGATCCCGCGCGCAGCCGCGGGCGTCTCCATGACGAGGGGCAGGGGACTGCGCGCGGGCCGCGCGACGCGTTTCAGCGCGACCGCGACCGTATCGTCCATTCGATCAGCTTTCGCCGCCTGCGCCACAAGACCCAGGTGTTCATGGCGCCCGATGGCGACCATTTCCGAGTGCGCCTGACCCACAGCCTGGAGGTGGCGCAGATCGGGCGGACGGTCGCGCGCACGTTGGGGCTGAACGAGGATCTGACCGAGGCCCTGTGCCTGGCGCATGATATCGGCCACCCGCCGTTCGGCCATGCCGGCGAGCGGGCGCTGGAGGAGGCGCTGAGCGGGCAGGGCGGGTTCGACCATAATGGCAACACGCTGCGCGCGCTGATGGTCATCGACTGCCCTTATCCGGGGTGGGACGGGCTGAACCTCAGCTGGGAGACGCTGGAGGGGCTGGCCAAGCATAATGGGCCGGTGACCGCACCGGGTTGGGCGCTGGCAGCGGCGGATGCGGCGTTTCCGCTGGAGCTGACGCAGCATAGCTCACTGGAGGCGCAGGTTGCGGCGATTGCCGACGACATCGCCTATGACAATCACGATATCGACGACGGGCTGCGCGCGGGTCTGCTGACGCTGGATCAGCTGCTGGACGTGCCGCTGGTCGCGCGGGGATGGGATGCGGTGCGGGCGCGGTTCCCGGATGGCTTGCCGAAGCGGCTGATGCGCGAGTTGGTGCGGGCGCAGATCGGGGTGATGGTCAACGACCTGCTCGATGAGACGCGGCGGCGGATTGCCGAGGGGCGAATCGAGACCGCGGCGGATGTGCGCGCGGCGGGGCGGGCGCTGTGCGGCTTTTCCGATGCGATGCGGGAGGAGGAGCGGGCGCTCAAGCGCTTCATGTACGCGAATCTCTACCATCATCCGCACCAGCTGGCGGCTGCCGAGATGGCACATGGCGTGGTCGCGGGGCTGTATGCCGCCTATGCCGCCGACCCGGCGCTGATGCCCGAGGCGTGGCGTGAGACGCTGCCGGCGGAGGAGCCATGGCGCAGTCGGCATATCGCCGATTTCATCGCGGGGATGACCGATCGCTATGCGATTTCGCGCTATCGCGAGGTGGTCGGGCCGATCGAGCTGCCCGAGGGGTTTTGATCTTCCCTATTCCTCCCCTGCCTCGCAGGGGGGGTGGCGGCGCGTGGCGCTGACGGAGGGGCCGCCCTCGCA
>CAZWZP010000295.1:0-1973 GCA_964638925.1 uncultured Stakelama sp. | reverse complement strand
TTCTATGGGTGGCCGGGTGGGGGAGCGGGCCGGTGCCGTCTAACTGTAAGAGACCCTAACCCGCGAACAGGAAGCTGGTGGGCCGGTGGTCGCTATAGCCCTGCCAACCTTCATCCATCGTGGCGCGGGCGCGGGTCAGGTCCATGCCGAGCGGCAGAAAGACGAGCTGCGCCAGCGCGGTGCAGAGCAGCCCCCACCAGGCCAGCACCTGATATTCCCCGATCAACGACAGTGCGTCGCAGGCGAGCATCGGCACGAACATCACCCAGGGCAGAATGCACCATTCGGTGCGCAGATAGCGGCTGCCAATGACGAAGGCGACAAGGTGCTGGGCGAGATTGACCCAGGGCAAGGGCGCACCGAACCACCAGGCAAACTCACCCGCCAGCCAGCTGAGCACGATCACGCGCGCCAGCGGGCTGAACGGCGCGACAAACAGCCCGACCAGCAGGATGCCGAGATAATAGATATGGCCTGGACCCATCGCGACGCGCCGTCAGGATCCGGGCTTGGTCGGCTTGGGTGGCGAGGGCGGCGGTGGAGGCGGCGGGGTCGGGGACGGCGGATAGCCGCCATGCTGGCCGTCACCGTCTATCGTTACGAAAGCGTTATGCATCGCGGCTCTCCTTGCTTTTCACGGCGAAGCTACATGAGATCGGGCGGATGTCAGCCCGAAAATTGCGTCGGGGCCGCTTCCGGCGTCGCTTTCGTTCCTAACGGTATCTTTACCTCCCAGCGGCATAGCAAAGCGGTTGTTCGTGCATGTCGTTCCGGGACGCCGGGACTGCGCGAGCGTCAGGAGGTTCGATTGTGATGCGTTTGGGACATGCCGGCAAAAGACTGGCGCTTCCGCTGATGATGGCGGCGGCGCTTTCGGGCTGTATGGGCGGCGGCGGTAGTCGCCCCGAGCTGCCATCGACCAATTTCGTCGCGAGCCGTGAGGGGCCGGGCGAGGAATATATCATCGGCCCGCTCGACACGCTGCAGATCTTTGTCTGGCGCAATCAGGAATTGTCGGCGGAGGTGCAGGTGCGCCCCGATGGTCGCATCACCACGCCGCTGGTGAGCGACATGCCGGCGGTGGGCAAGACGCCCGCGATGCTGGCCGACGACCTGAAATATGCGTTGGGCGAGTATATCAAGGATCCGATCGTGTCGGTCGTGGTCAAGAGCTTCTCGGGCACGTTCAGCCAGCAGATCCGCATCGTCGGCGCGACCGAAAAGCCCGCGTCCTTGCCGTATCGCGCCAACATGACGCTGCTGGACGCCATGATCGCGGTGTGTGGCCTCAGCGAATTCGCGGCGGGCAACCGCGCGCGGCTGGTCCGCTATGACAAGGCCACGGGCAAGCAGCGCGAATACAAGGTGCGCCTGTCCGACCTGCTCAAAAATGGCGACACCAGCGCGAACGTCCGGCTGGAGCCGGGCGACGTGATCATCATTCCCGAAAGCATGTTCTAACACGGAGACGGCCCGGTGGGGGGATTGTGGGACGAGATCAGGACGGCACTTCACGGCGTGTGGCAACGCCGCTGGATCGCCGTGGCCGTCGCCTGGGCGGTGTGCCTGGCGGGCTGGCTCGTCGTGTCGCAAATCCCCAACCAATATGAGAGTCGCGCGCGCATTTTTGTGCAATTGCGTCAAATCCTGCCCGGCGAGGGTCTTGCGACCCAGCAGGCGCAGGACACGGATATCGACCGCGTCCGCACCGCGCGAGCGCATCGAACCTCGAAAAGGTCGTGCGCGGCACCGACCTTGCCAACACCGTCGCCACCGACCGCGATGTCGCGGACCGGGTCGCGGGGCTGCAGAAAAAGATCAAGATCACCGCGCAGCAGGACAATCTGTTCGAGATCACCGCGACGGCGGACAGCGGCAAGCTGTCGCGCACGATCGTCCAGAAGCTGATCGACATTTTCGTCGAGGATAATCTCGGCACGATCCGCGACGAGACGAGCCAGTCGCTCCAGTTC
>CAZWZP010000294.1:0-1991 GCA_964638925.1 uncultured Stakelama sp. | reverse complement strand
TCGCGGTCGGCGCTGGCGGTGCCGTTCGTGCTGGGGCTTAACGGCAACGCGGTCACCTTCTCGACCGCGCTCGCCGATGCGGTGGGGCTGGGCGAAACGCTGGGCGATCCGGTGACAATCGGGGCGGCGCTCAAGCAGGTTGCGGGGGAGCGGCGGCTGCGCTTTGGCGTGGTGCATCGCTATTCCAGCCACAACTACATGCTGCGCTACTGGCTGGCGGGGGTGGGCATCCAGCCCGATGTCGATCTGGATATCATCGTCACCAGTCCACCTTTCGCCGCCGATGCGCTGGCGGCGGGCGAGGTGGACGGCATCTGCGTCGGCGAGCCGTGGAACTCGATCGCGGTCGATCGCGGGGTCGGTCGAATCGCGCTCGCCACTTCGCAGATCTGGCGGCGCGGGGTGGAGAAGGTGCTGGCGCTGCGTAGCGCGGTCGCGGATGAGCGGCGCGATGCGGTGCTGCGCCTGATCCGCGCGTTGCATACGGCGGCAGCGCATTTCGTCGATCCGGCTAATGCAGAGGCGAATGCCGCGATTCTCGCCCGCAGCGGTTACCTCGACTCGTCGGTCGATTCGATCCTGCGAGCGATCACCGATCGGTTGCGACTGACCCTGGGGGGTGAGCCAGTTCATTATCCCGATTTTATGTTCCAGTATCGTGAGGCGGCGAACTTTCCATGGCGCAGCCAGGCGGCGTGGCTGTACGCCCAGATGACGCGCTGGGACGGGATTGCCTATTCGGACGCTGGCGCCGCAACCGCGGCCGAGGTTTTCCGCCCCGATCTGTATCGCGAAGCGTTGTCGGGTTCGGACGCGCCGCTGCCGGGCGCCAGTTCAAAGCTCGAGGGCGGGCTGGACGCGCCAGTTGGGGTCGGTTCTGTACAGGGTCGGCTGACCCTGGGCGCCGATCGCTTCTTTGACGGGCGGTCGTTCGATCCCGAGGACATCGACGGATATCTCGCCAGCCTGCCGTGACGCGCTGCAACTAAAAATATTGCAGTCGCGAAGATTGGGCTTGCGCGTGGTAGGCGAATCAGGCAATTTTCACGATGTCCGGCGAAGAAGCTGGAAAGATTGATGCGCGTCGCTGCCAACGGGGGGAGCGGATCGCAACGGGCCGGGGGGCGCAAGCTCCTTCAACCTCATCAGGCAACGAAGCCGCCAGGACGCGCCCGCACGGCCGCCGTTCTGGCGGCTTTTTCGTGCCGGTCGCATTCGGGGACTGAGACGATGGCAACAACCTTTCTGGGCGCGCAGCCGACCACGACGAAATCCGCCTTCTGGTCGAGCGGCCATACGCCGACGCTGATCGCGGCATTTCTCTATTTTGATCTCGCTTTCATGGTGTGGGTGCTTCTTGGCCCCCTCGCGCCCGAAATCGCCAAGACACTGGGGCTGACCCCGGCGGAAAAGGGGCTGATGGTCGCGGTTCCGACATTGGCCGGGGCGCTGCTGCGTGTCGTCAACGGATTGTTGGTCGACCGGATTGGACCCAAGAACTCCGGAACGATTAGCCAGGTCATCGTCATCACCGGTCTGCTCACGGCTTGGGCGCTGGGCGTGACCAGCTTTGGCGGGACGCTTGCGCTCGGCGTGATCCTCGGCTTTGCGGGCGCGAGCTTTGCGATCGCGTTGCCGCTCGCCAGCCGCTGGTATCCGCCCGGGCATCAGGGCAAGGCGATGGGCCTCGCCGGCATGGGCAATTCGGGGACGGTGCTCGCCGCATTGTTCGCACCGGGCCTCGCCAAGATCTTTGGCTGGAACGATGTGCTGGGGCTTGCCTGTATTCCGTTGACGCTCGTGCTGATTGCGTATGTCTTCATGGCGAAGGACGCGCCGGGCGTGTTCATCGCCGAGGGGCTGGTGCGGAACCCGCTGTCGTTCCTGGCGATGGCGCCGTGGGGCATTCCGTCCCTGCTCGCCGATCCGGTGATGTCGGCCGACTCCCGGGCCGCGCGCATCGCGTACACGTGGCTGACGCCCATCGCCCT
>CAZWZP010000293.1:0-1992 GCA_964638925.1 uncultured Stakelama sp. | reverse complement strand
GTCGCCAACCTCCAGTTCCCGCGCGAAAGCCTCCACCCCCCGCGCCGCGCGCGCGACGAAGCCCCGCTGTCCGGCGCCGAGTTCCTGAAACTCGCGCGCGCCCAGGCCGCCGCGCTGGAGATGGACGCCGAGATGCTCAAGCGCCCGGTCAATGTCGGCTTTTCGGGCGGCGAGAAGAAGCGCAACGAGATGGTGCAGATGGGCATCCTCGCCCCGCGCCTCGCGATCCTCGACGAAACCGATAGCGGCCTCGAC
Source organism: uncultured Stakelama sp. (assembly GCA_964638925.1). Taxonomy (GTDB): domain Bacteria; phylum Pseudomonadota; class Alphaproteobacteria; order Sphingomonadales; family Sphingomonadaceae; genus Sphingomonas. Next base: position 1,737 of record CAZWZP010000293.1, on the reverse strand, counting down.
ATCGACGCGCTGCGCATCGTCGGCGACGGCATCAACCGCATCATGCGCGCACCCGACAAGGCGGTGCTGCTGATCACCCACTACCAACGCCTGCTCGATTATGTGAAGCCGGACTTCGTCCACATCCTCGCCGATGGCCGTATCGTGAAGACCGGCGGCCCCGAACTCGCGCTCGAACTGGAGCGTGAGGGCTACGCGCAGGTGGCGGCGTGATCGTCTCGACGCTGCTTGCCCTTGCCGTTCAGACGACACCGACGCCCGACGCGGGAACGCCGGAGGAACGTGAAATCGTGGTGATCGGCCGCCAGCTGCGTGACTGGCGTGGCACATGGCGGCTGCGCAATGGCCAGGTGGCGTGCAGAACCATCAGGTCGACCGGCGATGCCGAAATCGACCGTATCGGCTGTCAGGCCATGATCATCTGCATCGCGCCCAAGGTCGCGGCAATCACGGCGATCACTGCCGAGACGAAGGACAAGGCGACAGTTCAGGCCCGGATCAATCAGGTGATCCAGGGGCAAATGACCTGCCTCGAGACCGAGCGCAACCAAGGCATCGACACCCTCGCCGCGGCGCGGGTCAAGGGGGCGAAATGACGCAAGACCGCCTTATCGACGCCCCGGTGAAGGAAGACTGGCGCTGGTTCGACGCCGCGCCGCTTGACGTTCTCGCCGCGACACCACGCGGTGCCGCGCCCGATGTCGCGCAGCTGTGGATTGACCTGCCTGGTCCGCGCCTGCTGTTCGTCAACGGCGCATTCGTCGCCGATGCCAGCACGCCCGGCCCAGTAACGGTCTCGGCAGCGCCGACCATGACCCGCGCCAACCCCTATTCGCAGGCAGCCTCCGCCCGCGCGCAAGCGGGTTATGTCCTGCACCTCGACCCACAGGCGGCGCTTGATGGCCCGATCCAGGTGATCCACGCCACCACCGGCGGCGTCGCGCATCTGTCGAACAAGATCGTGATGCAGGCGGACGCCGTCGCATCTTTGGTCGAAACGCATGTCGGCCCCGGCTGGAGCAACGCGAACCTGTGGGTCGAACTGGCCGAAGGCGCCCGGCTGATGCGCGCAGTCCGCGTCCTCAAGGATGACGGCGCGCACACCGACTATGCCGATGCCACCATCGGCAAGGCAGGCAGCTTCGTCAGCACCGCACTAGTCACCGGCTGCCGCACCGCGCGGGTCGAGGCACGGCTGACGCTGACTGGCGAAGGTGCCTTTGGCGAAGCGGGCGGCGCGCTGCTCACCCGTGGCGGCGAGAAGGCCGATTCCGCGACCGTTGCCGATCATGCTGCGCCCGAAGGAACCAGCCGCCAAATCTGGCGCGCGGTCGCCGCCGACACCTCGACCGCCAGCATCGCCTCACGCGCGGCGGTGCGGCGCGATGCGCAGAAGACCGATGGCGAGCAATCGCTGCGCGGCCTGCTGCTCAAGCGCACCGCGACGGTGAATTTGAAGCCCGAACTCGAAATCTTCGCCGACGACGTGAAGTGCGCGCACGGCGCGACGGTCGGCGAGCTGGACGCCAAGGCGCTGTTCTACATGCAGTCGCGCGGCATCCCCGAGGCACAGGCCAAGGCGCTGCTCACCCGCGCCTTCGTCGCCGACGCAATCGACCGGATCGGCGACGAGGCGGTGCGCGAGGCATTTGCGGCGGATGCCGATGCCTGGCTGGAGGCGGCGCTGTGAGCGGAACCGCACTTCTTAAGCCCCTCCCCTTCAGGGGAGGGGGTGGG
>CAZWZP010000292.1:0-2051 GCA_964638925.1 uncultured Stakelama sp. | reverse complement strand
TCCCCGGCCTTTACGCGATCGGCGAAGCGGTCGACGTCACCGGCTGGCTCGGCGGCTATAATTTCCAATGGGCCTGGTCGAGCGGCTGGGCGGCGGGAATGGCGATTTGAGTCCCAAATAGTCCTCCCCCTTGCGGGGGAGGATTTTAGCGGCCGAAGCCACCGCCCGATTTCGACCATTGCCGCCCCCGCCCCTCGCTGCCACAACGCCGCCGGGAGGATCGCCATGCGCACCATCGTTCTGGCCCTCGGCCTGCTGCTCGCTCCGCCAGCGCTTGCGCAGGACAGCCCGCCCCCGGCCCCACTGCCCGTGCTTCAACCCGAAGCGCAGGCCCGCGCCGACACCCTGCTGATTCAGGCAGCCGAACACCTCATCGCCGGTCGCCGCGCCGATGCCGCGCCACTGGTCCGCGAGGCGCTCGCGCTTGCAGGCCCGGCGAGCGATGTCGCACAGCTTCAGGGGATGACCCAGTTCGACGTCTATTCGCGCTGGCTCGAGGCGCGCAGCGCCGCAATGAAGGCGCGCGACTTCGCGACCTTCGCGCGCTGGACCTGGCTCACCGCCGCCTATCGCATGAAGGGCGCGGCGGAGCGGACGACCGAGGTCGGCCCGGTCGAGAACAACGATATCAGCGACATCTTCTTCATGACCTACGGCCTCGTCCTTGCCGGTGACGAAGATCGCGCCCGCGCCTTCATCGCCCCCTTCATCGCCGCGTCCGACCCCGCCTTTGAAACCGCCTTTGCCAAGGACATGGCGCAGCGCGCCGTCAGCGTCCAAAACTGGGGCGGGCAGGACAAGCCCCGCGCCGCGCGCCTCGTTGCCTTCGCCATCGCCGCCTTCGACCGCCCCGCCGCCCGCGCGCCCGACGCAGTACGCGACCTCTACCGCGTGCAGGGCCAGATCCTGCGCACCGCCGGCGACTTTGCCGGAGCCCGCGCCGCCTATGCCAAAGCGCGCCAGCCGGGCACCCCGCCCGCCGACGCCGAACTCGCACTGATGTTCGCCATGGGTGAAGTCGATGCCGGGGTCCGCGCGGTGCAACAGGCGGTGGGCGACACCCCCGGCAGCGCCCTGTCCCGCCGCGCCGCCGACCGGCTGGTGGAGGTCGCCGGGCAAACCGGCAGCGGCAACGCCGCCACCATCGCCATCTATGAGCGCGTCTATCCGGTCTATCTCCGCCTGCTCAAATTCGACGATCTCAAGCTGCAGAACGCCGGATCGATCCTCGCCAACCTCTATGTCGAGACCGGCGACCCCGCCCGCGCCGAGCCGATCCTGACCGGCCTGCTCGCCAGCGCCGAGAAACGCTGGGGGCCGGAATCGAACGGTGCGCTGATGTACGTCCTGCAACTCGCTGCAGCGGTGGAGGCACAGAACCGGCTGGCGGAGGCCGAGCTGCTCTACCGCCGCATCTGGGCGCTCTCGCTGCGCTACAATAATTACGAGCCGGACGACACGCGGGAGGCGTTTGCGGGGATTACCCGCACCTTGCTCGCGCGCGGGCTGGTCGCCGATGCGCTCGCCTTCACCGCCGACGGCATTGCCCGCGTCCGCGCGGCCGGAGCCGAGATCAATGTGTGGCGGCGCATGTTCTACCTGCTCGCCCGCGCCGACGCGCTGGAAGCGTCCGGCGCGCTGTCCGATGCCGAGGCCCATGCGCGCGAGGCACTGGCGCTGGGCGACAGCGACGACCAGATGAACATCGCTGCGGCATTCGACGACCCGAATGTCTTCGCCCGCGCCCGCCTCGCCCATCTGCTCGAACGCCAGGGCCGCGCCGCGCAGGCCGAACCGATCCGCCGCCTGCTGCTCGCCAAGATCGAGGGCAACGACATGATCCCGTGGGAAGGCGAATATCGCACCGAAGCATGGCGCGCGCTCGCCGCAAACCTGACGATGCAGGGCAAGGAAGAGGGCGCAAAGCTGTTCGCCGAGCGCATCGCCGCCGCCACCCGCATCTACGGCACCGACAGCCCGCAGCTATTGGACGTCGCCGAACCCTTCGCCCGCGCGCTGCTCCAGTCCGGCCGCCCCGGCGCCGCCCTCAC
>CAZWZP010000291.1:237-2098 GCA_964638925.1 uncultured Stakelama sp. | reverse complement strand
CAACAACCGCGGCACCGCGGTCAAGAAGCGCGAAGACACGCACAAGATGGCCGAAGCCAACCGCGCGTTCGCGCACTACCGCTGGTAATTCCTTGCGGGACAGGGCTGTCACGGTCCTGTCAAAAAAGGTCTATAAGGCGCGGGCGGCTTTATTCATTAAGTCTCCCGCGCTTACGCATAGTGCCTACACACTTTTTTTAAATCCCCTTTTTGTCTGAGGCCCGTACAATGCCCCGCAGTCACAAAATCGAGGACTACCGTAACTTTGGAATTATGGCGCACATCGACGCCGGCAAGACCACGACCACGGAGCGTATCCTCTACTATACCGGCAAGAGCCACAAGATCGGCGAAGTCCACGATGGCGCTGCCACCATGGACTGGATGGAGCAGGAGCAGGAGCGCGGCATCACCATCACGTCCGCCGCGACGACCGCCTTCTGGCAAGGCAAGCGCCTGAACATCATCGACACGCCGGGCCACGTGGACTTCACCATCGAAGTCGAGCGTTCGCTCCGCGTCCTCGACGGCGCTGTGGCCGTGCTCGACGGTAACGCCGGTGTTGAGCCGCAAACCGAAACCGTCTGGCGTCAGGCCGACAAGTACAACGTGCCGCGTATCGTCTTCGTGAACAAGATGGACAAGATCGGCGCCGACTTCGACAAGTCGGTCGAGTCGATCCGCGACCGTCTGGGCGCCAAGGCCGTGCCGATCCAGTTCCCGATCGGTGCCGAATCCTCGCTGAAGGGCCTTGTGGACGTCGTCCGCATGAAGGCCGTGGTGTGGGACAATGACGGTCTGGGCGCGTCGTACCACGACGAAGAGATCCCGGCGGATCTGGTCGAAAAGGCCAACGAAGCCCGTCAGTACCTCATCGACAACGCCGTCGAACTCGACGACGAGGCGATGGAAGCCTATCTCGAAGGCAATGAGCCGTCGGAAGAAACCCTGAAGAAGTGCATCCGTAAGGCGGTTCTGACCTCGGCCTTCTTCCCGATCCTCTGCGGTTCGGCGTTCAAGAACAAGGGCGTTCAGACGCTCCTCGACGCCGTTGTGGATTATCTGCCGTCGCCGGTCGATATCCCCGCGACCAAGGGCATCGACTACAAGACCGAAGAAGAAGTCACCCGCAAGGCCTCGGACGATGAACCCCTGTCGGTTCTGGCGTTCAAGATCATGGACGACCCCTTCGTCGGCTCGCTGACCTTCTGCCGTATCTATTCGGGCAAGCTCGAAGCCGGTATGGGCCTGCTGAACTCGACGCGCGACAAGCGTGAACGGGTTGGCCGCATGCTGCTCATGCACTCCAACAACCGTGAAGACATCAAGGAAGCCTTCGCGGGCGACATCGTCGCTCTCGCGGGCCTGAAGGATACCCGCACGGGCGACACGCTCTGCGATCCGCTGAAGTCGCCGGTCATCCTGGAGCGCATGGAGTTCCCGGCCCCGGTTATCGAAATCGCCGTCGAGCCCAAGTCGAAGGCCGACCAGGAAAAGCTGGGCGTCGCCCTGTCGAAGCTGGCCGCCGAAGCCCCGTCCTTCACCGTTTCGACCGACCACGAGTCGGGCCAGACGATCCTGAAGGGCATGGGCGAGCTGCACCTCGACATCAAGATCGACATCCTGCGCCGCACCTACAAGGTCGATGCCAACATCGGCGCGCCGCAGGTGGCCTATCGCGAATCGATCACCCGCAAGGCGGAAATCGACTACACGCACAAGAAGCAAACCGGTGGTACCGGCCAGTTCGCCCGCGTCAAGCTGGTGTTCGAACCGGGCGAGCCGGGCACGGGCTTCGTGTTCGAGTCGGCCATCGTCGGCGGCGCGGTGCCGAAGGAATATATTCCGGGCGTCACCAAGG
>CAZWZP010000291.1:0-227 GCA_964638925.1 uncultured Stakelama sp. | reverse complement strand
CGGCCAAGGAAAACGGTCTGCTGGCCGGCTTCCCGCTGATCGACTTCAAGGCGACCCTGATCGACGGCGCCTTCCACGACGTCGACTCGTCGGTCCTGGCCTTCGAAATCGCCTCTCGCGCCGCCTTCAAGGAACTGCGCGAAAAGGGCGGCCCGAAGCTGCTTGAGCCGATCATGAAGGTCGAAGTCGTGACCCCGGAAGATTACGTCGGCGACGTCATCGGCGAC
>CAZWZP010000290.1:328-2115 GCA_964638925.1 uncultured Stakelama sp. | reverse complement strand
GATCGCCGGGTACGGTTGATTTTGACCGACTGCGGTCGGTTGCAGCCTTCTCCCTAACTTGACCGTCACGAAAGCGGCCTGTTCATGAAATCCCCGGCCCGCTTCGACCACGCCCAATCGACCAGCTAATCCCGTCGCCGCGTATCAACCCTGAAACCGATTTGCCAACCTGCCGCTCAAGCACCGGGCGCCACGGCACCAACGTAAAATCCCGCGACCGTTCGATGAGCGCGAAGCGCCCGCTGACAAGGTCGACCGGGCGGCGATAACGGCCCTCGACACGGTCGCCTTCGGCAGCTTCGCGGAACGGCACTTTGAGTTCGTCGGAGAGCTGGCCCGCGACACGCAGCAGCTCGCGCCGCTGAAGCACCGCAACCATGCTTTTTGGGAACGGCGTGCCGCCGCCCGCCTCTTCTGCGAAACCCTGCGCCACCAGCCACTGCCGACGCCGCGCCTGAGCCTCGCGCACCTCGCGTCCGAACCCGGCATCTCGAACCGCCTCAGGCGCGGCCGAAATCAGCTCGCGATCGATCCAGGTCGCGGCGTCGGCATCGACCAGCCGGTCAAGCGGCTGCGACGACAGCAAGGTAATCGCGACCGGACGGTCCCGTAGCCTCGCTGTTTCATGGGCCGAGACACGTGCCAGATGGTCCGGCGCGATGATCCAGCGGCCCGTGGGTTCGCGCTCGACGATGCCCGACGTCCGCCGCATCGCCTCCAGCCGCCGGACATGGGTTTCGGCAAAGACCTGAGTCGCGGCCGGATCGTAGCGAAGATGGGCATCCACATCATAGCGTCCGCCATTCGCGGCGGCGACCGCGGCGATGGTCCGATCCACCTCCCGCACGGTCGGGCTTACCGGATCGATCCGCACGATCGCACCGCGCGGCAAGCTGGCATCGGTTTCTTTGCCACCATCGACGAAGCTCAGGGCAGGCTTGCCGATCGCTACATAGTGGCTGCGCCCATCGACCCCGTCGACGATCAGATAATGGCGATCGGCATGTTCGTCGGCGAGCCCGCGCGCCAGCACGCGGCCAACCAGCGGGCGGGCACCGGACGCGGCGGGATCGTAGATCGCCCGATCTGCCGGCGCCCGCACGGTCGCGGCACGGGAAAAGTCGCGCTGCATCGTGCGGATGATGTCGCCGCGCTCACCCAACGCACGGAGCGTATCGGCAAGGTCGTGCACAAGCCGGAAGCGTCCCGCGCCGAGCGGCTCGGCCAGGCCCAGGCGCGACAGTTTCGCCAGCCGGGCGGCGCGCAGCGCCTGGTCGGCGGCATCGCGACCGTTGGTCGCTACTATCCGCGCGGCGTCCATCCCCTTGAGCAAGGCCCGGTCGATCGAGGTCAGGCGCTCCTGCTCGACTTCTACGCGCAGCGTCTGCGCGATTTCGCGGTGGGTGCGCGGGCCAAGGTCGAGATCGACCAGCTCGGCGGCACGCTCGCGGATGCCGGTCGTCATATAGTCGCGGGCGATGACGAGATCGGCACCACGATCGTCCTTCCCACGCACCACGATATGGGTGTGCGGGTGACCGGTGTTGAAATGGTCGACCGCGACCCAGTCGAGCTTCGTTCCAAGATCCTCTTCCATGCGCGCCACCAGCCGCCGGGTGAGCGGTTTCAGATCGTCATATTGATCGCCGTCCTCGGGCGAGACGATGAAGCGGAACTGGTGGCGATCGTTAGCTCCCCGTCCGCCGAACGCCTTGCCGTCGACAGCGTCGGCATCGCGCCCGTAGAGCGCACCCCGCTCGCCCTCGCGCGTCGTGCCGTCGCGCTGG
>CAZWZP010000290.1:0-306 GCA_964638925.1 uncultured Stakelama sp. | reverse complement strand
GGAAGCGGGTGCCGCGATGCCGGACAATGCGCGCCTTGACGATGACGCGGCGGCCGTTCGCGGCGGCATGTTTGCCGTGGCTGGCGAGCAGGCGTCCGACACCCGCACCGCGTCCGATCCGGACGCCTGAGAACGCCCCACGCGCGAGACCGGAAGCCACCGCGCCGCCGCGCGCAAGGTTGGCGGCGGCAAGGACGCGGCCGAGATAGCGCCGGGCGCGTTTGGCACCCTGCTGACGCTGGCGCCCGAGGCGCGGTTCAAAGCTGTCGTCGTCGGCCATTGTGGTGATTCCAAGGGGTGCGGAGC
>CAZWZP010000289.1:0-2154 GCA_964638925.1 uncultured Stakelama sp. | reverse complement strand
TGATCTGTCCGGCCCACCATCCGGCATCGACCGCATCCCATTGATCGGTTCCATCCGCCGCCTTGCGCAGCGCGAGGCCGCGTTCGTACAACTCCTCGGCGCGCTCGTCCCACATGTCGCTCTCACGCGGCGATAGCGCCGCACCGCCGCTGTCATACACCACTGCCAGCCGCTGCCGCTGATAGGCGAATGACCGCCGCGCCTCCTGCACCAGGAACGGCGCATCTTCATCCGGCTCGAAATAATAATAGCGCATCGCACCGTCTTCGTCGGTCTCGGCCAGCACCAGATGCCCGGTCTGCAATTCCCAGCCCCACGCATCGCCGCGCCCGAACGCAAAGGTAAAGTCCGGCGGCGCGTCGCCAATCGCCTCCAACAGGCCATCGGCGGCGTCGATCCAGTAATAGTCGCCGGAATCCGCCCGCCAACCGGCCTGCGTGACAGGGGAGGGGGCGGCGTAGCCGACAGCCGCAGGCGCACTCGCCGCGTGCGTCGTCCCGACAAACCCACCCGCCAGCACCAGCGCTACCGCAGCCCCGCTCACACCCATCATCCGACGCATCGAACCACTCCCGATTTCACTCAGGGGATTTTCGGCGAGCCGGTATGAACGGTAGGTGGATGGAATTTGGGGATAGGCGAGCGCGACCGAAATGTCAGATTTCGTCGAAATCTCGGACAATACGGTCACTTACCCGTGCTGCAACTCTGCATATAGCGCCATCCATTTTGGGTTGATCGCGGTTAGCCGCGCCTGGTCCTCCTGACTAATCGCGTGCTCCACGCCCGGCTCGCCATAGGCGTTCAGAATTGCGGCGCGTTCGATGGACAAGGCAATATAGGCTTCCGCCGCCGCATTGCCCGGCTCCGCCATAAGTCGGTTGGGGCGATAGCGCGGGGGGTCGAACACCGCTTCCGGGTCGCTCAGGAACAAGATGCGCCGCTGGCCGTACAGCATCGGGGTCACGTCCTCCCATGTGCCGTCGGGGCGACACCAAACCGCGTGATGCTCCGCCTCAAGATAGCGGCCCGGCCAGCGCCAGATGATCCAGCCATAGGCTACAGCTCCGCCGCCGCGCTCCGCAGCCTCTGCGGCATTGTCAAAGCAATAGGCGATGCGCGCGCCCGCACCGGGGTTGACGTCAATATAGCGCGGCACCCCCGGCGCGATGGTCGCGCAAAAGTCATTGACGGTTGCGTCGATCGTGCTCGGCGTCTGCGTACCCATTCTCTGCCTAGTCCCGGTACATGCTGAATGCGGCGAGTCTGCCGCGATGATTGTCGCTATCCGCGATAGCCGCGCGTCGCTGCTGTCGCGGTGCACGTTACCCCTCGCAACTCCGCTCCCGCGCCCCTATCTCCCCCCTAGCTTCCCCTCAAGAACAAAGCTAGAACTCCCGGCATGGCACTTACGCATATCTCGGTCCGCGGCGCGCGCGAACATAACCTCAAGGGCGTGGACATCGACATTCCGCGCGACACGCTCACGGTCATCACCGGCCTGTCGGGCTCAGGCAAATCCAGCCTCGCCTTCGACACCATCTATGCCGAGGGGCAGCGGCGTTACGTGGAATCGCTCAGCGCCTATGCGCGCCAGTTCCTTGAGATGATGCAGAAGCCCGATGTCGAGCATATCGACGGCCTGTCCCCCGCGATCAGCATCGAGCAGAAGACCACCAGCCGCAACCCGCGCTCGACCGTCGCGACGGTGACCGAGATCTACGATTATATGCGCCTGCTCTGGGCGCGCGTCGGCATCCCCTACAGCCCCGCGACCGGCCTGCCGATCGCGGCCCAGACCGTCAGCCAGATGGTCGACCGCGTCCTCGCGCTGCCCGAAGGCACCCGCCTCCTGCTCCTCGCCCCGGTCGTGCGCGGCCGCAAGGGTGAGTATCGCAAGGAACTCGCCGAATGGCAGAAAGCCGGCTTCCAGCGCGTCCGCATCGACGGCGAAACCTATCTGATCGAAGAAGCCCCCGCGCTCGACAAGAAGTACAAGCACGACATCGAGGTCGTGGTCGACCGCCTCGTCGTCCGCGACGACATCGCCACACGGTTGGCGGAGAGCTTCGAAACGGCGCTCAAATTGGCCGACGGGCTGGCTTATGTCGATCTGGTGGATACGACCGTAAACTCCCTCTCCCCTTCAGGGGA
>CAZWZP010000288.1:0-2163 GCA_964638925.1 uncultured Stakelama sp. | reverse complement strand
ATCGATATTGGGCGGATAATCCATGACTCCGATAAAGACGCAGCTGGGGGTCATTGTGGGTTCTGGGTGCGGTGAGAACTACTCCAGATCGACGCCGTCCGGGATCGCGACGCGCCCGAACCCCTGCACCGCATCGGTCAGCATCAGCGCGCCCGCCGCCTTCGCCAGCTCCGCCAGCGCCTCGACCGGCTGGATCACGCCGATCTCGTTATTGACCAGCATCGCCGCGACCAGTCCCGTCCCCGGCCCGATCGCGTCGCGCGCTGCGTTGAGGTCGACCAGCCCTTCCGGCCCGACCGGCAGCACTGTCACATCGCGCCCACGCCGCGCCTCCGCCGCCACCGTGTCCAGCACTGCAGCATGTTCGGTCGCGATCGTCACGATGCCGCCGGTCGTACCCTTGATCGCCCAGTTAAGCGCCTCGGTCGCACCACTGGTAAAGCTCACCGTGCCGCCAGCGGGCATCAGCCCCGCGACCGCCTCACGCGCCACCTCCACCGCCGCCTTGGCCTTGCGCCCCGCTGCATGGGCCGAGTGCGGATTGGCGAAATCGTCGCCCAGCCAGGGCAGCATCGCGTCGCGCGCCTCGGGCGCCAGCGGCGTCGTCGCCTGATAGTCGAGATAGATCATGCCGCCCGCGCCCGCGCTTCGTCGGCGATCGTGCGCCAGACTTCGGCAAAGGCATCGACCTCTTGCTCGGTCGTCCCGCGCCCGAAACTCACCCGCACCACCTCACGCAGCGCGGGTTCGTCCCAGCCCATCGCGCTCAGCACATGGCTCGGCCGCAGGCTGCCCGACGCACACGCGCTCCCCGCCGACACCGAAATCCCCGCCATGTCGAACCGAATCAGCTGCGCCGCCGACGACACCCCCGGCATCCGGTACGCGCCGATCAGCGGGCTGCGCGAATTGGCCGCCCCCACGACCTCGACGCCCGGCAGGGCCGCCTCAAGCCGCGCGCGCAGCGTGTAGAGCCGGTCCATCTCCTCCGGCACCTCGACCGCCGCGACAAAGCCCAGCGCGCCCGGCAGATTCTCGGTCCCCGCGCGATAGCCCTTTTCCTGCCCGCCCATCGGCAGCAGCTTGGCAAAGTCGCGCACGAACAGCGCGCCGATCCCCGGCGGCCCGCCGCGCTTGTGCGCCGACACCGCGACCAGATCGGCATGGCGCAGCACCGCCGCCGACGCGCGCGGCGGCATCTGCGCCGCATCGACCAGCAAGATGCCACCCGCCGCCTTCACGATCTCCGCGATCGCCTCGATCGGCTGGATCACCCCGGTCTCGCTATTGGTCCGCTGCACGCACAGCAGCACCCCCGGCCCGATCGCCTCGCGCAGCGCATCGAGGTTCAGCGTCCCGTCGGCCAGCACCGGCAGCACCCGCGCGCCCTCCGCGTGGCGCAGCACCGCGTCATGCTCGACCGCCGTGATCAGCCGCCGCTCGGCCATCGACCGCTTCAGTGCCAGATACAGCGACTCGCTCGCCCCGCTCGTCAGCACCACCTCATGCCCCCAGCCATAAGCCGCCGCGATCCGCGCCCGCGCATCCTCCAGCGCCGCGCGCGCCGCGCGCCCCTCGGCATGGGGCGATGACGGGTTGGCCCAGCGGCGCATTCCCTCCTCCACGGCGGCAATCGCTTGCGGAAGCATCGGAGTGGTCGCGGCATGGTCGAGATAGATGCGCTGGGTCAGGAGAATCGTTCCAATTGCTTGTCGGGGCGTGCGGACTATATAGCCTGAACCCGTTTCCGCGCTACCGCGCCCTCAGCCATAGCAGGTCCACTTTGCCCGAAGTCATCATCCCCGGTCCCGAAGGCCGCCTCGAAGGGCGTTTCGCCCCCGCCCCCCGCCCCCGCGCACCGGTCGCGATGATCCTGCATCCGCATCCCAATGCCGGCGGCACGATGAACAATCGCATCGTGCAGGAACTCTACAAGACCTTCCAGCGCCGCGGTTTCGCGACCTTGCGCTTCAACTTCCGTGGCGTCGGCAAGAGCCAGGGGACGTTCGACAACGGCATCGGCGAGCTGAGCGACGCCGCTTCCGCACTCGACTGGGTGCAGAGCTTCCACCCCGAAGCATCGACCACCTGGATCGCGGGCGTCAGCTTCGGCGCGTGGATCGGGATGCAGCTACTGATGCGCCGCCCGGAGATTCGCGGCTT
>CAZWZP010000287.1:0-2185 GCA_964638925.1 uncultured Stakelama sp. | reverse complement strand
TCAGCCGATCGCGCCGGATCGTCAGCGCGGCCTGTTGCTCGGCCAGCGCATCGCTGTCGCGGCCCATGCGCGCGAGCAGCACGCCGAGATTGGCGCGGGCGGTGGCGATGGCGAGGAGGTTTTCGGGGAGCTTGTCCTGCCGCACCGCGACGGCGCGGCGCAGCGCGGGTTCGGCGTCGGCGTAGCGGCGCTGTTCGGCGAGCACGATGCCGAGGTTCATCAGGTGATCGGCGAGCAGTTCGGGGTCGCCGTTCGCGCTGGCCTGGAGCGTCTGTGCCGCGACGCGCAGCACCGGTTCGGCCTCGCCATAGCGGCCACCGCGCAGCAGAACTGCGCCGAGCGTGCCGCGCACGACGCTGGTATCCTCATGCGCCGGGCCGCGCAGGCTTTCCATCATGGCGAGGGCGGTGCGGGCGGCGCGCTCGGCGTCGTCGAACAGGCCAGCGGTGGCGAGCAGTTCGGCGGCGGCGATCAGGCCGAGCGCGCAGTCCTCGCTCGGCGGGGTGGCCGGGGTGCAATTGGTGCGCGATTCCGCCGTGGCCTGGAGCACTGCTGCGCGGGGCAGGGCGGTGGCGCTTTCGTCGAGCTGGAGGCCGAATTTGAACTCGTCGGCCGCGGCGGGGGTGGCGATCAGGGCGAGCAGCAGGGCGAGGTGGCGCATGACGGAGATGTGCGCCGCCGCCGTCTGTCTTAGCAAGCGACGAATTATGTCGGGGTCAGGTGCCGCGCTGGGCGGCCTTTGCCTTGAGTGCTGCGTGCATCGCGTCGACCATCCGGCTGGCACCTTCCGCCTGTGCGCCGCCCTGAAGCCGCGTGTTGAACAGGGCAGCCAGCTTCCAGTCGCGCGGGCCGGGCTCGGCGACGATCGCGTCGATGACGGGATCGACTTCGCCGACGCCGATCGAGACGGTCGCGGCCGGTTCGAGATAGGTGACGCAATGCCACCAGAAGGGCGGCTGGACCAAAGCCTCGCCCGGGCCGAGGACGAAATGGCAGCCATCATGGTCGGCGACGAACGCCGACCAGTCGTCGAGCGTCAGGTCGCGCAGCTTGTGGCGGGCGAAGTTCGCCTTGACGTCGAGCGCGCCGGCGGCGGTGATTGGCAGGAACGCGAAATGCTTGCGGCCGATCAGTGGCACCTGAAACAACCAGTGGCTGAGCCAGTCGAAATGCATGTCGGCGCACGACCCCTGCCGTCCCGCGAAGAAGCGCGGATGGCGCGTCGGGCCGAGCGATTGCGGGAGATCGATGCGGTTGAGGATTGCCTTTGGGACGGGTGCCTCAAGCACCATTTCGAGCGCATTGACGCTGTCCGCGGGCGGCGCGGGGGTATCGAGATAGGTGCCAAGTGCGATGCTGCGCGGGGCCGAACCCAGATCGCGGCCGCCGAGCAGGTCGTTCAGATAATTGTTCACGACGGGAAACGGCGTGGTGCGCAGCGCGGCGATAAATTCCGCGTCGTGCAGGGCGGGCTGGTCGAATCCGACGATTTTGGTGGGTCGGGTCAGCCCGGCCAGCCCCTGTGTTCGGAGCACGCCGAACTCAACCACATCACGCATAACCGACGAACAACCGTATAACTACTGAACGCAACGGGTCGCGTTCTTACACCGGTGTCAGGGCATCGCAATAGTTTGTAATTGCTCCGTAAAGCATTTCGCGAAATCGGTCCCGATGCGGGCCACTCCCCCTCGCGCAGGAGGGGGAGTGTGGCGTCACACCGCCTTCAGCGCTTCCTCAAAGTCCGCGATCAGGTCGTCGGCATGTTCGACGCCGATCGAGATGCGCACGAGATTGTCGGTGATGCCGAGCGCCGCCTTGCGGGCGTCGGGGACCGAGAGGTGGGTCATCGCGGCGGGGGCGCTGGCTAGGGTTTCGGTGCCGCCGAGGCTGACCGCGAGCTTGGCGATCTTGAGGCTGTCGAGGAAGGCGAACGCCTCTTTCTCGCCGCCCTTGAGGTAGAGCGAGAAGGTCGATCCGGCGCCCGTGCAGTGGCGGTCGTAGATGTCGCGCTGGCGGCTGCCTTCGGGGAGGAAGCCGAGATAGCCGACGCTTTCGACCTTGGGGTGGGTGCGCAGATATTCGCAGACCTTGGCGGCGTTTTCGCCTGCGCGGCTCATGCGCAGTTCGAGCGTCTCGGGCGAGCGCCGGAGCATCCGCGCGGTGGTGGGGGCGCAGGTCGTGC
>CAZWZP010000286.1:0-2266 GCA_964638925.1 uncultured Stakelama sp. | reverse complement strand
GCCGCCTTCTTCGACGAACTGATGTCGAGCACGCCCGCCAGCACCATCGGCTGGTTGGCGACGATCCCGACGGTGCGCCCCTCGATCCGGCCAAAGCCGATCAGGATGTTCCCGGCATGGGTCGGCTGCACCTCGAAGAAATCGCCTTCGTCCACCGTCTTCCGGATCAGCTCGTGCATGTCGTAGGGCTGGTTCGCGCTCGGCGGGATCAGCGTGTCGAGGCTGTCCTCAATGCGGTCCCACGGGTCGCTGCACGGCCGCTCCGGCACACTCTCGCGATTGCTCGCGGGCAGGAAGTCCACGAAGTCGCGCGCCGCCAGCAGCGCCTCGATATCATTCTCGAACGCCACATCGGCAACGCCCGACTTCGTGGTATGCGTCACAGCTCCGCCCAGTTCCTCCTGCGTGACGATCTCGTTGGTAACGGTCTTCACTACATCCGGGCCGGTGACGAACATGTACGATGAATCCTTCACCATGAAGATGAAGTCGGTCATCGCGGGAGAATAGACCGCGCCACCAGCGCACGGCCCCATGATGAGGGAAATCTGCGGCACCACGCCTGACGCCAGCACATTGCGCTGGAACACCTCGGCATAGCCGGCCAGCGACGCGCCGCCGCTATCGTTCAGGCCGATCACGGGCGCGCCGACCTTCATCGCCATGTCCATGATCTTGCAGATCTTCTGCGCGTGCCGCTCCGACAGCGATCCGCCGAACACGGTGAAATCTTGCGAGAAGACGAACACCAGACGACCGTTGATCGTGCCCGATCCGGTGACGACGCCGTCACCCGGCACGATCTGCTCCGGCATCCCGAAATCGACGCAATTATGCTCGACATACATGTCGAGCTCTTCGAACGATCCTTCGTCGAGCAGCACCTCCAGCCGCTCGCGCGCGGTCAGCTTGCCCTTGGCGTGCTGCGCGTCGATCCGCTTCTGGCCCCCGCCCAGCCGGGCGGCGGCGCGGCGGCGTTCGAGTTCCTCGATCGTCGAAGACATGGCGTACTCCCTTGGCCAGCCCCTGCACAGGACACGCGCGTCCGTGCAAATGCAATGTTGCGAAGTTGCATTGTCAATATCTGCGGATATTGTGCAGCCATGGAACAGCGCCGCCGCCTCTTCGCCGGAAACCGCGTCCGCGATCTGCGCAAGCGGCTCGCTTTGCCCCAAGCCGCGCTTGCCACCCGGCTCGGCGTTTCGGTCAGCTATCTGTCGCAGATCGAGAATGAGGAACGCCCGCTCACCCCGCCGGTGCTGATCGCCCTCAGCCGCGAATTTCCCGATCTATGGGGGGAGGTCGGCAGCGACGACAGCACCGCCGAACTGGTCCGCGCGATCGAGGCGGCAACCGACACCAGCATCCCCGCCGCAACGCTGGACGAGGCCGCAGTCCAGCGCGGGGTCGAGAAGCACCCCGCCCTCACCCGCCGCATGGTCGCGCTGCACGAAGCCTGGCGCCGCAGTCAGGCGCAGCTGCACGTGCTCGACGACAAGGTCGAAAGCGGCGCGGGCAGCGGCGGTGCGTTGCCGTGGGAGGCGGTGCGCGACTGGTATCAGGCCGAGGGCAATTATATCGACCCGCTCGATATCAGGCCGAGGGCAATTATATCGACCCGCTCGACCGCGCCGCCGAGGCGCTGGCCGACAGCTTCGACCATCCCCGCGCGATGGAGGACCGGCTGCGCGGCTGGCACGGCATCGCGATCGCCGAGGCGCGCGACGACGACACGCGCCTCTCACGCTTCGACCCCGAAACCCGGCGGCTGGCGATCAGCGGCGTCCTGCCCCCCGAAAGCCGCGCCTTCCTCCTCGCCCAGCGCCTCGCCGCGCTCGAATTCGCCAACGAGATGCGCGCGGTCGCCGACGCCAGCGGCCTTGCCTCACCCGCCGCGCGCGAGCTGCTCGCGCTCGGCCTCGCCAATTACGCGGCGGGCGCGCTGCTGATGCCCTATACCCGCTTCCGCGAGGCGGCGCGCGAGCTGCGCCACGATATCGACCGGCTACGCCAGCGCTTCGGCACGAGCTTCGAACAGGCCTGCCACCGCCTCTCGACGCTCCAGCGCCCCGGCGCACAGGGCATCCCCTTCTTCTTCTGCCGCATCGACATGGCCGGGAACATTACCAAACGGCATTCGGCCACCCGGCTCGAATTCGCACGCTTCGGCGGCGCCTGCCCGCTCTGGGTGGTGCATGAAGCGGTGGCGATCCCCGACCGCATCCTGACCCAGCTGGCCGAAACGCCCGACGGCGCGCGCTACGTC
>CAZWZP010000285.1:0-2309 GCA_964638925.1 uncultured Stakelama sp. | reverse complement strand
GGACGCGACCTTCCAGTTCCTGCTCGACGGCAAGCCGACTCCGGGCCTGAGCGTCACGGTGATCCCCGGCGGCATCCGCTATCGCGACCAGCTGAAGCAGCAGGATCTGACGACCGGCGCGGATGGCAAGGTGACGATCAAGTGGAGCGATCCCGGCATGACCTGGATCAACGTCACCACCCCGCGCGCGGACGGCGAAGAAGGCGGCCCGCCCGCCCCGGGCGCGCGCCGGGCGAGCTATGTCACGACGGTCGAGGTGATGGCACCCTGACGCCCGCCCCCCGCATCGCCATACCCGCGACGCTGTCGCCCGCTGCCTTTCACCGGCGGCGGGCGCATGCGGTTGTGGAGCGCTTCGGCGGGGAGACGATGGGAACGCGCTGGTCGGCGCAGGTCGTCGCGCCGCCGCAGGGCGTAGCGGCGGCGATCCAGGGCGTGCTGGCGCACATCATCGCGCAGATGAGCCATTGGGAGCCGGCATCGCAGCTCAGCCGGATCAACGCCGCTGCCCCCGGCGGCTGGCACGGGATCGCGCCGGAGTTCGTGCAGGTGATGACCGCCGCGCTGGTTATCGCGACGCGGTCGGACGGGGCGTTCGATCCGGCGATGGGGGTGCTGGTCGACCTGTGGGGCTTCGGTCCGCCGGGGCCGCGGGGCGATCTGCCGAGCGACACCGAGATCGACGCTGCCCGCGCCGCCGTCGGATTGGGGGCGATCGAGTTGGACGCCCCGCTGCTCCGCCTGCGCCGCACGCGCGCGGCGCGGCTCGACCTGTCGGGGATCGCCAAGGGCTATGCCGTCGATGCGGTCGCGGCGCGGTTGCGCGCGATGGGCTGCAGCGATTTTCTGGTCGAGATCGGCGGCGAGCTGGTCGGTGCCGGCATCCAGCCCGATGGCCAGCCCTGGTGGGTCGATGTCGAGGCACCCCCGGGCATGGCGCTCGCCCCGCTGCGCATCGCGCTGCACGGGATCGCGGTGGCGACCTCGGGCGACTATCGCCGCAATTCGGCGGCGGGCAGCCACAGCATCGACCCGCGCACGGGTCGGCCGATCGCGCACGGCACGGCGAGCGTGACCGTGGTCCATGCCGAGTGCTGCCACGCCGATGGCTGGGCCAGCGCGTTGACGGTGCTGGAGCCGGAGGCGGCGATGGCGCTGGCCGAGCGCGAGGGGCTGGCGGTGCAGCTGGTGGTGCGGGGGCGGGGTGAGAGGTTGTCGGGCGGGTTGAAGGCGATGCTCGAATAATCCTCCCCCGCCAGGGGGAGGATTGAGAGGCACTAAGCGTCCGCCCAGCGGCGCAGCAGATTGTGATATACCCCGGTCAGCTCGATCACGCTGCGGTCGGTGCCCCCGAGCTGGCCGGTCAGGCGCTGGACGCTCTGGTCGAGGTCGAACAGGATGCGCCGCGCGCCATCGTCGCGGACCATCGACTGGAGCCAGAAGAAGGAGGCGACGCGGCGGCCGCGCGTGACCGGCTCGACCTTGTGCAGGCTGGACGAGGGGTAGAGGATCGCGTGGCCCGCGGGGAGCTTGACGCGCTGTACGCCGAACTGGTCCTCGATCACCAGCTCGCCGCCGTCATAGTCTGCCGGGTCTTCGAGGAAGACGGTCATCGACAGGTCGCTGCGGATGCGGAAGTCGGTGCCGCGCTGGATGCGGATCGCGCTGTCGACATGCACGCCGAAGGTCTGGCCGACGCCATAGCGGTTAAACAGCGGCGGGAAGACCTTGAGCGGCAGCGCGGCAGCGAAGAATAGCGGCGAGCGGCCAAGCGCGTCGAGGATCACCTTCCCCGCCGCCTTTGCCGCCGCGCTGTCCTCGGGCAATTGCTCATTCTGCTTGGCGAGGGCGGACTGGTGGCCGGAGGTCGCGTTGCCGTCGATCCATTCCGCCGCATCGATCGTCGCACGCAGTGAGGCGAGCGTGGCGGGATCGAGCAAGTCGGGAATCGCGATCAGCATAAGAACGCCTTTCTAAAGGGGGTCGGAGCGGATGGAAGCCGGGGGGACAGGGATGGCCCCACCCGCTCCTCCCCCTTTGAGCCTATTCGGGCTGGCTAGAGGCATCGGGACGGAGCGGATTTTGGCGCAGGGCGAGGAGCGAGAAGGGAGCGATGCCAAAGCATCGTGATCGACGAGCGACGAAGCCCTGCGCCAAAATCCGCCCGCCCCTGCGGGGTTGCCCTGGCGCGCCCGCTGGTCTGCGTCGCAGTTCTTGCGCGTAGCGCCGCTACGCGCTGCGATCCGCTCCTTGCCAGCGAACACGCCAGGGCAATCACGATGCCTCTAGCCAGCCCGAATAGGCTCTAG
>CAZWZP010000284.1:2062-2334 GCA_964638925.1 uncultured Stakelama sp. | reverse complement strand
GGCGGCACGCCCAGCGGCCATTCGCCCGCGTCGGCATCGCGCCATGCATGCCAGGCGAGGAACGCGATCTTCGACGGCGCCAGCCCGTGGCGCACCACATAATGCACGAAAAAATCGTTCAGCGCGTACGGCCCGATCTTCGCCTCGGTGCTTTGCATCGCGCCGCTGGCGTCGGCGGGGACCAGCTCGGGCGAGATTTCCTGGGCCAGGATCGCTTCGAGCACCGTATTGGTCTGCGCGTCGAACTGGTTGGTCGCGACGCAGCAGCGGAT
>CAZWZP010000284.1:0-2032 GCA_964638925.1 uncultured Stakelama sp. | reverse complement strand
GCCGGCATTGACGGCATAATGCGACATATGGTCGCCGACGCCATAAGTGCACCAGCCGAGTGCCAGCTCCGACAGGTCACCGGTCCCCAGCACGAACCCGCCGCGCTGGTTGGCGAGGCGGAACAGATAGTCGGTGCGCAGTCCCGCCTGCACATTCTCGAAAGTGATGTCGTACACCGGCTCGCCATCCGCGTACGGATGACCCATGTCGGTCAACATCTGCCGCGCGGCGGGGCGGATGTCGATCTCTTCGGCGGTGATGCCCAGCGCCTTCATCAGCGCCCAGGCATTGGCTTTGCTCCCCTCACCGGTGGCAAAGCCCGGCATGGTGAAGCCGAGAATGTCGCTGCGCGGGCGACCCAGCCGGTCCATCGCCTTGGCGGCGACGATCAACGCGTGGGTCGAATCGAGCCCGCCAGAGATGCCGATGATGATCTTGCCATTGCCGGTCGCGACCATGCGCTTGCGCAGCCCCTCGACCTGAATGTTGAAGGCTTCGTAGCAATCCTCGTCGAGCTTTTCGGCGGTGTTGGGGACGAACGGAAAGCGGCGGATCGCGCGGTGCAGGCCGATATCGTCGAACCCAGGATGATGCTCGAACGCGATGCGGCGGAAGCGCTGTTCGGGGTGGCCGGCGGCGGCGGCGCTGTCGTTGAACGTGCCGAAGCGCATCCGCTCCTGCCGCAGCCGCGCGACGTCGATATCGGCGGTGATCAGCTCGTCATCGAGGTCGAACCGGCCCGATGCGGCGAGCAGTTCGCCCAGCTCATAGATCAGGCTCTGTCCGTCCCAGGCCAGGTCGGTGGTGCTTTCCCCCGGCCCCGATGCCGAGAAGACATAGGCCGATGCCGTGCGGCTGGACTGCGCCGCGCACAGCAACGCCCGCTCGCGCGCCTTGCCGATGACGATGTTGCTCGCCGACAGGTTGCACAGGATCGTCGCCCCGGCCATCGCGCCAAAGGTGGACGGGGGCAGCGGTCCCCAGAAATCCTCGCAAATCTCGGCATGAAACACGAAATCGGGCAAGTCGCTGGCGGCAAAGATCAGGTCGGTGCCGAACGGCGCAGTCTGGCCCGCAATGTCGATCGTCCCCGACAGGCCGATGCCCGAGGCGAACCAGCGCTTTTCATAATATTCGCGGTAATTGGGGAAATAGCTCTTCGGCACCACCCCCAGCACCCGACCGCGCGCAATCGCGACCGCGCAATTATACAGCCGCCCGTTGCGCTCCAGCGCCGCGCCGACCAGCAATACGGGCCGTAGCTTCGCGCTCGCCGCGATCAGCTCGGCCAGGCCCTGCGCCGTCGCGCGTAGCACCGCGTCCTGCAGATGCAGGTCGTCGATCGCATAGCCGGTGATGCCAAGTTCGGGAAACAGCAGCAGGTCGGCGCCCGCAGCATCGCCCTGTTTCGCCAGCGCGATGTGCGACGCGGTGTTCGCGGCGATATCGCCCGCGCTCGCGCTGGGTGTGCAGGCGCCGACGCGCACCATGCCGTGGGCGTGGATCGAATTGAACCGCTGCTTTGCCACTAGTCGATTGCCTCGCCGATCATCTGCAATGCCACGCGCATACAGGCAATCCGGGTCGGTCCGCGACCAATATCGCCAAAATGTTCTGCACGATGCGCGGTGGGTCTTCCGGTGCGGGCACAGGCAAAATGGACCAGGCCCGGTTCGTCATCCGGGCCGCCGGGTCCGGCAAAGCCGGTGATGGCGAGCGCGATATCGGCATGGCTCGCCGCGAGCGCGCCCTCGGCCATCGCCACCGCGACCTCGCGGCTGACCGCATTGCAGCGCTCGACCGTGTCGGGCGCAATGTGCAGCAGCTCGCACTTCGCGTCCTTCGAATAGACCACAAAGCCGCGCTCGAACGCGGAGCTGACCCCCTCGACATCGGTGAGCAGCGAGGCGAGCATCCCGCCCGTGCAGCTTTCGGCGGTGGCGAGGCTGAGCTTCGCGTCGCGGGCGGCCTGCAACACATCTCGCGCGGCGCGGTCGATGTCGTCGGGCAGCGCCGGGTACAGCGTTTCGG
>CAZWZP010000283.1:953-2368 GCA_964638925.1 uncultured Stakelama sp. | reverse complement strand
CTAGGTTTTAGCGCTTACGCTCTGAGTGACCTGCGGTAACTGATGCCGGTACAGATTGACGAAGCTGACGAGATTTCTCGCTGCATTATCTTCGATCGCGCATTCGAGCAAAATATTCATGTGGACGAGTTTCTCTGGCAATTCGAGAGCTCGGGAGCTGATGGTAACTACCATCAATCAGCAGTATTACGGCGCTTGGCACCTGAACCCAGTGATGTCCACGCAATTGGATGTGCGATAGCTGCCTCTCAAAATGCTCGCAAAAACGAACCGCCTCCCGGGCCCAATCGCCGTTATTACTGCGGCTATCGAACGGCATCGGTTGCCTCTCTACCCAAACAAGGGGACGGTTACGAAATCGTTCTCACGAATGTGCCGGAAGATGGGGAGGAAGCACACGTCGATGTAGCTCTCATTATCTCAGTTGCAGGCAAGAACGCTCGCGCAGCCCGTAGAACGGACGCCGGTCTTGCCTTGGCTGAGCACTTTGGACCGCCAGAAGCGCACCGTTGTCAATGCGACGATGAGGACGATCAACACCCTTTTTCTCTATGGGGCGAGGAATGCCTTACGGTAGGCATGCGAGACAGATGGCCAGCACTTATAATGCCGCAGCCTTCCAATGATGATTTGGGCGATGAGGTTTCGTGGCTACCAGAAGGTGGCCCCGCTTCGTTCGATGGGAATTAATGTTCTTTCCTACAAGCCCCGTCGCGTATAACTGGTTTCCCCTCAACGTGACGGACGGGGTAGGGGATGATCAAGCGACCTTATATGCGCTGGACGCAGGATACCGAGACGGCGTTTCTGCTGGCGCTTAGGCAGACCGGGACGGCGCAGGCGGCGGCGGATGCGATTGGGCGGTGTGTCGGGTCGGCCTATACGCGGCGGCGGCGGCGGCCGGAGTTTCGCGAGCGCTGGGACGCGATGGTGGCGGAGTGGCAGGCGGAGTGGATCGCGCTGCGCGGGACGAAGGTCGCGGAGACTGCGCCGCGTGAGCGCTGGGACGGGTGGTCGGACGTGCGGCGGCGGGCGTTTCTGCGCGCGCTGGCCGAGACGGGTGAGATTGCGGCGTCGGCGGAGCGGGTGGGGATGTCGCGCAGTGCGGTGACGCGGCTGAAGGCGCGCTCGCCCGAATTTGCGGCGGCGTGTGAGGCGGCGCTGGCGCGGTCGCTGCCGTGCCTGGAGCAGGTGGCGTGGGAGCGCGCCGTCGAGGGCTGGGACGAGCCGATCGTCCATGGCGGCAAGGTGACGGGGACGCGGCGGCGCTATTCGGAGACGCTGTTGCGCACGTTGCTGGTGCGCGAACAGGCGGCGCGGCAGGCGGAGCGGGTGGTGGCGGCGAAGGCGCGGACGGTGCCGGCGTATGCGGAGCCGGAAGAGACCGATGCGGCGTTGCTGAAGGCGCTGGACCG
>CAZWZP010000283.1:0-897 GCA_964638925.1 uncultured Stakelama sp. | reverse complement strand
CGGGGGAGCGGCCGGGGCTAGTGCCGGGGTGAGCGGATCACCCCGGCGCGGATTGCGTCAGGCGCCTTGCAGCAACCCTTCCTTGGCGATCTTGTCGCGCCAGACGAGCGGGGCGAGCTGGTGGACGTTGTTGCCTTCCGCATCCACCGCGACTGTCACCGGGAAGTCCTGGACCTCGAATTCGTAGATCGCTTCCATGCCGAGATCCTCGAAGCCGACGACCTTGGACCCCTTGATCGCGCGGGCGACGAGGTAGGCGGCGCCGCCGACGGCCATGAGGTACGCGCTCTTGGCGTCGCGGATTGCGTCGGTGGCGGCGGGGCCGCGTTCGGCCTTGCCGACCATCGCGAGCAGGCCCTGGTCGAGCATCATGCGGGTGAATTTGTCCATGCGGGTCGCGGTGGTGGGACCGGCGGGGCCGACGACTTCTTCACCGACCGGATCGACCGGGCCGACATAATAGATGACGCGGCCCTTGAATTCGACGGGCAGGGGTTCGCCCGCCGCGAGCATGTCGGCGATGCGCTTGTGCGCTGCGTCGCGGCCGGTGAGCATCTTGCCGTTGAGGAGCAGGCGGTCGCCTTGCTTCCAGCTTTGCACGACTTCGGGGGTGAGCGCGTCGAGGTCGACGCGGATCGCGGCCTTGTCGGGGGTCCAGTTGACGTTGGGCCATTCGTCGAGCTTGGGCGCTTCGAGATAGGCCGGGCCGCTGCCGTCCAGCGTGAAGTGCGCGTGGCGGGTGGCGGCGCAGTTGGGGATCATCGCGACCGGCTTGCCCGCGGCGTGGCAGGGGGCGTCCATGATCTTGACGTCGAGGATGGTGGCGAGGCCGCCAAGCCCCTGTGCGCCGATGCCGAGTGCGTTGACCTTGTCGAAAATCTCGATGCGCAGCGCTTC
>CAZWZP010000282.1:1602-2385 GCA_964638925.1 uncultured Stakelama sp. | reverse complement strand
CGCGAGCGGGGTGCGCGCCTACCAGACCGCGCTGACCACGACGTCGGAAAATATCGCGAACGCCGGCACTGCCGGATACACGCGCCGCATCGCATCGACGCGCGAAGTGGCGGCGCCCAGCGATCCGTCGAACCGTGTCCTCAACGGCCTGGGCGTCACCGTCACCGGCATCACGCGGGCGAGTAGCGACCTGCGCAATGCCGAAGTGCGTGCCGCCGGGTCCGATCTGGCGCGCAGCGAGGCGGGGATCGTGTGGCTCGACCGGATCGAGAGCGCGCTGACCGGCAACAAGCTCGACGAGCGGATGACCGCCTTCTTCAACGCCGCAACCGCGCTCGCCGCCGACCCGTCGGCCAGTGCGCCCCGTGCGACATTCCTGCAAGCCGCCGCGACGCTCGCGCACAGCTTCAATGCGACCGCGAGCGCGATCGATGGGGCGACCGCCGATCTCGACGGCACCGCCGATGCAGCCGTCGGCAACCTCAATTCGCTCACCGCCGGACTCGCCAAGGTCAATGGCGCGCTGGGCCGCACCGCGCAGGGCAGCAGCGCGCAGGCGGCGTTGCTCGACGAGCGCGACCGGCTGCTCGATGCGATGGCGGCGCTGACCGATGTTGCCGCCAGCTTCGACGCTGCGGGCCGCGCCACGGTGCGCGCCGGCGGCGGCGGGCCGTTGCTTGTGCAAGGCGATCAGGCCGCGATCGCCACCTATGCCCGCAACGACGGAGCGGTATCGTTCGCCGTCTATGGCATCGAAGGGTCGCAGGCACTGTCGCCCAGCGG
>CAZWZP010000282.1:0-1577 GCA_964638925.1 uncultured Stakelama sp. | reverse complement strand
GCCCGCCTCGCCGATGCCAAGGCCGCGCTCGACACGCTTGCCGTCGATTTCGCCGCTGGCGTGAACGCGGTGCAGGCGGGCGGCGACGACCTTGACGGCAATGAAGGTGCCGACATGTTCAAGGCGACCGGCGCGCGCGACTTCCGGCTGGCGCTGTCCGACCCGCGCGGCATCGCCGCCGCGACGCCGGACGGCGGGCCGCGCGACAATGGCAATCTGACCGCCCTCGCGACACTGCGCCGCGACGAAGGCTTTGAGAGCCAGGTGACCACGCTGACCACTGGCAACGCCAGCGCGCTCGCCGGCCGCCGCGCGATTGCCGAAGTCCAGTCGACGATCCGCAGCAACGCGGTCGCGGCGCGCGATTCGGTGTCCGGCGTCAACGTGGACGAGGAGGCGGTCGACCTGATCCGTTTCCAGCAGGCCTATCAGGCGTCGAGCCGGGTGATCCAGGTCGCCCGCGAAACGCTCCAGACCCTCTTCGACATCCGGTGATCCCCATGCGCGTGACGACCAGCCAGAGCTTTGATCGCCCCTCGCTATTGATGGCGAGCCTGAGCAGCCAGGCCGACCGGCTGCAGACGCAGGTGGCGACGGGGAAGAAGATCCTCACGCCGTCCGACAGCGCGTCGGGCTGGCAGCAGCTGTCGGGCCTCAAACGCGCCGGGGCGGACGATTCCGCTTATGGTGCCAATATCAAGGCCGCACAGGCGCTACTCGGCGCGACCGACACCGCGCTCGACCAAGTCGAAACCCAGCTCCAGCGTGCCCGCGCCCTCGCGGTGCAGGCGAATAGCGAGACGGTGAATGCCGAGGGTCGCGCGGCGATCAAGGTCGAGATCGAGGCGATCCTCGCCGACCTGATCGGCGTCGCAAACAGCAGGGACACGCGCGGCCATCCGTTGTTCGGCGGCACATCAGGCGATGCGGCCTTCACCGTCCAAGGGGACGGCAGTGTGGCCTGGACCGGCGGTGGCGACGCCGCAGCGATCCCGATCAGGGAGGGCGAATCAATCGCTGCAACCACCAGCGGTGCGCGCACGTTCGGCGGCATCGCCGGGTCGGGCGGGACCACTGACATGTTCCAGATCCTTTCCGCCTTCGCCGCGGGCCGGACGGAGCGGCGGGCGGCGTCGAGACCGCGATGCGCGACCTCGACGCCGCCCTCGACCATGTGGGCACGACCCGCGCCTCGGTCGGTGCGCGCGCCTTTCGCCTCGACCTTGAGGCCGAACGGCTGGGCGAGGCGGAGATCACGCGGGAGGCGGCGCGAACCGGAATCGAGGATGCCGACACCGCGGACTCGATCGCGCAGTTGCAGAAGACGCTGACCATCCTGCAGGCGACACAGGCGAGCTTCACCAAGCTCACCAGCCTGTCCTTGTTCGATTATCTGCGCTGATTTCCACGCAAGTTCGCGGTGAATCGGTCGTTAGACATGTTTGAATAGGCCGCTCGTTCAGGCGGCTCCGATGACTTCGGGGGAAGATCGCGCTCATGTTTCCAGCAATCGGCTTCGTCGTCCTGATCGCGATGGTGTTCGGCGGCTTCGCGCTGACCGGCGGCGCGCTCGGACC
>CAZWZP010000281.1:2127-2388 GCA_964638925.1 uncultured Stakelama sp. | reverse complement strand
TCGCGGATGGTGTCGGCCTGTTTGCGGTCCATGCCGAGCAGGTCGGCGGCGCGGGCCATGTCGATGTCGAGAAAGGTGCGGCCCATCAGGAAGTTGGACGCTTCGGCGGCGACATTCTTGGCGAGCTTGGCGAGGCGCTGGGTGGCGATGACGCCGGCGAGGCCGCGCTTGCGGCCGCGGCACATGAGGTTGGTCATCGCGGCGAGCGAGGTGCGGCGGGCTTCCTCGGTCACTTCGCCGGCGGCGGCGGGGGCGAAGAGC
>CAZWZP010000281.1:0-2109 GCA_964638925.1 uncultured Stakelama sp. | reverse complement strand
CGGGTACCAATGTTCGCGCGGTGCGTCGAACAGCGCGGAGAGGAAGGCGGCGGCGGCGCGCATCTGGCCGTCGATCTCCAGCCCCTCAAGGTTGAGGACGACTGACGCGCGGTGTTCGCGGACGCGCAGCGCGAGGCGGGCGAGTTCGGTGAGGCTGTATTCGGCGGCGTCGACGGAGATGTGCCCGAAGGCGTCGGAGAGGCTGACGAAATCGCCCTCGGGATCGACCACGACCTGTTGGACATAGGCGGCGCTGCCTTCGAGCAGGCGGCGCAGAAGGTGCGACTTGCCCGAGCCCGAATTGCCCTGAACGAGCAGACGGGTGGCGAGCAACTCCTCCAGATCGACGGCAACCGGGTTGCCGCCGCTGTCGAGTCCCATGTCGATACGGGCGGTCATCGCTGGGGGCTTTGGCGTATCGCGGGGGCTGGGGGGGAGGGGGGGGGGGGGGGGAAGGGGGGGATTGGTTGCAATTCCTCCCCTGAGCTTGCTCAGGGGAGGGGGACCGCCGGCGAAGCCGGTGGTGGAGGGGCGGCTGCGCAGACAGCCGGGGGCGGTTCGGGAATATATTCAGCGTCTCGACAAAATTCCGCCCTCTGCGGGGCGGCCCCTCCGTCAGCGCTTCGCGCTGCCACCCCCAGCGAGCTGGGGGAGGAATGGGTTACTTCTTCAGCTTCTCGGCCAGGAAGGCGAGGATGTCGGCTTCGGTTGCAGCCTTTGCGGTGGCGTTCGCTTCGACCGACTGGCGCGATTTGGTGGGGGTGTCGTAGCTGTGGGTGGCGCCTTCGAACATGCGCAGCGCGATGTCGTTGCCCTGGCCCTTGCTGCGCGCGACGAAGCTTTCGCAGAGCTTTGGCGAGACCTCTTCGTCGGCCGTACCCATGAACACGCGGACGGGGTGGTAGGGTTTGTAGCCGGTCTTGTCGAAACGCTTCTTGAGGCCGCAGCCAGGGTAGAGTGCGACGCCGGCGGCGAAGCCGATCTTGCGCATGTCGCCGGGCTTGTCGTCGGCCATCGCGGCGAGCGTGGCGCTGCCGCCGTTCGACCAGCCGAGCAGGGCGACGCGGTTGCCGGTGACATCCGGGCGCGACTGGAGGTAGCGCAACGCGCCATAGGCATGGAGCGGGCGGAAATTGACTTCGTCCACCTCGGGCGGGCGATCGGCATAGGTGCCGGCGGCAAAGCCCGAGGGATGGCCGACCGCGCCGAAATCATCGACCATCAGCGCGACATAGCCATTTTCGGCGAGGAGCTTGCCCCATGCCTTATGCCGCGCGGCGAGGGTGGTGGCGTCGTAGCGGCCCTTGGCGAGCGACGAATAGGCGCCGCCGCGACCGTGCATCATCACGACCGCCGGAGCCTTTTCCGGGGCGTTGGCAGGTTTGAACAGATAGCCTTTCACCTGCGTCTTGCCGTCGCGGCTGAGGAACTGGACTTCCTCGACCTGCACCTGCTGGGCGGCGGCGGGGGCGGCGATGATCAGGGCGATCGGGGCGATGAAGTGGCGCATCCTATTTCCTCGCTGGCAAAGTGATGGTTTTCGCAACGCCGTCGCGGCGTGGGTCGGCGCCGCCGTCGAACTTGCCGTCGCGGATCATGACGCCGTGGAGGCCGGAATCCTCACCGGTGCCGCCGCGCACGGTGACGCCGCGCTGCGCCATTCCGGCGCGCAGTTCGGGGGCGAATTTGTCGGCTTCGCCGTTGAAGCTGCCGCCGCGTGCGACGAGGTTGGGGAGCGCGATGGCGTCGGCGACGGGGAGTTTCCAGTCGATCATGCCGACCAAAGCCTTGGACACATAGCCCAGGATCGCGTTGCCGCCGGGCGAGCCGATCGCGCCGGCGAGCGGTCGGGGTTGAGGATGACCGTCGGCACCATCGACGAGCGCGGGCGCTTGCCGGGCTGAATCACGTTCGGGCCGGTCGGCACGAAAGAGAAGTCGGTCATCTGGTTGTTGAGGAAGAAGCCGTCGACCATGCGACCGGTGCCGAAAAAGCTTTCGACCGTGGTGGTCATCGACACCGCGTTGCCATCGCCGTCGATGACGATGAAGTGCGAGGTTCCGGCAACCTCGTTGGTGGCGTCGATGCGGGCGGCGATGGCGCCGGGGG
>CAZWZP010000280.1:2205-2417 GCA_964638925.1 uncultured Stakelama sp. | reverse complement strand
ACCAGCCAGCCGGCCATGCGATGCGGGGCGGACAGCTGCGCGGTCAGCGCGGCGATTGCCTGTGGGTCGGGCCTGGCGATCTCCAGCACCACTTCGTCGCTCGCGTCGAACGCGTCGCGCACGCCTTCGTCGAACCAGTGCATCCGGGGTTTCAGCACATGGACCGTGCCGAACAGATAGATGGTCGTGTCCGCCTCCTTGCCCACCCACAA
>CAZWZP010000280.1:358-2192 GCA_964638925.1 uncultured Stakelama sp. | reverse complement strand
CGGATGCCCGTCATGACATCGACGCTAGGCGAGTCGCGTGACGCCGCGGCGGATGCATCGTGAACACGCGGGCTCGACGCCTGCCCGCGCCGCGCGCGTCAACCGCAGTTGACCGCTCTTCGCCCTTTCGCCAAAGCCCGGCACCATGACCACGCCGCTCAGCTTCCAGGGCATGATCCTGCGCCTCCATGATTATTGGAGCCAGCGCGGCTGCCTGATCCTTCAGCCCTATGACATGCGCATGGGTGCCGGCACCTTCCACACCGCGACGACGCTGCGCGCGCTCGGCCCGGAGCCGTGGAACGCCGCGTTCGTTCAGCCGTGCCGCCGCCCGACCGACGGCCGCTATGGCGAAAACCCCAACCGGCTACAGCATTATTACCAATATCAGGTGATCCTGAAGCCCAGCCCGCCCGACCTGCAGGAGCTGTATCTCGGCAGCCTGACCGCGATCGGCATCGATCCGCTCAAGCACGATATCCGGTTTGTCGAGGATGACTGGGAATCGCCGACGCTCGGCGCCTGGGGGCTGGGCTGGGAAGTGTGGTGCGACGGGATGGAGGTGACGCAGTTCACCTATTTCCAGCAGATGGGCGGCTTCGATTGCAAGCCGGTCGCGGGCGAGCTGACCTACGGCCTCGAACGCCTCGCCATGTATATCCAGAACAAGGACAGCGTGTACGATCTGGCGTTCAACGATGCCGGCGTCACCTATGGCGACGTGGTTCTCGAGAACGAACGCCAGATGTCGAAGTATAATTTCGAGGTCGCCGACACCGACACGCTGTTCGAAGGCTTCCGCAAGGCGATGGCCGAGTGCGAGAATTGCCTGACCAACAATGTCCCCATCGCCGCCTATGAACAGGCGATCGAGGCGAGCCATTTGTTCAACCTGCTCCAGGCACGCGGCGTCATCTCGGTTGCCGAGCGTCAGGCCTATATCGGCCGCGTCCGCGATCTCGCGAAGGGCAGCTGCGAGGCGTATATCGACCACATGAAACCCGACTGGAGCGCCAAGTATCCGGAGTGGAGCCTGTGAGCGACTTCCTCCTCGAACTCCGCTCCGAAGAAATTCCCGCGCGGATGCAGGACAAGGCGCGCGAGGATCTCGCCCGCCTGTTCACCGCCGAGCTGGACAAGGCTGGTCTCAAGGCCGGTGCGTTGGTCACCTATGCGACGCCGCGCCGCCTGACCCTGATCGCGCGCGACCTGCCCGAGCAGACGGCGGCGGTGAGCGAGGAGCTGAAAGGCCCGCCCGCCGATGCGCCCGATGCGGCAATCGACGGCTTTCTGCGCAAGGCGGGCCTGACCCGCGACGCGCTGGAGACGCGCGACGTCAAGGGCCGCGCGACCCTGTTCGCGGTGATCGACAAGCCCGGCCGCGCCACGGCGGACGTACTGGCCGAAGCCATCCCGGCGATCATCCGCGCCTTCCCCTGGCCCAAATCGATGCGCTGGGGCGAGGCGTCGCTCAGCACCGAAAGCCTGCGCTGGGTCCGCCCGCTGCAGGGCATCGTCGCGCTGCTGGGCGAAACGGTGGTGGATTGCGAGGTCGCGGGCGTGAAGTCCGGGGCCGTCACCGTCGGCCATCGCTTCCACCATCCCGATGCAGTGACAATCACCAGCGCCGCGACCTATGTCGAACAGCTGCGCGACGCCCATGTCATCGTCGACCAGAATGAGCGCCGCGCGACCATCGCGGTCGGCGCGAAGCTGGCGGCGAACAAGGCCGGGCTGACTTTGGTCGAGGACGAGGGGCTGCTGATCGAGAATGCCGGCCTGACCGAATGGCCGGTGCCGCTGCTCGGCCGCTTCGACGCCGCGTTTCTCGATG
>CAZWZP010000280.1:0-209 GCA_964638925.1 uncultured Stakelama sp. | reverse complement strand
GGGCAACCCGAAGGTGCTCGCCGCACGGCTCAGCGATGCGCGCTTCTTCTATGAAACTGATCTGAAGACGCGGCTGGAGGAGTCGCATCCCAAGCTCGAAAAGATCGTCTTCCACGAAAAGCTCGGCACGGTGGCCGACAAGGTCGATCGCGTGGCCAAGCTGGCGCGGTGGTTGGTGGAAGAGGGGATTGTAAAGCCCTCTCCCCTTC
>CAZWZP010000279.1:0-2481 GCA_964638925.1 uncultured Stakelama sp. | reverse complement strand
GGCGAATGCGCGCCGGTCGCCGAATCGGCGAAGAGCAGCCCGACATCCTTGGCGCGAACGTCGCGGCCATTGATGCGATAGGCCGATCCCGCGCCGCGTTCGATCCGCCGGACGACTTCCAACTCGCCGTCATCGGGACCGCCAGCCTGTTCGGCGAGGATCGAGACTTCGGCAAAGTCGCGCTGCGGACGGCTCGCGGTGCCCGCGAAGATCACGTCCTCCATCCCCGCGCCGCGCATCGATTTGGCGCTGTTCTCGCCCATCGCCCAGCGCAACGCTTCGAGCAAATTGGACTTGCCGCAGCCATTGGGGCCGACGATGCCCGTCAGCCCCGGCTCGATGCGCAGATCGGCAGGGTCGACGAAGCTCTTGAACCCCGTCAGGCGAAGCCGCTTGATCTGCATGTCAGCGGCCCCGCCCGATCATGCGGTTCAGGCGCCTGCGGCCTTCAGCGCGGCCTCGACCTGCGACCAGGTTCCGGTGTTTTCCAGCACCTTGCCGTTGAGGATGAAGGTCGGCGTGCCGGCGATATTAAACTGTTTCTGGCCAGCCTCGGCCGCCTTCACCAGCGCTTCGGTTGCGGCCTGATCGGCGAGGCACGCGCGCGCCTGCGCCTCCGGAACGCCGCGCTGCTGGACGAAGGCGAGGTAGCCGAATTTTTCCGCGAGCGCGGCGATGCGCTGTTGCGGCCCCATGGCTTCGACCTGCTGGATGAAGGGGTCGCCCTGTTTCGGTCCGTTGCCGAGCAGGGTCGCCTGCTCCGCGAACATCTGGTCGAGGATCGGGAAGAAAGGCGCCGGACCCGCGCACTGGCCGACGAGCGCCGCGCCGACGTCCATCGGATTGAGCAGGAAGTCGCGAAACTCGAAACTAACCTTGCCGGTTGCGATATAGGCCTTGAGCGGCTCCATCCCGGCGACGGCAAACGCCGCGCAATGGCCGCAGGTGCGCGAGCCATATTCGATCAGCTTGATCGGCGCGTCGGGGTTGCCCATGCGAAAGCCGCCTTCGGCGGTTTTGACCACAGTATCGACCCACTGCGTCCCCGATGGTGCGGACGCACCGGCCACGGGAGCCGCAGGCGCGGCGGCGGTATTATTGCCTGCGTCTTCGCCGCCGCAGCTGGCCAGAGCCATCGCCGATACCAGGCCGATTGCAATTCGCTTCAAGTCACGTCTCCATTTCCGGGGATGGGTCAGCGCGCGCCCGCCGCGCGCAGTTCGGGTTCGAGCGTTTCCCAATGGCCGCCGCCACCGGTCTTGCCATTGATGATGAACGTCGGCGTGCCCTTGATCGTCTTCCACGATGCTTCCGCCATCGCGGTCAGGCGGTTGAGGTCGGTCGGGGTGGCGAAACACTGGTTGATCGCCGCGTCGGTCATGCCGCGCCCGCGCATCAGTTGGCTGAGCCCCGACGCTTCGGCTGCTGCCTTGAGCTGCATCAGTTCGGGCTGTGACTGGAGCGATGCCGCATTGGCGCGCCACCATTGCGAGCCACGCTGCACCCAATCGGCCTGGGTGGCGAAGATCGCGTCGGTGGCCCCGGCAAAGCCGCGCGGCCCGCTGCATCGGGCCAGCATCGCCGCCGCCATGTCGAGCGGGTCGCGCACTGCGTGTCGCACTTCGACCTGCACCGCGCCGCGCCGGACATAGCCGTCCTTCAACGGCACCTTGGATTCGGCGATGAAATGCGCGCAATGCCCGCAGGTGTAGCTGAGATATTCGATCAGCTTCACCTTCGCGGCCGGGTTGCCGATCAGATAGGCGCCCGACGGGGCCTGGCTGATATGGGTTCCCCAGTCGCGCGATGCTGCGGCCTTTTTCTTCGGCTGCTGCGCGGTTGCTCCGCCCGCGGCAATCGCGGCGACGGCCAATGGAGCGAGGATGGCGAACAGGCGCATCAGTCGATCTTTCCAAGCTTGAGCACAGGCGCGGCGACTCCCGACGCCAAACCTTCGAGCACCGCGCGCAATTCGGGATCGACGATCGCGCGCAGACTGTCGCCAAGCTCAGCGGCAAGCGGCGCGGCGGGTGCGGGGGCGGCGGGCTTGGGCTTGCGCGCGACTTCCCCCTGGCGGATCGCGACGCGGGCGACGGCGGGATAGCCGAAGAAACGGTTCACGCGCTCGACGATCTCAGGCGCGATATGCTGCATCATCGGGGCGTGCGCACCCTGTACCACCAGGCTGAGCACCCCGTTCGACCGCTCGCCGCGCGGGAAGCGGATCGATTCGGGGGAGGAGACGCCAGCATAGCGTTCGCCGACAATCTCGCTCCAGCGGCTAAGTACCGCGCTCTGGACGAAACCGAACTTGCGGAACGCGACGCGGCCGACGTCCGGCACCAGATCCGCGACGGCGCGGACCCGGTTGCTGCGGCGAGGTTCGTCGGTGGTGGCGCGCTGCTTACTCATTCGCCCGGTCCATGCCATAGCCGGGGCGTGCCCGACAATGTTTCTCACATCATCGCCGATCAGTTGCTT
>CAZWZP010000278.1:315-2491 GCA_964638925.1 uncultured Stakelama sp. | reverse complement strand
GCGTCGGGATCGAGTCTTTGCAGGATCGCGGCGGCCTCCTCGTCGCCGACGACCATCCTCAGCACGGCGGCGCGCTCGACTCCGGTGAAGCGGCGCGGGGCGTTCATCTCACTGGCCCTCCGTGCGGATCATGTCGCGCACGGCGAGCGCGGCGCGCGCCGGATTCTCGCGGGTGAAATCGCGCACCAGCCCCACCCGGTCGCCCAGCGACAGGCCCGATCCCGACAGCATCTGCGGGCTGACCGGCGTCGGCAGCTGCACGCCATCGGCACCGCCCATCGCGGCTCCGGCAGGGCGCGTATCGTCGCGGCGGCGCATCAGCGCGCGGGCAAGCGGGCGCACGCCGAGCAGCAGGACGAGCAAGGCGATGACCAGCGCAGTGACGTTGCGCGCGACCATCGCGAACCATGGCGTTTCGTAGAAGGGGATGCCCGCCGTCTCGGCGGCGGCGTTGGTGCTGAACTTGCGGCTGACCACCGTGACCTGGTCCTGGCGATCGGCCTTATAGCCGACGGTCGCCTTGACCAGCTCGTCGATCTGGCGGATTTCGACCTGGCCGCGCGGCTTGCCCGGCTCCTCGCGCAGCAGCACTGCGACCGACAGCCGCTTGATGCTTCCTGGCATGTTGCGGGTGACCGAGACTTCGCGCCCATTGCTGTAGGTTCGGGTGAAGCTGTCGCTCTGCTTCATGCCCGGCGCTGCAACGGGAGTCACCGGCTGACCCGCCTCGGCCGGAACGCCGGGGGTCGGTACCACAGCGGCGCTGGGCGGCGGCGGCACGTTCGACAGCGCGCCGGGAATGCCGCCGGGCACGGACGCACCGTCGCGCGGCGCGCCGGTCCAGTTGCCCTGTTCGGCGCGGACCACCGTGCCTTCCTTGTCATAGCTTTCGCGGGTCGCCTGGCTTTCGTCGAGATCCACCTCGGCCTGCACTTCGGCGCTGAAATTGCCGGCGCCGAGCAGCGGGGTGAGCAGCTGAACCAGCTGTTGCCGGACCTTGTCCTCGACGCGGTTCTGGAAATCGATGCGCGCGTCGCCGGCGCTCGATTCCTGGCCCGACTTGCTGAGCAGCGCACCCATCTGGTCGACGATCGTGACCTTGTCGGGCTTCATCCCCGGCACCGACGAGGCGACGAGGTTGACGATCGAGCGGACCTGCGCGTCGGACAGGCTGCGCCCCGGCTGGAGCTTGACGATCACCGATGCGCTCGGCTCCGCCTTGTCGCGGACGAACACGCTGGATTCGGGGGTGGCGAGGTGCACCCGCGCCTCGGCCACCGTGTCGATCGCGCCGATCGAGCGGGCGAGTTCGGTTTCGCGCGCCTGGCGCAGCCGTTCGCCCTCGACCGCGCGGCTTGCGCCCATCGGGAGGTTGTCGAGCAAGGCGTAGCCGCCAGGTGCCGCCTTGGGCAGATCCTGCCCGGCGAGCAGCATCCGCGCCTTGTGATAATCATCCTCGGCGACGGTGATCGATCCCGATCCGTCAATGCCATTGGCGATGCTCGCCGCGTCGAGCGCCTGCGCCACGGCGGCCTTGTCGCTTTCGGGAAGGTTGGCGAACAACACCCGCTGTGGCGGGGTCGACAGCGCCATCCATGCCAGCGCGGCAGCGGCGATCAGACCGAGCATGAAGATCAGCGGCAAGCTGCGCTTCACCGCCGGCTGGGCGAGCAGGTCGCCCATCTGCTTGAGGGGATTGGCCATGCCGCCGCTCGTGGCGGGGACAGGGGCGTCGGTGGTGGCGATGGCGTTGCTCATGGTCAGACCGGCATACTCATGATGTCACGATAGGCGGTCAGGAGCTTGTTCCGGACCTGAAGCGTCGCTTCGAACCCGACCGACGCCTCCTGGCGGGCGAGCATCACCTTGGCGATGTCGATCGTTTCGCCGCGTTCATAGGCGGCGGACAGCTCGCTGGCGCGGTGCTGTGCGTCGTTCACCTTGCCGACTGCCTGCTCCATCGTGTCGATGAAGCTGGACGGGCCAGCGGGCTGGCTGAGCGGCGCGGCACCCGATACGGACGCGCCGCTGGTCGCGCGCTGCAGCGCTTCGTTGCGTTCAAGGATCTGGGCGCGCAGCTGCATCACCCGGTCGATGCCGCCGGCACCGCCAATTCCGCTCACGCTCATGCGCTAATCCTCCGGACAAGGTCTTCGCCCTGCTCGCGTGCCTTGGC
>CAZWZP010000278.1:0-215 GCA_964638925.1 uncultured Stakelama sp. | reverse complement strand
GCTGAGCTGGACGACGCTGCGGAGCTGGCCGGGTTCGGCCTGCACCGGTGCGACCATGGTCGGCGCGCGGTCGAAAATCAGGTGGTCGGGCGTGATCGCATCGCCCATGCACAGCAACAGCGCGCGCTGGATAACATTCTCGAGCTCGCGGACATTGCCCGGCCAGTCATGCGACTGGAGCACCGCCAGCGCCTCGCGCGTCACCCACGGCAGCT
>CAZWZP010000277.1:0-2499 GCA_964638925.1 uncultured Stakelama sp. | reverse complement strand
TGTAGATTTCCGTTGAGATTTGACCCGGGAGGCTGGTGAGTTTTCATTGAGATTTGACCCATGTTTTGACCGGTTCCTTGCTGTGAGCAGCGAGGGAGACAGGAGTGATCGACATGGCGTTACTGAGTGTAATCCGTCGCTGGCATTTGCGAGATCGGATGCCGATCCGGGAGATCGCGCGGCGCACTGGCTTGTCGCGGAACACGATCCGCAAGTATCTGCGCAGCGGCGCGGTGGAGCCGCAGTTTCGGGTTCCCGAGCGTTCCAGCAAGCTGGACCCGTTTGCGGAGAAGCTGTCGCATTGGCTGCGGATCGAGGCTGGCAAGTCGCGCAAACAGCGGCGCACGGTGAAGCAGTTGCACGCCGATCTGGTGGCGTTGGGGTTCGACGGTTCTTACGGGCGCGTTGCCGCTTTTGCGCGGGCATGGAAGACGCAGCGGCAATATGAACAGCAGACCAGTGGACGCGGGACCTTCGTGCCGCTGGTGTTTGCGCCGGGAGAGGCGTTCCAGTTCGACTGGAGCGAGGACTGGGCGGTTCTCGGCGGCGAGCGTGTGAAGCTGCAGGCGGCCCACACCAAGCTGACGCACAGCAAGGCCTTTATCGTCAGAGCCTATCCACTGCAGACCCATGAGATGCTGTTCGATGCGCTGACGCAGGCGTTCCGGGTTCTGGGCGGTGTTCCGCACCGTGGGATCTTCGACAACATGAAGACTGCGGTGGACAAGGTCGGCACTGGTAAGGCGCGGCAGGTCAACGCGCGGTTCGCGGCGCTGGCCAGCCATTATCTGTTCGAGTCTGAGTTCTGCAATCCTGCTGCTGGTTGGGAAAAGGGTCAGGTCGAGAAGAACGTTCAGGACGCCCGGCGCCGGTTGTGGCAGCGCATGCCAGCCTTCGCTGATCTGGAAGCCCTCAATGCCTGGCTCGAGGAGCAATGCATCGCGCAATGGGCCGAGATCCCGCATGGCACTTTGCCGGGCACCATCGCCGAGGTGCATGCGGAGGAACTGCCCAGCCTGATGCCACTGGGTGGGCTGTTCGACGGCTTCGTCGAGCATACCAAGCGGGTCTCGCCGATCTGCCTCGTGCACTTCGAGCGCAACCGTTACAGCGTGCCAGCCAGCTTTGCGAACCGGCCGGTGTCATTGCGGGTTTACCCCGCGCGGATCGTGATCGCCGCCGAGGGGCAGATCCTGTGTGAGCACGAGAGGATCATTGATCGCTCTCACCGCAGCGGCGGGCAGACGGTCTATGACTGGCGGCATTATCTCGCGGTGATCCAGCGCAAGCCCGGTGCCCTGCGCAATGGTGCCCCGTTCACTGAGATGCCCGATGCCTTCAGGCAGTTGCAGGGGCAGCTGCTGAAGCGCCCCGGCGGCGACAAGGAAATGGCCGAGATCCTGGCGCTGGTGCTCCAGCACGACGAACAGGCAGTCCTGTGCGCGGTCGAGCTGGCACTTGAGGCAGGCGTTGCCACGAAGACCCACGTTCTCAACCTGCTGCACCGCCTGATCGATGGAAAGCCCGCTGGCCCCGATCCTATCGCCGCCCCGCAAGCGCTGTCGCTGACGAGCGAGCCCAGAGCCGATGTGGCGCGCTATGATACGCTGCGCGCCAAGGAGACAGCCCATGCGTCATGACCCTGCCAGCGCGGCTGTCGTCGTGATGCTCCGCGGCCTCAAGATGTATGGCATGGCCGAAGCGGCCAGCGATCTCATCGAGCAGGGGGCGCCTGCGTTCGATACTGCAGTCCCGATCCTGTCCCAACTGCTCAAAGCCGAGATGGCCGAGCGTGAGGTGCGTTCGATCGCCTATCAGATGAAGGCCGCGCGGTTCCCCGCCTACAAGGATCTGGCCGGCTTCGATTTTGCTGCCAGCGAGATCAATGAGGCCATGGTGCGCCAGCTGCATCGCTGCGACTTTATCGATGGAGCGCATAACGTCGTCGCCGTGGGCGGCCCGGGAACGGGCAAAACCCACATCGCCACTGCGCTCGGCGTTCAGGCGGTCGAGCATCATCGCAAGAAGGTCCGCTTCTTCTCCACCGTCGACCTGGTCAATGCGCTCGAACAGGAAAAGGCCCAGAACAAAGCTGGCCAGTTGGCCGAACGCCTGCTGCGGCTTGACCTCATCATCCTCGATGAGCTGGGCTATCTGCCGTTCAGTCCTTCAGGCGGGGCGTTACTGTTCCACCTGCTCTCGAAGCTCTACGAGCGCACCAGCGTGATCATCACCACCAACCTGAGCTTCAGCGAATGGGCCAGCGTGTTCGGTGATGCCAAGATGACCACCGCGCTGCTCGATCGGCTGACCCACCACTGCCATATCCTCGAAACCGGCAACGACAGCTTCCGGTTCAAGGCATCCGCCGCGCAGCGCAAAACCAAAAAGGAGAATGTCCAACCCTTGACCAAACCCAAGTCCGAACGGACATAGCTACCAACAACCCGGGTCACTTCTCGATGAAAATCCCGGGTCAAATCTCAACGGAAATCTACA
>CAZWZP010000276.1:1715-2548 GCA_964638925.1 uncultured Stakelama sp. | reverse complement strand
CGCTCCGGCGCGCGGGTGTCGATGCCGGGGATGATGGACACCGTCCTCAACCTTGGCCTCAACGACGACACCGTGGTCGGCCTCGCGACGATCAGCGGCGATGCGCGCTTTGCGTGGGACAGCTATCGCCGCTTCATCCAGATGTATTCGGACGTCGTGCTCGAACTCGACCATGGCCGGTTCGAGGAAGCGCTGGAGATCGCCAAGGAGGATCGCGGCTACAGCCTCGATACCGAGATGACCGCTGACGACTGGCGCAAGCTGGTCGAGGAATACAAGGCGCTGGTGCAGGAGCTGTGGGGCAAGCCGT
Organism: uncultured Stakelama sp.; assembly: GCA_964638925.1. Classification (GTDB taxonomy): domain Bacteria; phylum Pseudomonadota; class Alphaproteobacteria; order Sphingomonadales; family Sphingomonadaceae; genus Sphingomonas. Next base: position 2,238 of record CAZWZP010000276.1, on the reverse strand, counting down.
TCCCGCAGGATGTGCACGATCAGCTGTGGGGCGCGATCGGCGCGGTGTTCGGGTCGTGGCAGTCGGAGCGCGCGAAGGTCTATCGCCGCCTCAACGACATCCCCGGCGACTGGGGCACGGCGGTCAATGTGCAGGCGATGGTGTTCGGCAATATGGGCGACACCTCGGCCACCGGCGTCGCCTTCACCCGCGACCCCGCGACCGGCGAGAACGCCTATTATGGCGAGTTCCTGATCAACGCGCAGGGCGAGGATGTCGTCGCCGGCATCCGCACGCCGCAATATCTGACGCGGGCAGCGCGGGAGCGGGCAGGGGCGAAACCGCTGTCGATGGAAGAGGCGATGCCCGAGGCTTATGCCGAGCTGGCGCGGGTGTTCGACCAGCTCGAACGCCATTACCGCGACATGCAGGACATCGAGTTCACGGTCGAACGCGGGAAGCTCTGGATGCTCCAGACCCGCTCGGGCAAGCGCACCGCCAAGGCGGCGCTGAAGATCGCGGTCGACATGGCCAATGAAGGGTT
>CAZWZP010000276.1:0-1701 GCA_964638925.1 uncultured Stakelama sp. | reverse complement strand
GTAGAAGGCCGTGATGCTGCCGCGGGGACTGCGCCCGGCGCGCTCGACCAGCTTTTGCACCCCACGCTCGACCCCGATGCGCCGCGCGACGTGCTGACCAAGGGGCTGCCCGCCTCGCCCGGTGCGGCGTCGGGCATTGCGGTGTTCGACAGCGACACCGCCGAAAAGCGCGCCGCCAATGGCGAGGCGGTGATCCTGGTCCGCGTCGAGACCAGCCCGGAAGACATTCACGGAATGCACGCGGCGAAGGGCATTCTCACGGCGCGTGGCGGCATGACCAGCCACGCGGCGGTGGTGGCGCGCGGCATGGGGCGTCCGTGCGTCTCCGGCGCCGGCACTTTGTCGATCAAGGCGTCGGAAGGCGTCATGCGCATCGGCACGCGCGAAGTGCGCGAGGGTGAGGTGCTGACGATCGACGGATCGACCGGCGAAGTGATGCTGGGTGCAGTCCCGACGATCCAGCCCGAGCTGGCCGGGGACTTCGGCACGCTGATGGTGTGGGCGGATGAAGTGCGCCGCCTGAAGGTCCGCACCAACGCCGAAACCCCGCTCGACTGCCGCACCGCGCGCGAGTTCGGCGCGGAGGGCATCGGGCTGTGCCGGACCGAACATATGTTCTTCGACGCGGCGCGGATCACGGCGGTACGCCAGATGATCCTGGCAAGCGACGAGGTGGGGCGCCGCGCCGCGCTCGACAAGCTGCTGCCCGAACAGCGCAGCGACTTCATCGAGATTTTCGAGGTGATGGTCGGGCTGCCCTGCACCATCCGTCTGCTCGATCCGCCGCTGCACGAATTCCTTCCGCACGAGGAATCGGAGTTCGAGGAGGTGGCCAAGGCTGCGGGTCTCGACGTCGAAACGCTGCGCCGCCGCGCTGCGGAGCTGCACGAATTCAACCCGATGCTCGGCCATCGCGGCTGTCGCCTCGGCGTGACCTATCCCGAAATCTACGAGATGCAGGCGCGCGCCATCTTCGAGGCGGCGTGCGTCGTCGCGAAGAAGTCGGGCGCGGCGCCGGTGCCGGAGGTGATGATCCCGCTGGTCGGGACCCGGCGCGAGCTGGAGCTGATGAAGGCGGTGGTCGATCGCGCCGCGCAGGCGGTGTTCGCCGAACAGGGGCGGACGATCGACTATCTGGTCGGCACGATGATCGAACTGCCCCGCGCCGCATTGCGCGCCGGGGACATTGCCGAGGTCGGTGAGTTCTTCAGCTTTGGCACCAATGACCTGACGCAAACGACTTTGGGGGTCAGCCGCGACGATGCCGGGCGGTTCCTGACCACCTATGTGGAAAAGGGCATCTATGCCCGCGATCCGTTCGTCAGCCTGGATGTCGAGGGCGTCGGCGAACTGATCAGCATCGCCGCCGAACGTGGCCGTGCGACCCGGCCGGACATCAAGCTCGGCATCTGCGGCGAGCATGGTGGCGACCCCGCGTCGATCGCCTTCTGTGAGGAAACCGGCCTCGATTACGTCTCCGCTTCGCCCTATCGCGTGCCGATCGCGCGGCTGGCGGCGGCGCAGGCGGCACTGCGCGGGCGGTGAGTGGAATGGCGCTGGCCGCGATCCTGATCGAGGCCGTCGCTGCCGCGCAGATGACCTCCGTCGAACGCCTTCATGCCGATTTGCTGGCCGCGCCCACCGCGACTGGGGTGTTGGAAGCGCGCTGCGCCGCGCTCGGCCTCGCCGACCCGCCGCGCG
>CAZWZP010000275.1:0-2619 GCA_964638925.1 uncultured Stakelama sp. | reverse complement strand
TTCGGCTCGGCAAAGACCACGTCGCCCGCCGTCGCGCCCCAGTACCCGCCGCTCGCCGCGAGACTGCCCATCGACACGACGACCGGCAGTTTCTGTTCCTTGGCCACCAAGATCGCCTGGCGGATGCGCTCGGACGCCAGCGCTGAACCGCCCGGCGAATCGACGCGCACGACCAGTGCCTTCAGCTTCTTGTCGGCCAGCCCCTTGAGCAGCAGATTGGCGATGGTGTCGCCCGCCGCCACGCCCGGCCCGGCCTTGCCATCGACGATCTCGCCCGCGACGGTGATCACGCCGATCGCATCGCCGGTCTTCTTGACCGGGTTGGCCTCCAGCCAGTTGGCGAGCTTGATCGTCTTGTAGCTGCCCGTCGGCTTGCCCTTGTCCACGCCGGCGATCTCCGCCACGCGCTTACCGAACGCCAGCCGGTCGCCCAGCTTGTCGACCAAGCCTAGCTGCTCGTTCATCTTGGCGAAATCGCCATTCGCGGCGACCACCGCATCGGCGGGCGCGGTCAGCAGCGGTTCGATCCGCGCCTTGGGCCGTGCCTTTTTCACCGCTTCCTGCCACTGGCCGAAGATCGCGCCATACAGCGCCTCGTTCGCCTGCTTCGCCTCGGGCGATTGGGCGGTCAGGATATAGGGTTCGACCGCCGACTTGAACTTGCCGACCTTATAGACGTGCGTGGTGACGCCCAGCTTGTCGATCAGGCCCTTGTAATAAAGCCGCGACCCGCCCGGCCCGGTGAAGATCGTGCCGCCCATCGGATCGACCCAGATCTCGCTGGCGTTAGCGGCGAGCAGATAGCTCGCGTCGCTATAGCCGGTGGCATAGGCCAGCACCGGCTTCTTGGCGTCGCGCACGCGGCGGATCGCCTCGCCCACTTCCGCGACCGCAGCCGGATAGCCGCCGCCGAACCGGTCGAGATCGAGCACCACCACCTTGACCCGCTTGTCGTCCTTCGCCGCGTCCAGCGCGCGGACCAGGTCGCGCATCCGGTACTCGCGCGGAGTGTCGCCACCGCCCAGCCCGCCGAACGGATCGGCTTCGGCCGGCTGTTCGACGATCGTACCGTCGATCGCCAGCAACAACGCGCCGTCCTTGACCGCACCCGGATTGGGCCGCGCCGACAGCAATGCGAACAACGCCCCAAAGAAGAACAGCATGAACAACAGGACCAGTGCGTCCTTGATGCCGACGAGCAGCTTCCATGCGCCGCGTACCAGTTTCACGTCTGAATTCTCCGAAATGCCCCGCGCGATTGACGCACAGGTAAAGCCTGGGCGCAAGCGAGTAAAGTCGCTGTGTTAATCAAACAATACAGATGCGACCCATCTTGCAACCGCTTGACCGACAAAATGCGTCAAAGCTGCGCGCACCCGTTGACGCCCCGTCAGCGGTCACCCATATGCCTGCTGCTGGCACTCGCCGGGGGTGAGTGCCAACAATCTATTCAACCACGTTCAGGAGAGCTCCATGAACTTCCGTCCGCTGCACGATCGCGTGCTGGTCCGCCGCGTCGAGGCCGAGGCCAAGACCGCCGGTGGCATCATCATCCCCGACACCGCCCAGGAAAAGCCGCAGGAAGGCGAAGTCGTCTCCGTCGGCGACGGCACCCGTGACGAAGACGGTGATCGCATCCCGCTCGACGTCAAGGCCGGCGACCGCATTCTGTTCGGCAAATGGTCTGGCACCGAGGTCAAGGTCAACGGCGAAGACCTGTTGATCATGAAGGAAAGCGACATCCTGGGAATCCTGGGCTGACCTTCTCCGCGACGCCGTCGCACGCAAGCGGGACGGCGTGACTTTTGAGACTTTCCACATTTTGAAAGGGTTTCCACCATGGCAGCCAAGGACGTAAAATTCAGCCGCGACGCGCGTGAGCGCATCCTGCGCGGCGTCGATATCCTCGCCGACGCGGTGAAGGTCACGCTGGGCCCGAAGGGCCGCAACGTCGTGATCGACAAGAGCTTCGGCGCACCGCGCATCACCAAGGACGGCGTCACCGTCGCCAAGGAGATCGAGCTCAAGGACAAGTTCGAGAATATGGGCGCACAGATGGTGCGCGAAGTGGCCTCGAAGACCAACGACATCGCCGGCGACGGCACCACCACCGCGACCGTTCTCGCTCAGGCGATCGTGCGTGAGGGCATGAAGTCGGTCGCGGCCGGCATGAACCCGATGGACCTCAAGCGCGGCATCGACCTCGCCGTGACCAAGGTGGTCGAGGACGTGAAGTCGCGCTCGAAGCCCGTGTCGGGTTCGGCCGAAATCGCCCAGGTCGGGATCATCTCGGCCAATGGCGACCGTGAAGTCGGCGAGAAGATCGCCGAAGCCATGGAAAAGGTCGGCAAGGAAGGCGTGATCACCGTGGAGGAAGCCAAGGGCCTCGAATTCGAGCTGGACGTCGTCGAAGGTATGCAGTTCGATCGCGGCTACCTCTCGCCCTACTTCATCACCAACCCTGAGAAGATGGCGGTCGAACTCAACGATCCGTACATCCTGATCCATGAGAAGAAGCTGTCGAACCTGCAGGCGATGCTCCCGATCCTGGAAGCCGTCGTTCAGTCGGGTCGCCCGCTGCTGATCATCGCCGAGGACATCGAGGGTGAGGCGCTCGCG
>CAZWZP010000274.1:0-2656 GCA_964638925.1 uncultured Stakelama sp. | reverse complement strand
GGGGGGGTGAGGGTGAGCGGGTCGCCCCCACCCTTCCGCCGCTCCGCGGCTCCCTCCCCCCCCCAAGGGGAGAGGGAATTCTGGACCGTCGTCATACTCACTTACCCTTGAACTCCGGCGCCCGCTTGCCGAGAAACGCCATCACACCTTCGCGGAAATCCTCGGTCTTGCCCGCGATCCGCTGATGCGCCGCCTCAACGCTCAGCGTCTCCGACAGCGTGGTGTTGAGCGCCGCCTTGATCTGCGCGCGGATCAGGCCCAGCGCGATGGTTGGCTTGGCGGCAAGCGTCGCGGCAAGCTTCCCCGCCTCTGCCATCAGCGCGTCGTCCTCAACCACGCGCGCGACCAGCCCCGCATCCTTGGCGTCATCGGCGAACATCTTCTCGCCCAGCGGCGCAGCGCTTGAGCACGCCGCGCGGATCGGCCTGGATGTCGTCGAACAGCTTCTCGCCCAGCAGCGCCATTTCCAGCGCCTTGGCCCGCCCCGCCGACTTGGCGACCAGCCAGGTCGCGCCGCAATCGGGCACCAGCCCGATATTGCTGAACGCGAGCAGCAGATAGGCGCTCTTCGCCATCACCACGATATCGCCGCCCAGCGCGATGCCGACGCCCGCGCCCGCCGCCGGCCCGTTGATCGCGGTGACGATCGGGATCGGCAGCTTCGACAGCGTTTCGGCCAGCGGGTTGTAGTGAAACTCCAGGCTCTCCGCCGGATCGACCGGCCCGCGATCCACCCGTCCGGCCAGATCCGCGCCCGAACAGAAGGCCCGTCCCTCCCCGGTCAGCAACACCGCCCGCGCGCCCTCATTCACCGCGCGCAGCAACGACGCGCGGATCAGATCGAGCATGTCGAACGTGACCGCATTCAGCCGCTCGGGCCGGTTCAGCCGGATCGTCGCGACGCCTTCTTCAAGGCTGTAAAGGACGCTGTCTTCACTCATCCATCAATTCCTTCCTTGTGCTCCTGCGAAAGCAGGAGCCCAGAGCCGCACGCGGCGCCCTTCACCACCCTGGGCTCCTGCCTTCGCAGGAGCGCAAGACAATCAATGCGTGCCATCACGCGGGCTCTCCATAATCTCGGTCAGCACCCCGCCCATGTCGCGCGGATGGACGAAGAAGATCAGCGTCCCATGCGCCCCGATGCGCGGCTCGCCAAGCACTCGCGCGCCCTTACCCTCGAACCACGCCTTGGCTGCGTGGATGTCCGGCACTTCGTAGCACACATGATGCTGCCCGCCCGCCGGGTTCTTCGTCAGAAACCCGTGGATCGGCGAGTCCGCGCCCAGCGGCTCGATCAGCTCGATCTGCGTGTTCGGCGTATCGACGAAGCAGACCTTCACCCCCTGCGCCGGCAGGTCGAAGGGTTCATGGATCGTCTTCGCCCCCATCACATCGCGATAGAAGGCGATCGAGTCCGCGATCGACGGCGTCGCAACGCCGATATGGTTCAAGCGGCCGAGTTTCATGGCGTCACTCCCCGGTTCAGCACGACAGCCGCGACTCCTTCTGCACCGGCACGAACTTGCCATCGCGATATTCATAGCGTTCGACGAACTTCGCCGTGCCGGTCGCCTGCACCGCGAACGACTTGCCCTTCACAATATCGGTGATCTTGCCCTCGAGCCGGATCAGCGGTTCGCCGCCAAAGGTCTTGCCCGTCGTCTCATCAACCGCGCCCTCGTTCGACGACGACAGCCAGATCCGCTCCGACTGCACCGGCCCATCGGGCTTCAATTCGGTGATCGACGCCCCGCCGCATGAATAGCCCTGCGCCGTGTCGCCACTTTCGACATAGACTGCTGGGTTGTCGGTGAACTCCCCGATCACCCGCCACTCGGGCACCGCACCCCAGCCGGAGCCGCGCACCAAAGTCGGCCACTTCCCGGTCACCGCAAACCCGTCGCCCTGCGGCTTGAGATAGGCGATCGCCAGCGCCCCCGAACAGGCATGGCAATCGGACTCATTCGCGCCGGGGCTCAACAGCACCGCCGTGTCGCCGATCCACAACAGCTGGCCCGGCTTCACATTGATGACACCGGCATCGTCTTCCTGCACCTGCGCCGCGCCATCCTTGCCGTAGGTGGTGCGGAAGGCGAGCTTGAGCTGCTCGGCCTCAGGCAAGGCGCGCACGCCGGTCGGCGAAGGGGTAGCAGACGGAGCCGGCGCGGTTGCGTTGCCGGCTTCGGGTGCCTGCTGGCAGCCGGCCAACAGCGCAATCGCGCCCGCGAGCGCGATGCTGCCATGATTGAGGTGGCAGTGTCTCATTTCGCCTGTCCACATGGAAAAGCTTGCTTCATCGCGGTCCACACAAGCAAAGAGGCGTCACGATGAAGCTCTGCCGGATTCTGCCTCAGATACTGATGCGCCACTGCCTGTAATTGCCCGATACTCACGCCAGCGGGGAGGCAAAATCCGTCCGTTAAGTTGAATGCACCGCGAAGGCCGTTCGTCCCGTCAACGACACCGGCGATATATGCCATGCACATCGCGGACTCTTGGTGGAAGGTTCGCGACCTCTCGGAAACGTTACAATAACTCAATAGCTGCGTGCCAGATAAGAATGCCGCATTTGCTGGGCGGGCAACAAACGACCCTGCACAGATAAGTAGGATACTCAGCAATATTTTCATGGCTGGCCTCACAGCGGAATATTGTC
>CAZWZP010000273.1:0-2657 GCA_964638925.1 uncultured Stakelama sp. | reverse complement strand
CATCAAAGCCGCCGCCGCGGCCAGGGCCAGAACCAGTTTCATGCGCCGAACTTCTCCGCGAGCGCGCTCATCTTTTGCGCCAGTTCCAGATCGAGCTTCGTCACGCCGCCCGCGTCATGTGTGCTCAGCGCCACCGTCACGCGGTTCCACACGTTCGACCATTCGGGGTGATGGTCGGCCTTTTCGGCGAGCAAAGCGACCTGGGTCATGAACGCGAAGGCCTGGCTGAAATCGTCGAAGGTGAAGCTGCGCGTGATCGCGTCGCGGCCCGTGTCGTGATCCCATTCGGGCAGACCTTCGAGCGCGTCGTCGCGTTCCGCCTGGCTCAGTTGTTCGACCATTCTTCCCCTCCGTTGCTGGGTGCGGCATAGCCGGGGCCATGACCGCTGTGACCGAGACCTTTGCGCCAAGTGCCGAACAGATGGAAGCGCTCGCGCGCGCGGCGCTGGCGCGGATTCCCGAACCCTTTGCGAGCCATCTGCCCGACATCGTGCTGATCGTGAAGGATTTTGCCGACGATGCGACGTTGCGCGAGATGGGGATGGAGGATCCGTTCGAGCTGACCGGCCTGTATTCGGGGCGGCCGGTGGGCGAGAAGGAGGGGTTTGCGATCGGCGAGATTCCGCAGCCCGACACGATCCACCTCTATCGCGTTCCGCTGCTCGCCGAATGGGTCGAGACCGGGGTGAGCCTGGAGGCGCTGGTCACGCATGTCGTGGTGCATGAGGTGGGGCATCATTTCGGGCTGTCGGACGAAGCCATGCACGCGCTGGAAGACAGCGTCGCGTGAGCGAATGCGGCATCCGGCTGGAGGGCGTGGCGTGTGCGCGCGGCGGGCGGATGCTGTTCGAGGGGCTCGATCTGGCGCTGGAACCGGGTGGCGGGGTGCTGGTCACCGGGCCGAATGGCGCGGGCAAGTCGAGTTTGATCCGGATCATCGCTGGGTTGCTGAAGGCGAGCGCCGGGCGGGTGTCGGTTTCCGGCGAACGCGCGTTGCTGGCCGAGGCGGCGGGGCTGGACCCGGAATTGCCCGTTGGTGAGGCGTTGCGCTTCTGGGCCGGGCTGGATGGGCGGCGCGATGCGGTCGAGGGCGCGCTGGCGGCGGTTGGACTCGCGCATCTCTATCCGGTGCCGGTGCGGATGTTGTCGACCGGGCAGCGCAAGCGCATCGGGATTGCGCGGGTGGTGGCGAGCGGGGCGCCGATCTGGCTGCTCGACGAGCCCGCGAACGGTCTGTACCATGGCGCGATCGGGGTGCTGGGCGGGCTGATCGCGGCGCACCGTGCGGCGGGTGGGATCGCAGTCGTGGCGACGCATCTGCCGATCCGGATGCAGGGTGCGCGGGAAATCGTGATCGGCGGCGGCGCATGAGCGGGTTCGGCGCACTGGTCGCGCGTGAACTGCGCCGGGCATGGGCCGCAGGGGGCCTGACGCTACCGATCGCCTTTTTCCTGTTGGTGGCCGTGTTGTTTCCGTTCGCGGTGGGGCCGGAGCCGAAATTGCTGGCGCGGATCGGTGGCGGGGTGATCTGGGCGGCGGCGTTGCTCGCGGCGTTGCTGCCGGTCGAGCGGCTGGTTGCGCCCGATCTGGAGAGCGGGGTGCTCGATCAGTTGGCGGTGCGCGGGTGGAACGACGCGAGCGTCGCGGCGGCGAAGATCGTCGGGCATTGGCTGGGCTTTGCGCCCGCGCTGTTGCTGGCGTGCGCGGTGGCGAGCGGGCTGCTGAACCTGTCGCTGGAACAGGCGCTGGCGGCGGGGGTGAGTTTGCTCATCGGCACGCCGGGGCTGGCGGCGCTCGGCGTCGCAACTGCGGCGCTGACGGCAGGACTGCGCGGCGCGGGTGCGGTGGCAGGGCTGGTGATGCTCCCCTTCGCGGTGCCGCTGCTGATCTTTGGCGCGGGCGCGATGGGGAATGATCCGAGCGCGGTGAAGCTGCTGGGTGCGGTGAGCTTGCTGCTGGTGGCGGGGTGCCCGTTCGTGGCGGGGGCGGCGATGCGGATGGGGCGGGGTTAGGCGTCCGGCGATAACTCATCAGCGTAAACGACGATCGCTGAGCCATCCTCCAGCGAAGTTTCAAGCGCGGCATCGAGAATCTCGTCACCCATGGGTTCGCCGCTGATCGGCTTGCCCCTTTTTAGCAGGGCCATCATCCATCCCGCTCCAGTGGCTGCGTCGTCGGCCCGCCGCTGCGCAGCTTCGAAATCGGCTGCGGTGACGAAGATGAGCAACGCGTGACGCGCATTCGGCCGACGGCCAGTTACTTCGCGAGCGACTCCCTCCGCGGAGAAGAGGAACGGGTATTCGGTCACCGACTCCACCGCGCAAAGATCGCGGTCGGCAGCACCAGCCCCCTTGCCTCCTCACGCACGCCGAGTTCGCCGCATTCCACCTTGCCGCCCAAATCGGCGAAATGCTGGTTGAGCAGCTCGCCGATCGCCAGCGCGGACATGCGGATCGCATAGACCGTCAGGAACAGGAAGCGCGACTCACCGTCGAGCAGCTGGCGGCAATCGGCGATCAGGCCAGGGAGGTCGCGTTCGAGTTGCCAGACTTCGCCGGTGGGACCCCGGCCATATTTGGGCGGGTCGAGCAGGATGCCGTCATAGCGGCGGCCGCGGCGGACTTGACTGAGTTCGCCTTATGTTCCATCGACAGGCG
>CAZWZP010000272.1:2461-2671 GCA_964638925.1 uncultured Stakelama sp. | reverse complement strand
TGCCGGCGGACAGGGTGCCGAGGCCACGGACCATCGGGTCGGCGTGACGCGGATCGACGCCCAGGTTCAGCGCGACTTCGATCGTCTCGTCGAACTTGGCGGTCGCGTTCTTCTGTGCCAGCGCAATGGCTTCATCGACGCCGTACAGCTTTTCGCGGTCGACGGTGCCGGCCAGGGCCTTCTGCTTCTTGGTCTGCTTAGCCATGGGTC
>CAZWZP010000272.1:2073-2382 GCA_964638925.1 uncultured Stakelama sp. | reverse complement strand
GGCGTTCAGATCCTTCATCTTGGCGGTCGCGATCTCGGCGAGCTGCGAGCGCTTGATCTTGCCGGCCGAGATCTTGCCCGGCTCCTTCGAGCCCGACTTGAGGTTCGCGGCCTTCTTGATGAGGTAGGTTGCCGGCGGCTGCTTCGTTTCGAAGCTGAAGCTGCGGTCCGCATAGACGGTGATGACGGTGGGAAGGGGGGTGCCCTTTTCCTGCTCGCCGGTCGCCGCGTTGAACGCCTTGCAGAACTCCATGATGTTCACGCCGCGCTGACCCAGCGCCGGACCGATCGGCGGCGAGGGGTTGGCGGA
>CAZWZP010000272.1:0-1992 GCA_964638925.1 uncultured Stakelama sp. | reverse complement strand
GCAGCCACGCCCGGTTCAAGTTTAGCGGTCCAGACGCCCCGGATTTGTGATCCGGTGCTCCCGCAATTCCAACGGTATCCGGTGGAAGCGCGCGCCCTTAACGACAGATGGGGCGAAAGGCAAGCGGCCCAGCGCGATTCCGCCTCTTGCGGCTCCGCGGAAGCATCGCTAAAGCGCGGCACCGCACAGGGGTGTAGCTCAGCTGGTTAGAGCGTCGGTCTCCAAAACCGAAGGCCCTCGGTTCGAATCCGAGCTCCCCTGCCAACTCTTCCGGGCGCACCCGGACCCCTTGCAGAGGTTTCGCCCCGCATGTTCCGCGCGCTCTATGACTGGACGCTGAAGCTCGCAGCGCACCGTCACGCCAATCGCTATCTGGCCGCAGTGTCGTTTGCCGAGAGCAGCTTCTTTCCGATTCCGCCCGATGTGATGCTGATCCCGATGATGCTGGCACGGCGCCAGCGTGCCTATTGGATCGCGACCATCTGTACCATTGCATCGGTGCTGGGCGGGATTGCGGGCTATGCGATCGGCTATTTCCTGTTCGACACGATCGGCCAGTGGGTGATCGACCTGTATCATCTGGGCGGCAAGGTCGAGACGGTGCGCGCGCTGTACGACGAATGGGGCGCGGTGGTGACGCTGACGGCGGGGATCACCCCGTTGCCGTTCAAGCTGATCACGATCGCCAATGGCTTTTTCAGCTATAATTTCCCGCTGTTCGTGATCCTGGCGATCATCGGGCGCGGGTTTCGCTTCTACCTGCTTGCCTTCCTCGTCCATCGCTTCGGCGCGCCGGTGCAGGCTTTTATCGAGGAGCGGCTGACGCTGCTCGGCTGGCTGGCGATGGTGCTGCTGATCGGCGGCTTTGGCGTGATTACGCTGATTTGAGCGGGCGCGACGCCACCGCCGCGCTGGTCGCGCGTTACTATGCCGCGTTCAATGCGGGCGATAATGACGCGATGCTTGCCTGCCTGACCGAGGATGTCGCGCACGACATCAATCAGGGCGGGCGGCAGGTCGGCAAGGCGGCGTTTCGCGCGTTTCTGGCACATATGGACCGGTGTTACCGCGAGCGGCTGGCCGATATCGTGGTGATGACGTCGCCGGACGGCGCGCGGGCGGCGGCGGAGTTTGTCGTGCACGGGGCGTATCTGGCGACCGACGAAGGGCTGCCGCCGGCAACCGGCCAGACCTATGTCCTGCCGGCCGGAGCGTTTTTCGAGATCCGCGATGGCCTGATTTCGCGCGTTTCTGTCCATTACAACCTCGCCGACTGGATCGCGCAGGTCGGGGGATGAGCCTCACCGTTCGCACGCTCGACCCCGGCGAGGTGCAGGGCCGCATCGCCGATCTGGCGCGGTTGCGGATCGCGGTGTTTCGCGAGTGGCCTTACCTTTACGACGGCGATGCGGGCTATGAGAGCGGGTATCTCGCCAGCTTTGCCGCCGCGCCCCACGCGGTGCTGGTTGCGGCGTTCGATGGCGATGCGGTGATCGGCATGGCGACGGCCTCGCCGCTGTCCGCGCAGGGCGCCGACGTGCTGGAGCCGGTTGCGGCGCACGGGTTCGACGTTCCCACGACCTTTTACTTCGGCGAATCGGTGCTGTTGCCGCAGTGGCGCGGGCGGGGGATCGGTCACGCCTTTTTCGACCAGCGCGAGGCGGGGGCGCGGCGGGCGGGGGCGCGCCACGCCACCTTCTGTTCGGTGATCCGGCCCGAGGATCATCCGATGCGGCCCGAGGGCGCGCGCAGCCATGCGGCGTTCTGGACCGCGCGCGGCTATCGCGAAGTGCCGGGGCTTGTCTGCACAATGCACTGGGCGGACATTGGCGAAGCGGGCGAGACGCCCCATCAGCTGCAATTCTGGAGTCGCGCCTTATGACCGCCTTCACCCTCGCCACCGCCGCCTATCCGGTCGAGCAGCTGACCGAGTGGGATGACTATGCCGCCAAGATCGCGCGCTGGGTGGCGGAGGCGGCGGAGGGCGGGGCG
>CAZWZP010000271.1:1410-2687 GCA_964638925.1 uncultured Stakelama sp. | reverse complement strand
TGCCACTGCAGCGACCCGGTATAGCTCATCGAATCGTACCGGCGGCCCGCCCGCGCCTCCAGCATCAGCCGCGCGTTCGGCTTATACAGCACGCCCGCGTCCCAGAAGATGCCCTCGATCTCGTACGCAATGCGCGGCGGCGACGCCGGATCGGTCACGAACCGCCCCGCCCCGTCGCGCACGATCGCGCCGGTGCCATCGCGCAGCGCGTCCTTTTGCGTGATCTCGATCTTTTCGTAGCCGACGCCCCCCACGACCGCGAGCCCGCGACCGATCGGCAGCACCGCGTCGACTCGGCCATATTTGCCGTCGAACTTCTGGTCGAGCTGGCTCATCTCCTCGCGCTGCCACGCCCCCGCGACGCTGAGGCCGACCGGCAGGATCGTGCCCGCCTTCACCCCGGCACGGACCTGCGCCAGATGGTTGGTCGAACTGTCGAACACATCGACCGGCGGCGCCGCCGGGTCGATCGACGAAATCGTCGGTGCCTCGACCTTGGTATAGCCAAAGCGATAGGCCGCGCTGACGCTCGCCGGACCATTGCCGGTGTGGAAGGTCGGCCCGCCATAGACCGAATAGACCTGGCTCACATTGCGGACATTGCCCGCCAAATTGGTCGGCGCATCACCGCGAATGTCGCTGCGCGCGCGCGTCGCCAGCGCGCCGCCCTCGACCGTGAAGCCCGGCGCGACCTTCACCGCTGCGCGCGCGAGGCCGCTATGCGTGTCCTGATCGGCGACCGGCTTCTGGTAATCGAAGCGGCGCTCGTACTTGTACGAGAGCTGCACCTCGACCCGGCGCGTCTGGATCGACGCATCGACCCCGGCGCCGATCGTCGAATAGGTCAGCACCTCGCCCCCGCCAGAAAGGTCGGCGACCAGCACCTGCCCTGCGTCGACATAGGGGGTGATCGACTTGCTCTTGTCCTTCGCCAGCGCGGGCGCGGACAGCAGGGCGGAGACGGCAAGCGCCGCGGCGGACAGCCTCATTGGTCGGGTTCCCCGTAATAGGCGCCATAGCTCCCGAAGCGGCGCCCGCCTGGCTGGATGGAAACGCTGTTGAGCAACAACTGAATATGGTCGCACCCGTCGAGCAGCCCGACCGCATCGCGCAGCTCGCTCTCGCGCGTGCGGTCGGCGCGCACCACCAGCATGACCTGCCCGACATGGCTGGCGAGCGCGCTGGCGGGCGATGCGGCCAGGATCGGGGGCGAATCGAAAATCACGATGCGGCGCGGATTGGCCGCCGCCAGCCCGTCGAGGATCGCGTGTGCCCGC
>CAZWZP010000271.1:0-1400 GCA_964638925.1 uncultured Stakelama sp. | reverse complement strand
TCGGTATCGGCAACGCTGCGCGTTCCGGCGGGCAGGACCGACAGCTGCGGCACATCGGTGTCGATCACACAGTCCTCGACATTCGTGACGCCGCCCGACAGCGCGTCGAGCAGCCCCGGCCCGTCCGGCGCACCCAGCCGCTGAAGCACATCGGGTTTGGCGAAATCGGCATCGACCAGCAAGATTTCGACATCCTTCTCCGCCGCCATCGACAGCGCGAGGTTGATCGCACAGAAGGTCTTGCCGTCATTCGGCTTGGCCGAGCAGACCAGGATCATCCGCGAGCGATCGTCCGCGCCGCCGGCGCGGATCTGCCGCGCGGTGGTCAGCAACTGGCGCTTTACCAACCGGAACTCCTCCGCCAGCGCGGTCACCGTCGCGCCGGGGACCAGCATCCCGTGGTCGGCCAGCTTCTTCCGGTCGATCGCGACGCGACGCCGCGCACTCGGCTCCTGCGCCGGCTGCGCGGCAGCTACCGCCTCAGGGCGGACCAGCGGCGCACGCGGCGCTTCGACCGCTCCGAACACCGGAATATCGTGGCGCGGTTTGGGCGCAGGAGGCGTAGCGGGCGCGGGTTGCTGCGCCGCCTGACGCTGGACGAACGCCTGATGCGCCGCCGCTCGCTCTACCAGCGATCCGCCAAGGCGTTTTGGGGTCTGCTCGTTCATCGCCTGCCCCTCACGCGCTCATTCCGCGCTGGAGCATTTCGAGCCCCAGCAACGCCACCCATGCGACCACCAGCCCCGCGGTCGCGGCGGCAAACATCTGCAGCCGCTTGCGGCGCAGCGCAGTCTGCGCCGCCGTCACGACTTCGCCGATCGACCCGATCACCGGCATCCCGCTCATTTTCTCAAGCCGCGCGGTGGTCGGGAACGTGCCCGCCAGCTGGCTCAAGCCGAACGCGACGGCAAGGCCCGCGCCCAGTCCGACGATCAGCACACCGGTCAGCAACAACGGCCGGTTGGGCGCGGTTGGTGAACGCGGCGCGGTCGGCGGGTCGATCACGTTGAACTTGACCGCATCGGCCTGCCCCGCCGCCTGGCTGCGCAGCTTCACCTGCTCCCGATCGGCGAGCAGCTTGTCATACGCCGCCTTCATCACCTGATAATTGCGGTCGATCTCGGCCTGCTCCTGCGCCGCCGCGGGATCGCCCGCGATCTTCTGGTCGATCGCGGCCATATCCGCCTCGATCTGCGCCTTGCGGTTGGTCAGCGCGGCGACCTGCGCCGCCTTGTCGGCCTGCATCGCGCGCAGGCTCAGATAAAGCGGGTTGGCGCTCGCGCCACCGCCACCGCCCGAATAGACCGGTTCGTTGCGCGCGGCGCTTTGCGCGGCCGACAATTGGCTCTTCAGCGCGATCACATCCGGATGGCTGTCGGTCCAGCCGCGCGCACGCGCCT
>CAZWZP010000270.1:2365-2711 GCA_964638925.1 uncultured Stakelama sp. | reverse complement strand
CGCCAGTGCCGGTGCTGCCGCCGGTCACCCAGGCCGCCCCCGCCGCACAGGTCTTCGCCGCCGCGCTCGCCGCGCCGCCGGTCGAACCGCTCGACACCGCAACGCCCGCCGACCCGGCCAGCCCGGAAATCCAGCTGCTGCGTTCGCTCGAAGTCCAACGTACCACCGTGCAGGCGACCGCACAGGCCGATCAGGCCCCACTCGACCTCAGCCGCGACGACTGGACCGGCAAGATGATCGAGCGGATCGCCGCGCTGCGTGATGGCGTCGAGGCGGCCGACACGCGCATCCGCCTCGCGCCCGAACATCTCGGCACGATCGACGTCTCGATCCGCCGCGACGGCGA
>CAZWZP010000270.1:0-2319 GCA_964638925.1 uncultured Stakelama sp. | reverse complement strand
GCCGACGCCGCGCCGCGCCTTGCCGAACTCGCCGAAGCGCGCGGCCTGAGACTCGGCCAGTCGAGCGTCGATAGCGGCAGCGGCGGCGAACGCGGCCACCCGCAGCACCCGAATCACCTATCCACACCCGCCCGCCCGGCATCGGCGCGCGCGGCCACCGGCACCGCGTCCGACGCGCGGGTCGCCTGAACCATCCTGAGGGGGAAATCCGATGAGCGACACTGAAACCACCGCCGCGCCCGCCAAGAAAAAAAGCGGGATGATGAAATGGCTGATGATCGGTACCGGCCTGGTCGTGCTGATCGGCGGCGGTGTCGGCGGCGGACTTTACGCCGCCAATTCCGGGCTGCTGGGCGGAAGCGGCGCGCACAGTGCGAGCGCCGATGCCGATACGCCGCGCCTCGTCCCGAAGAGCGAGGAAGTGCGCGCCGCCGCTGGCAAGGACGGCGAAGAGGGCGGCGAGGGCAAGGGCAAGCCGACGCCCAAGGGCGAGGGCGGCGACAAATATGCCTCCAACTACTATCAGATGGAGAAGGAATTCACCTCGAACCTGCGCGACAGCGTGCATTTCGTGCAGGTCGGGGTCGCGATCTCCACGCCCTATGACAAGCGCGTCATCGAAAATCTCAAGACGCATGAGCTCGCCGTCCGTTCAGCGATCCTGCTCGCGCTGGGCGAGACCGCCGAGGAGGAAGTGTTCTCGGCAGACGGCAAAACCCGCCTGCAAAAGCGCCTCGCCGCCGCAATCAACGCGGTTTTGCAGGAGAAAGAGGGATTTGGCGGGATTGCTAACGTCTATTTTACCAATTTCATCGTTCAGTGAACGGGCATGGTTAACGGCCCTTCAGACCTGACTCCTCCCGGAACGTCGCCCGAGCGGCGCGAGCGTTCGCGCGCCGGCGCCGAACACGCACCTGCCCTGGGGGCCGCGAACCTCAACCCGTTCGGCGACCTGCACGGCGTCCAGCATCTGACCGCGCGCCTCGCCAAGTCGCTCAAGCCCGTGTTCGAGCCGCTGGTCGGCGAGGGGCTGCGCCTGTGGGCCGAGCCGCTGTCGGTACAGCGCCACGCCGATTATCGCGCTGAGCGGCCCGATGGGCTGACGGCATGGCTACCGCTGGCGATGACGCCGGGCCGGGGTCGCGCCTACATCCTGATCGACGGCAAGCTCGCCTATGAAATGCTCGACCGCTTTTTCGGCGGCGATGGGGAGGCGCCGCAGCCGATGCCGACTGACTTTACCGGATCGGCAGAAACCCTGTTGCACCGCATCGCGGGTAGTATCGCGACGCAGCTGCGTCCGGCGTGGGAATTGCTCGCCGAGATCGACTTCACCTTTGCGCCCGCGCCGACGCCCTTGTCGGTCGCGCCGGAGATCGACGGCGGCGACGCGATGGTCGTCACCCGCATCGGCGTCGCCCAGGGCAGCGGCAAGCCGCACTGGATCGACATTCTCTACCCCGTCAGCGCGCTCAAACCCTGGAGCCCCGCACTCACCGCCAAGGTGATCGGCGGCGAGCCCGAGGTCGAGCCGCACTGGAGCAACGCGCTGCGCCGCGCCGCGCTCGGCGTGCGCCTGCCGGTCCGTTCGGTGCTGGCCGAACCGATCGTCCCCGCTTCGACGCTGATGGCGCTCAAGCCTGGCGATGTCATCCCGATCAGCTTCGGCCCCGATGTGCCGGTGATGGTCGGCCCGCGCCGCATCGGATGCGGCACCGTCGGCACCGCCAATGGCCGCGCCGCCATCCGCCTGACCCGTTTCGACACCCCTGAGCTCGAGGACGCACGATGAACGACATGACCGGCAGCTTCGCCGCCGAGACCGCGGCCGCCGCCAATTTCCACCTGCTCCAGGATGTCGGGGTCAAGCTGACCGTTGAGATCGGATCGACCACGCTGACGCTGCGCGAATTGCTCGCGCTCGCCGAAACCAGCGTCATCGAGCTGGACCGCGAGGCCGATGAGCTGCTCGACGTGTTCGTCAACGGCACGCTGATCGGGCGGGGCGAGGTGGTCACCGTCGGCGACAAGTTCGGCGTGCGCATGACCGAACTGGTCGCGCCCGAGAAGCGGAGCTGATCGACCATGATGTGGTCCTACATCCTCAAGCTGGTCGTGCTGTTGCCGCTCGTTTGCGGCCTGCTGATCGGCTGTCTCTATCTCTGGCGCAAGCTCGATGCGCGGCTGCCCGGCAATCAGGGCGACCGGATGCTCAAGGTGCGCGAGACGATGATGGTTTCGACTGGCACGCGCATCGCGGTGCTGGAGGTTGAGGGCAAGCGCCTGCTCGTCTCGGTCAGCCGTAACGGCGTGACCCTG
>CAZWZP010000269.1:0-2713 GCA_964638925.1 uncultured Stakelama sp. | reverse complement strand
TCCGTCAGCATCGCCCACATCCGGTCATTCTGCGGCACTGACCGGCGTGCGGCCTTGAACTCAAGACGTGTTCCCTCAGGGGCCTGCATGATCCAGCCGATAGCCTTTCTGCGCACGGCGGAATCGGGCGGGCCGATGAGGGTCAGAAGCGCGCGGGACATTAGAACGGAATCTCATCGTTCAGATCGCCCCGCACGGTCTCCCCGCCCTTGGCGGCTTTATCCTGCGGCGGCCACATCTTGATCTTGATCGGCCCGGCCTCGATTGGCACCGGGATGCTTTCGAGGATGATGGTGAAGCCGTCGCCGTCCTTGTCCTTGAAGGCGACGCCGCAGCGGTTCCAATAGGTTTTCCCGTCGCGGGACTTCACCGGGAATTTGACTTCATAACGGTTGCTCATGCGTAACTTCTCGTTACCATCGCATCGACTTCCTCGTCACGCGCTGCGAGCGAGCGCAGCGACCGGACAAGCGTCTCGATCTCGGCGTCGGCCTTCACGATCTCCGCCGTCAGGGCTTCAATGTCCTCAGCGTTGCGGAACACGCGCTTGATCGCGAGTTGAAGCCCAGAGGGCCAGCGGGGATCATACGAAACCGCATCGACCCATTCGCGCCCTGTGACGAGCAACTGGTGCTGTAATTGCCAGCGATATTCCTCAGCATGGGCGGCGCTTGTGAGCGCCTCCATATGCTTCGCCATTGCGGCGGGGCATTTGACCTCGACAAGCCCGTCATGATTGACAAGACCGTCAGGAGAGCAGCCGGTGCGCGGGAGCGTCGCGTGCTCGACATAGGCGACAGGCTCGACCGCGACGCCGCGCTCGAAAGCGTAGGCGTCCAGCGCCTCTTGCTCCAACGCCTTGCCGCGTTCCATCGCCGCGTTCGTGTAGGTCTCGACACATTGGCCGGTGAGCCGCTCAACGGCGAGCGTTGTAATCATGTTTTTGCGGCTGGCGCTTGGGCCGGTCTTTGTCCGCGCCATCAAATCCGCCATGCGCGAGGCAGTGAAATTCCCCGCACGCATCGCCATCCATTCGGGGGACCCTTGTTCAACCATTGTTCGCCGCCTTTATCGCTGCTTCGTTCGCCTGCTTCATTGCTCCGGCCCATGCGGCCCGAAGCATTTTGAGGGATTGCGGCGGGATGGAGTTGTCCGCCTTGATCTCATCGCCGATCTTGATGATTGCGTCGCGATCAACGCCAGCGGCGAGAAGCTTCTCAGTCCACTGCGACGTGTCGTACTCTTCTTCTTTCGTCGCCGCCGCGTCGTCATCCTTCGTCGCCGACAGGCCAAGCCCGGCCTTCAGCGTGTACCGCTGCAAATAGGTGACGGTGGAGCCGACGCCCTGAATGCTGTTCTTGTTGCCGCTGTCATCGCGCGCGGCGCTGAGCGAGTTCTCTTCCGAATACCCGTCCCGGTGCGACAGGATGCAAACGACGGTGACCGTCCCGCCGTCCTGCGTCGTGCGAAACCGATAGGCGAGACCGTGCTTGGCGAGGATTGGATCAACCGCCTTTGCGATCGACGCCAAATCCTCATAGACGTAGTTTGTACGGCCCTTCGCAGTCGTGAAATCAACCTCGCGGTTTTTGATAATGATCGGGAGTTCCGCCCGCGCCAGCGCCATCGCTGCGTCAAATGCCCGGCGCGCGTTGTTCCGCTCCCAACGCTCTTGAAGCGCCATCAGCTTTTCAAGCGTCTCGATGCTCGCCCCATTCGAGACGGCCCGATCAAGCATCTCCATCGGCGTTATTGCTACCGACGTGCCCGCGGGCTCTAGTTTCGTGACGCTCATAGCCCCATCTCCTTTAGTTGCGCCGCGCAATAGCGGGCGGTGATCCGGCTCGACATGATGGCCGTCTCCATCTCATGGAGGTGCGTCGCGAGCCGCGTGACCATGGTTCTTGCATCTGCGCGGAGCGGAGCGGGGCTTGTCTCCATCCCTTCTGCGGCCTCGCGCATCATGCGGATAGCGTCGTACATGGCTTCGAGCGTCGCGCACGTGAACGAGACGGTCTCGAACGTCAGGCGGTCTGCATCGCGCCGCGCCGCCGGGAATTGGTGTATGAGCGCGGTCATGCGAGGCTCCTGAAAATAGAATAGACGAGATCGTCAGCGGTCATCATCGTCGGAGGGATCAGCTTCATCGCTTCGTCGAAGATAGCGTCTTCCTCGGCCTCCTGCTTCGCCATGCGGGCGCGGGCGGCAACGAGGGCCTCTCGCGCCTTGGCTATGTCTTCGAGCGCGTGATCGAGGTCGCGCAGGGCCGCGTCATAGTCGCAGACGAAAGCAGGATCGGCTGCGGAGCGTCCGGCGATGGCGAGCCAATCAAGCGCGCTGAAAATGTCGGTGACTGCGCTCATTGCCCGCACGCCTCCTCGCCGGTCGGGAGGTCGAAGTCCTCGACCATGTTGACGAACAGGTCTTCCGCGATCCGAAGCGCCGTCGCGTCGTCGGCCCTGACGCGGCGATAGCGGCCAAGCCAAGACGATTGAGGGTCATTCACATAGACCCTCGCGTCGATTTCCCGCTCGCGGGCGAGATCGACCATCCGGCGCGCGAACTCGGCGCAGAGGTCCTTCACCGCATCGCGGTTGCGCTCGGCCTTGATAAATTCCCGGCTGTCCTCGATGGCGTCCTGCCGGATGCCAGCGCGCTCCCAATCCCGGAGTCCTTGATAAGCGGGGTCCATTATGATTGACCTCCGTAGCCG
>CAZWZP010000268.1:2450-2737 GCA_964638925.1 uncultured Stakelama sp. | reverse complement strand
CGCCTGCGGCGGCGGTCCCCCTCCCCTGAGACAAGCTCAGGGGAGGAATGGAGCAACATCTCCCTTTCCTACAACGAACCATATAGGTTATCGCGAGTCGGCAAGGAGGAACAAAGCATGACCATCGACCAACTGATCGACGACGTGATCGCCCGTGAGGGCGGCTATAGCGACCACCCCGCCGACCGTGGCGGCCCGACGCGCTGGGGCGTGACCGAACGGGTCGCCCGCGCGCACGGCTATGCCGGCGACATGCGGGTCTTCCCGCGCAGCGAAGCCGCCGCCCT
>CAZWZP010000268.1:0-2433 GCA_964638925.1 uncultured Stakelama sp. | reverse complement strand
CTGGCTCCGCCCGCGCTTCGACAAAGTCGCCGAACGCGCCCCTGCGCTGGCGGCGGAACTGTTCGATACCGGCGTCAACATGGGGCCGGCAGTCGCCGCGCGCTTCCTGCAACGCGCGCTCAATGGCCTCAACCGCAACGGCCGCGACTATCCCGACATGGGCATCGACGGCCAGATCGGCGCGATCACCCTCGCCGCGCTCGCCGCGTTCCTCGACACGCGCGGGCCGCCGGGCGAGCGCGTGCTGCTCAAGGCGGTCGAGGCGCTGCAAGGCGAACGCTACATCGCGCTCGCCGAAAGCCGCCCGGCCAACGAAGCCTTTCTCTACGGCTGGCTCGCGAACCGCATCGGTTCGTAAGCCTGCAATTTCGTCAGCATTGTCAGGAGACCCATCATGAGTGTCATTGCCAGCCTGATCGGCCCCATCGCCGGGCTGATCGACAAGATCATCCCCGACCCCAAGGCGCGCGACGCCGCCAAGCTTGAACTGCTCAAGCTGCAAGGCACGCAGGAGATGGAGGCGGTCCGCACCCAGCTCTCCGCCATCGTCGCCGAGGCGCAATCCCCCGACCCGTGGACCAGCCGCGCGCGGCCCAGCTTCCTCTACGTCATGTACGCGCTGCTGCTGTGGGCGATCCCGATGGGCCTGGATCGGAAGAGCACACGTCTAGGGAAAGAGTGTAGCCCGACATGGCGCGCGGCATCGCTGCCGCCATGAACGCCTATCTCACCGGCATCCCGGAATCGCTCTACGCGCTCTTCGGCACCGGCTATCTCGGCTACACCGCCGCGCGCCAATGGGGGAAGATCAAGGGTGTGGAGAAGTAGGGGGAGAATTAGAAGCTGACAGGATCGCGGCGCTTCCGCGTAACTTCGTCAGTTTCCGCCGGGGGTCTTGGCAAGTCCAAGACCCCCTCCCCATATCCCGGCCCATGAGCGACAAGATACAGTGGCACGGCACAACGATCCTCTCCGTGCGCAAGGGCGGCCGCGTGGTCATCGCCGGCGACGGCCAGGTCTCGCAGGGGTCGACCGTGATGAAGCCCAATGCCCGCAAGGTGCGCCCGCTGGGTGACGGCAGCGTCATCGCCGGGTTCGCCGGTGCCACCGCCGACGCATTCACCCTATTCGAACGGCTCGAAAGCAAGCTCGAACGCCATCAGGGCCAGCTGCTCCGTGCGGCGGTCGAGCTGGCCAAGGACTGGCGCACCGACAAATATCTCCGCAACCTGGAGGCGATGCTGATCGTCGCGGACAAATCGACGACGCTGATCGTCACCGGCAATGGCGACGTGCTGGAGCCGGAAGGCGGGATCGCCGCGATCGGATCGGGCGGCAATTTCGCCCTCGCCGCCGCCCGCGCACTCAACGATTACGAGCCCGACGCCGAAACCATGTGCCGCAAGGCCATGGCCATCGCCGCCGAGCTGTGCGTCTACACCAACGACCGGCTCACGGTGGAAAGCCTCGACGCGGCCTAACCTTCCTAGCCCTCTCCCGCCTTTGCGGGAGAGGGTTGGGTGAGGGTCTTCTTCTTCCCTCTTCCCGTCGCCGAAGAAGTAAGAAGAAGACCCTCACCGACTACGACTAGGGCCGCTCCGCGACCCAAGTCTCCGTAGCCTCTCCCGCGAAGGCGGGAGAGGGCAAGTTGAAGAGAAAAAATGAACAACAGCCTCACCCCCAAAGCCATCGTCGCCGCGCTCGACGCGCACATCATTGGCCAGCGCGACGCCAAGCGCGCGGTCGCCGTCGCGCTGCGCAACCGCTGGCGCCGTCAGCAGCTGCGCGCCGATCTGCGCGATGAGGTCACGCCCAAGAACATCCTGATGATCGGCCCGACCGGCTGCGGCAAGACCGAGATCAGCCGCCGCCTGGCCAAGCTCGCCGACGCGCCGTTCGTGAAGGTCGAGGCGACCAAGTTCACCGAAGTCGGCTATGTCGGCCGCGACGTCGAACAGATCGCCCGCGACCTGGTCGAGGAAGCCATCCGCCTCGAACGCGAACGCCGCCGCGCCGCGGTGAAGGACAAGGCCGAAGCCGCGGCGATGACCCGTCTGCTCGACGCGCTGACCGGCAAGGACAGCTCGCAAGCCACGCGCGAAGCGTTCCGCGAACGCCTCAACTCCGGCCATCTCGACAATACCGAGATCGAGATCGAGGTCGAAGCCTCGGGCGGGATGCCGTTCGACATCCCCGGTGCCGGGCCACAGATGATCAACCTTGGCGAAATGATGAAGGGCCTTGGCGGCCCCCAGCTCAAGCGCCGCAAGATGAACGTCCACGCCGCCTGGGCCAAGCTGGTCGAGGAGGAAGCCGACAAGCGCCTCGATCAGGACGATGTCGCCCGCGTCGCGCTCGCCGACGCCGAAGCGAACGGCATCGTCTTCCTCGATGAAATCGACAAGATCGCGGTCAGCGACGTGCGCGGCGGCA
>CAZWZP010000267.1:0-2780 GCA_964638925.1 uncultured Stakelama sp. | reverse complement strand
GCCTTAGTCGGAGCTGGGAGAGGGGTGGGCGGCTACGCAGTAGCCGCGCGGAGCTTTGCTCCGCTCTACCCCTCTCCAAGCTGCGCTAGGCAGCAAGCTGCCAAGCTCCGCTATCCTCTCCCCTATCAAGGGGAGAGGCGTAAGAGAGTGCCTTGACGATGCCACACACCCAAAGCACAGCAGCGTCATGGACGATTCCGCCACGGCGCAGACCGCCGCCCCCGCCGAGACCCTCAAGCCGCGCTCCGAGCTGCGGGATACGCTGAGCTTCCTTTTGAAACTCGCGATCCTGGTGTTCATCGTGCGCAGTTTCGTGTTCGCGCCGTTCAGCATCCCGTCGGGGTCGATGCTGCCGCGGCTGCTGGTGGGCGATTATCTGTTCATCACCAAATGGAACTATGGCTATTCGAAGCATTCGCTCCCCTGGAGCCTTCCGCTGATTCCGGGGCGCGTGTTCGCCAAGGATCCGGCGCGCGGCGATGTGGTGGTGTTCAAGGCGCCGCCCGACGCGAAGACCGACTGGATCAAGCGCGTGATCGGGGTGCCGGGCGACACGGTGCAGATGCGCGGCGGCCAGCTGATCCTGAATGGCAAGGCGGTTCCGAAGCAGCGCGTTGCGGACTTCGTGCTGCCGATGACGCCCAATGCCGATTGCGATGCGGCGATCGAGGCGACGGCGGATGGCACGCCGGTGTGCCGCATCCCGCGCTATCGCGAAACGCTGCCCGGCGGGAAGAGCTATGACGTGCTCGATGCAGGTTATCGGGCCGATGCCGACGATACCGAGCTCTTCACCGTGCCGGCGGGGCATGTCTTCCTGATGGGCGACAACCGCGACAATTCGAGCGACAGTCGTTTTGCCCAGCCGCCCGAAGGTCAGGGCATCCGCTTCGTCCCGATCGAGAATATTCAGGGCAAGGCAGTGGTCAGCTTCTGGTCGACCGATGGCAGCGCCAGCTGGGTCCTGCCATGGACCTGGTTCAGCGCGGCGCGGTTCGAACGGATCGGGGAAGGCTTTTGAGTGACGACCTGCCCGGCTGGCTGGCCGGGGTGCTGGGCCATGCGCCGACCGATCTGACGGTCTATCGTCGCGCGTTGACGCATGGCAGTCAGGGTGCGGACAATTACGAGCGGCTGGAGTTTCTGGGCGACCGCGTGCTGGGGCTGACGCTGGCCGAATGGCTCTATGCGCGGTTTCCGGGGGAGCCCGAGGGGAAATTGTCGCGGCGCTTCAACGCCCTGGTGACGGGGCAGATGTGCGCCGAAGTCGCGCGCGAGATCGGCGTGCCGCGCCACCTGAAGCTCGGCAAACAGGCGCGCGACGATGGCGCGTCGGACAGCGACAATGTGCTGGGCGATGTGATGGAGGCGCTGATCGGCGCGACCTTCCTCGACCAGGGGTTCGACGCGGCGCGTGCGCTGGTGCGGCGGCTGTGGGACAGCCGGATCGACGCGCAGGCGGCGGCACCCAAGCATCCCAAATCGGCGTTGCAGGAATGGGCGGCGGCGAACAACCGCCGCGCGCCGGACTATGTGCTGGTCGAGCGGTCCGGCCCGGGCCACGCGCCGCGCTTTCGCGTGAAGGCGGAGATCGGCAAGCTGGCGGAGGCCGAGGGCGAGGGGTCGAGCAAGCAGGAAGCCGAGACCGCAGCGGCGGCGGCGTTGCTGGCGGTGCTGCAGAAATAGGCCAGACAAGGGTGGTCACCGCGGACTGGTTCCGGGGTCCGCCGCCTGTGCTATAACGTCAATGGACGCGCGTGTGGATGAGTAGACCCCGGCACGAGGCCGGGGTGACGATGTTTTGCGAACGGAGTGGTTTTGACGACTGAGACACAGAAATGCGGCCTGATCGCCGTGGTTGGCGCGCCCAATGCGGGCAAGTCGACGTTGGTGAACGCACTGGTCGGGCAGAAGGTGGCGATCGTCAGCCCCAAGGCGCAGACAACGCGCGCGCGGCTGATGGGCATCGCGATCGAGGGCGATACCCAGCTGTTGCTGGTCGATACGCCGGGCATTTTCGATCCGGCGCGGCGGCTGGACCGCGCGATGGTCGCAGCCGCCTGGGAAGGGTCGCAGGGGGCGGACCTGATCGCGCTGGTGGTCGATGGCAAGGGCGGCATCGGGCCGAAGGTGCGCAGCGTCGTCGCGGGGCTGAAGGACCGGCGCGAGCGCAAGATCCTGATCCTCAACAAGGTAGATATCGCGGACAAGCCGCGCCTGCTGGGCCATGCCGCGAGCCTGAATGAGCTGGCCGAGTTCGAGGACACCTTCTTCGTGTCCGCGACGACCGGGGATGGCGTGGCGGAGCTGAAGGCGGAACTCGCCAAGCGGATGCCCGAGGGGCCGTGGCACTTCCCGGCGGATCAGGTGTCGGACGCGACCGACCGGATGCTGGCGTCGGAAATCACGCGCGAGCAGCTCTATCATCTGCTCCACGCCGAATTGCCTTATGCGACCGCGATCGAGACCGAGCGCTATACCGAAAAGCCCGACGGGTCGGTCGAGATCTACCAGCAGATCCTGGTCGAGCGGCCGACGCAGCGCGCGATCGTGCTGGGGCAGGGGGGATCGAAGATCAAGGAAATCGGGTCGCGCGCGCGGGCCGAGCTGATGGAGCTGCTGGGGGTCAAGGTCCAGCTGTTCCTGCATGTGAAGGTGCGGCCGGGCTGGGAAGAGGATCGCAGCCTGTATCGCGAGATCGGGTTGGATTGGGTGGATTGAACTTAAATCCTCCCCCGCCAGGGGGAGGTGGCGCCGAAGGCGACGGAGGGGGAGGACGG
>CAZWZP010000266.1:0-2790 GCA_964638925.1 uncultured Stakelama sp. | reverse complement strand
GGCGGCGCAGCCGCGGCAGTACTCGGGCCCGCGGCCGAAGTGCCAGGCGGCGCGGGCCCTCAGCCGTTTCCCTCGACGGCCACCGCGGCGACGGGCGCCGTGGCGCGGTCCCAGAACGTTGCGGCGATGTCGTCGAGGTCCATCAGGCGCTCGACCGCCTCGGGCGAGAGCGGCAGCGGCTTGCCGGCCGCGTCGCCGACCCCCTCCCAAGCGGTGACGGCGTGCCGGGCGAGCGCCTTGACCAGGAAGGCGAAGGAGAGGCCGCGCGACATGTCGGGATCGAGATCCGGATCGGAGACTCGGATCGCGGCGAGGCGGCGTGCGGCGGCGGCCTGGGCGGCCGCCATGACGGCGGTGGTCACGGGCCGGATCTCGACGCGGACGCCGCGCGAGAGGTCGAGCCAGTACGGCTCGGCCGGGAGGTCGAGGGTGAGCAATTCGCTGCCTCCGATCATTGCAGAGTTGCAGAGTTACTTGGGTTGCGTCATCGTTGCTTGCTGCGGGGGAGAAGCGACGATGGGTGAAAGCACTCTTCACGATGGCCTCTCAATGGAGGAAGCCGCGGCGCGGCTTCGCGCAGAAGCTGAGCGCCGGGACAAAGAGCGACTGACCATCGCGCTTGTGGGGCGGGGCGGTGCAGGGAAAAGTTCGCTCATCAACAGTCTAGTTGGGCGGAAGGTCTGTGAGGTTGGGGCGACCACAGACAAGACACAGAGCGCGGAAATGCACGCGTGGAAGCAGGTAATTTTTGTCGACCTTCCTGGCTACGGTACCCGCGATTTTTCTCTATCGCGTGTTATGGATGAATTTCAGATTTCATCTTTTGACATGTTTATCTGGTGCGCAAATGGGAAATTTCTTGAGGAAGATCTGACAGTTCACGAGACACTCAAGGAAACGGGCAAGCCGATAGTTTATGTCCGAACCCAGTGCGACAACATCTATGATGAAGATAAATCAGACGACGAGGTCGAGGCTGAGATCACCAGCGATCTGCATCGCCTCATTCGTGAGCGGGTTGAGCTGCTATTCGTTAGCACGAACCGAAGGTATCCTCGATATCGGGAGCGCTTAGCGAAGCTGACTGAGGTTATCGAGAGTTACGCGCTCGAGGCCGGAAAATCTAAAGCAGATATTCTCTATCGCGACTTTCAGGCATTCACAGAAGAATTTCTGCAAAAAAAACGATCTGCGGTCGAGGGTATGGTCCTAACTCACTCCCTCATATCTGCCGCAAACGGCGCAAATCCAATCCCTGGGTTAAACGTCGCGGTAGATCTTGGGAATGTTGTAAAAATGCTTGATCGCGTGGCTACGGCTTACAACCTCGATATCATTGCGGCAACCGTAGTTCCTGGCTCGCCGCCAGCTTGGCTTTTAGCGGCACGGAACCTTGTCAAATTGCTGGCGTCTGAAGGAGCCCTGCTTCTTCTCAAGGCAGCTGGAACTCCCGCCATCATGCAGCAGGTCGGAAAGTATATTCCCGTCTTTGGGATGCTGGTTTCTGCGGGCCTTGGCTTCCTGATCGTGCGCTCGGTTGGCCTGAAGTATGTTGAGGAGTGTCACGAGGCCGCGGCGGGATATCTCAGGGACAGCTTGAAGGCGGGCTAAGCATACTCCGTCCCCGCCTGCTGGTTCTTCAGCACGGTGGGCATCATGCGCGTGGCCGTCGCGTTGAAGGCGGCACGGAACTCGAAGCTCGCCTCGACGCCGGCAGGCCCTTCGATCGGCGTCTTGGCCAGCGCCAGATAGACCTCGTGCAGCGTGAAGGTGAGGCTGCGGTTCGCGTCGATGGTGAACGCGAAGGCGAACTCCGCGGCCGTGCCGTTCCCCGCCTGCGTCAGCAGCGTGGTGTCCGCGAAGCGCGCGGTGATCTGGCCGGTGGCGCGGGCGATGCCGGGATCCGCGCCCTCGATCTTGCGGTCGGCGCGGATGGTGCGCACGGCCTCGACGCTGTTTGAGTAGGCGAGCCGCGCGCCGGTCACCTGCGCCAACGCCGCGCCGCCGCGAGAGATCGACCCCTGCGCCTTGTGGAAGGCGGTGTAGGCCGCCGAAACCGGCGTGCCGCCGGAGGAGGAGCCGGAGCGCGTCGAGCCCTGGGCGATCAGCTTGATCGTCGCGGTGGCCGGCCCTGTCGGCGAGAAGTCGATCTCCAACGCATCCGCCCGCACGCCGGCGCAGACGTCATAGCTCGGCACGTCGGGGTAGCCGATCTCGATCGCCTGTGAGGGCAGCGCCGCCGCGCCGGATCCGAAGGTGTGGGTGAAGTTGGGGTTGGTGCCTGTGGTGGTCGGCGCGCCGAGCAGCAGGCGCAGCCAGTGGCCGATGTTGATCAAGTCGACCGGCACGACGACGTCGCCCTCGACCGTGACGGTGTCGAAGAAGGGCGCGGCGGGATCGCGACTGCCACCGAGGCCGATGACGTCGGCGTCCAGCAGCGGCTGCTCGGCGCCGAGGTTGCAGGAGAGGAAGGGCACGCGCCGCCAGTTGCCGCCAGGTGCGGTGCCGTAGGTGACCTCGGGGATCATGAGCAGGCGCGAGTTCGCGCCGATGGCACGGGGCATGGGGCGTCTCCGGGAGCGGGATCAGGCCAGCGGCGAGCCTGCGACGGTGAAGGACAGCGTGACGGGGACGGAGGCGGCGCGCGCTGCGGCGGCTCCTTCGGTCTCGGCGTCGTCGAAGGAGGGCGCGCCGGGCTGGGCCCACTCCACCGCGCCGCCGAGGGTGTGGTCGGCAGCGATGGCGGTGGCGATGTCGACCAGCAGCGCGTCGAGGAGCGCCCCCGTCGCG
>CAZWZP010000265.1:0-2818 GCA_964638925.1 uncultured Stakelama sp. | reverse complement strand
TTGCCGCGCAGCAGCCGCTTCCTGCGCCCGGCGCTCGCGCGCACTCAGCCGTCGCTCGGGCCGCGCGGTCGCAGTCGTGGTCGGTGCCGCAGGCGGGGGCGGCGCTGACGCCACCCGCTCGGGCGCAATATAGGGCAAGGGCGGTGCAGCCTGCGCATCGGCGATCCGCGACGGCGTGCGCCGCAGCTCACCGAAATGGACCGCGAACGCCTTGTCCGCCGGGCTGAGGCTGGCCAGCCTTCGGAAAAAGGGCGAGAGTGCGGAGCCGACCCCGCCCATCATGCTCGCCGCAATCTGGTCCGCTCCGGCGGCATCGCCATTCATCGCCAGGATGAACGCACGTGCACGCCAGGCTGGCCGATCACTCCGCCGCAGCAGCGGGTCGAGCACCTTCATTGCCTCATCAGTCCGACCGCTGATGCCCAGCGAATAGGCGAAGCGCCGCACCGCTTCGTCATCCGCGCCGCGTGCCATTGCGATGCGATGTTCGCGCTGGGCGTGCGGCTGCGCGCCAATCAGGTCATAGGCAAGCCCGCGATCAGAGGCATAGGGCTCCATCGCCACCCCGCCCCGCTCGGCCAGCGCGAACAACCGCAGCGCTTCGCCCGGTCGCTCCGCCCGTACCATTACCATCGCCTGCCCCGCTGCGACGCGCGGATTGCCGGGGGCCAGCGCCTGCGCGCGCGCAAAGAAGCCGGCCGCCGCCGTTGGATCGTTCAACCGCGCGCTCAACTCGCCGGCTGCGAGCAGGGCGGGTACGTTGCGCGGATCGCTGGCCAGGATCCGCATTTGTTCGGCAAGCCGGTCGGCATTGGGCGTTGGCGGCGGCGCGATCTCCTGCGCGGCAACGCCATGCGTCATCATCGGCAGCAGCGCGGCGAGCGCAGCGCTCAGGAGCAACGGGAGGCGGACGGATTGGGCTGCGCGTGTCATGCTGGTCCGCAGGCTACACCATCCGGCGTCTGAATGCTTGCTGTCGCGACATGGGGTTGGCGATGGGCCGACCCGATCATGCGACAAGATACCGGGGGTCCCGCGCACGACACGCGAGACCCGACCGATTACTGGTTGTTCTGGCGATTGAGGAAACGCGGAATATCCAGCGGATCCTTGTCGTCATCGTCCTTCGACCCGTTGCGCGCTGCGGCCATCCGCTCGAACAGCGTGCCGCCGGTCTTGGCCTTGGGCGCCTCGGCCGGAGCCGGAGCGGGTGCCGCGACCTCCTCCTCGTCGCCACCGGTCAGCCAGCGACGGCGGATCGTCGGCTCGCGCGGTGCCTCTTCGGCGGCAGGAGCCTCAGGCACCACCGCGTCGGAACCGAGCAGCAGTTCGTCCGCCGCATCATCCGCCAGCGCGTCGGGCGCTTCCAGAGTCAGCTCATCCTCGTCTGCTGCGGCGGGAGGGGGCGTGTCGTCAAAGGTCACCGGAGCCGGTGCTTCGACAACCGGAGCGGGTTCAGGCGCGGGAGCGGCAGCAGGCGCTTCCGCCGCCGGAGCAGCGGCACCCATCGGGCGGCGTACGGTTCCGAACGAGAAGCTGCGGCTCGCCTCGGGCGCAGCCGGGGCGGCGGGCTTGGCCGACGTATCCGCCTCGATCCCCGTCGCAACGACCGACACGCGGATCTTGCCTTCCAGCTCGGGGTTGAACGCCGAACCCCAGATAATGTTGGCATTGTCGTCGACCAGCTCGCGGATATGGTTTGCGGCCTCGTCGACTTCGAGCAGGCGCATATCCTCGCCGCCGGTGATCGAAACGATGACGCCCTTCGCGCCGTCGAGCGACACGCCGTCGAGCAGCGGGTTGGCGATCGCCTGCTGCGCCGCCTCGATCGCGCGGTTGTCGCCGCTCGACTCGCCGGTGCCCATCATCGCCTTGCCCATCTCGCTCATCACGGCGCGGACGTCGGCAAAGTCGAGGTTGATCAGGCCCGGCATGACCATCAGGTCGGTGATGCCGCGCACGCCCTGCTGCAGCACCTCGTCCGCCATCTCGAACGCTTCCTTGAACGTCGTGTTGGCGTTGGCGACCAGGAACAGATTCTGGTTGGGAATGACGATCAGCGTGTCGACGAACTTCTGCAGCTCCTCGATGCCGGCTTCGGCCGACATTGCACGCTTCTTGCCTTCGAACGCGAACGGCTTGGTGACCACGCCGACCGTCAGGATGCCCATGTCGCGCGCGGCCTTGGCGATCACCGGCGCGGCACCGGTGCCGGTGCCGCCGCCCATGCCCGCCGCGATGAAGCACATATGCGCGCCCTTCAGCGCTTCCTGCACATGCTCGATCGTCTCTTCCGCCGCCGCACGGCCGATCTCGGGCCGGCTGCCCGCGCCCAGACCCTGCGTGATCTTTGCGCCCAGCTGGATGCGATGCGTCGCGCTCGATTGCTTGAGCGCCTGCGCGTCGGTGTTGGCGACCAGAAACTCGACCCCCTGCACTTCCGCGCGGATCATGTTGGCGATGGCGTTGCCACCCGCGCCGCCGACGCCGATCACCGTGATGCGCGGCGTCAGCTCATCCAGGTCGGGCGGAAGGAAATCGATGGTCATCTTCTTTGTATCTCCTCAGGTGCGCACCCCAGAAGCGACACCTGTTTGTAACGCTGTTTCTGCACCATGAATCTGGGCCGTTCCAGCGATATCCGCTGCTCGCCCACAGGAAATGTCAATAATTGGCCCGAAACGCGGCCATCATCCGCTGGATCATCGCCTTGGGATTGCTGCGGATCACCAACTGCCCGCGCGACGGCTCCAGATTGCGCAAGTCGACCGGATCGGCCGCAGCGGACGTCGCCAGCCCCGCCAGCGTTGCAAAGGCC
>CAZWZP010000264.1:0-2818 GCA_964638925.1 uncultured Stakelama sp. | reverse complement strand
TGAACGGCAAATACGTTGCCGTTAAATGTCCATGCGGTGTCGAGTGGTATAAGAGCGGACTTATGTAGCAACGGCACCAAGCGCGGCGAGCCGCCCTACGGGCGGAGGCGCTAGGTGATCGGCGCACTCACATTAATTGCGTTGGCGGCTCTTGCTCATGGCTTATCTCCAACCACCACAACCACGCGCCCGGTGTCCTCTGAAGCCTCAGGCCGATGGTGTAGGGTTTTGCCGTTGGCGACTGCCTTCTTTTCTAGTTCGTCGTACCACGGTTCCATAAGGATTACCGACAAGCCCGCTTCTCGCAGTGCGTCAGCGATTTTGACGGCGGCCTTTGCATCGCAGTTCGACTGCACCGCGCGAACCAATAGCCCTGTATGCACAATTCCACGGGTGTACGCCGGAGGCGCTCCATCAAAGGCATCAAATCCGGCAAGAGCAAAAAGTTGCTCTAGCTCCTTCACGTATCGCAGCTTCTCAAACTCCGAAGAAATTGCGCCCACGCCGATTTTTACCTTTTTGCCGTGCTCGCAGGTCGAAAAAGGCGAAAGTCGTTCGACGATAATACCGGCTTGTTCTTCGGTGACGGTTCGCGCGGCAAGGCGTTCTTCTAATTTAAGCCGCGCCACTTTTTCGCGTTCAGTTGCCAAGCCTGCCTCCGCCGCCTTTTGCTCGGCAATAGCGGCTGACTCTTTGGCCTTCGCCGCCTCCAGATTTGCGGCTTCTATTTTTAGCTGTGACTGGCGATCTCGGAGCGAAGACAGTTTTTTGTCAGCGATCCAGCCAGCAAGCCCCGCTGCGGCGGCTAATACGGCCAAAGAAAACGCGACCCATTCGCCCCATTCGCTTAGGAAAAGCTGCCAAGAAGGGATCGAATCCAACGACTGTTTTCCCCCGCCGCCAAAATGGCTTTGGTCGCTTTCTATCTTCTTGTCATGCGTTGTGGCCATTGCCTGGCTTTGGGTTTTGTGGCCGCCGCGACGGAAGAAAAACCTAGACCTGAAGGTCCAGCGATCTGACCCCTAGGGCGGTCAGACATTGCAGCAGGAACGCGGCGCTGAATCCCCCCCGGCTGATCTTGTTGTTCAGGTTCCGCTCGTTTTCCTGAACGCCGATAGCCGAGAGCTTTTCAGCAAGTTGGGCGTAAGTCACGCCCCGCCGCTTTAGTTCCCCTTTGAGAAGGTTTTTCGCAAGAGTTTCAAACTCTTGGGTTGTAGGGTTGTCTTTCCAAGGCGCTGCCTTTGGCGGGGTCATGGTCGGGCCTCAAAAAATCATCATATTTGATGATATAAGCCCTTGCATTCGGGGATACAAGTCATTAAGTCCGGTTAGTAACGTCACCGGATTTGATGACATGGCCCAACACTTCCTCCTCTCCGCCGCCTCCCGGACCTTGAAGCTCAAGGACATTTACCGGGCGGGCGAGGACGCGGCCTACGCCAAGTTCCGGGCGCTGCGCTGGCCGGAAACGGATGGCGAGGCGGTCTGCCCGCGCTGCGGCTGCTGCGAGGCCTATGACCTTTCGACCCGCCGCAAGTTCAAGTGCAAGGCCTGCTATCACCAATTCAGCGTCACGAGCGGGACGATCTTCGCGAGCCGCAAGCTCGCCTTCGTCGATATGCTGGCCGCGATCTGCATCATCGCCAACGCCTCGAAAGGCCTCTCCGCCGTCCAGCTCTCGCGCGACGTGGGCGTCCAGTACAAAACCGCCTTCGTCCTCGCGCACAAAATCCGCGAAGCGCTCGCCCGCGAGACGGCGGACACCAAACTGGACCGCGAAGTCGAGATCGACGGCGCCTATTTCGGCGGTCACATCCGCCCGGCGAACATGGAAGCGAACCGCATTGATCGCCGCCTCTCAGAGCACCAGACCGGCAAGCGCCGCGTCGTCATCGCCCTTCGCCAGCGCAAGGGCCGGACGCTCACCTTCGTCCGCAAGTCGGAAGCCGAAGGCGTTTCAATCGCCCGCGACCGCATCGCGCCGGGCGCAACCGTCGCCGCCGATGAAGCCTCGCATTGGGATGCGCTCGATGCCTTCTTCCCGGTCGCGCGGGTCAACCACTCGGAGGGCTATTCAGTGAACGGCGTCTGCACCAACATGGCCGAAAGCTACTTCTCGCGCCTTCGCCGCATGGTCGCGGGCCAGCATCACCATGTCAGCCCGCAATACCTTCACGCCTACGCCGCGCACGCGGCTTGGCTTGAAGATCACCGCCGGGAGAGCAACGGCGCCCTTGCCGGCCGCATCGTCCGCAACGCCATGGCCGCGCCGGTTAGCCGGACATGGAAAGGGTACTGGCAGCGCCGCGCGGCCTAAGCCGACGCCGCGAGTCCTTCACCTTCTCCGCAATGACCGTGACAAGCTCACGGTCGCCGCTATCCCAGCCCATGCGGGCGATGATGGCGCGGGCGATCTGGCGATGCGTGAGCGGGTCGCTTGCATCGCGTTCAATCGACAGGATCAGCTGCTTCAACTCGCCATGACGGAATAGCCAACGCCGGCGACGGTCGGACGGCGCGCCGCGTGCCTTCGCCTCCCGGAACAGCGCCAGCGTCGCCTCGACATGTGCGAGGCTTTCAAGCGCCTTCTCCCGCAGCATCGCCAGATGTGCGAGATCGGCCTTCAAGTCGGCCCGCTTCTTTTCAAGGGTTCGCACCGCATGGGATTTCGCCATGGCGAGAGACTAGGGATTCACGCGGAGTCTGCCGCGCGGTAAGTTGGTGCTGTTGCTACCTAAGGCCGTATAAGAGGGCACGCGGGCATGAGCCAAAAAACGGAACGCTTTGTAAGGCGTGTGTTGCAAAGAAGCTGGCTTTG
>CAZWZP010000263.1:0-2820 GCA_964638925.1 uncultured Stakelama sp. | reverse complement strand
GGTCCGGCCGGTAGTGGCGATGGCTTCAAGACTGGCTTCATTGGATTGGGCCAGGGTCTGGATCTCGTCGATGAAGAAAAACAATCTTGGCTCAGTTTGGCCATTGGCCTTGCGCCGGGCCAGCTCGCCGGCGGCCCAGTCCAGCGCCTGCACCGCCTCGCCCGCGACCTTGAAGGCGTTTTCGCTGGCGAGCAGGATCGCGCCGGCGGCGTCGAAGCGGGTGGTCTTGCCCGCGTCGCACGCCCTGGCGACGGCGTAGACATAGGCGCGGGCGGAATTGAGCGCGACATACATGTCGGCGACCTTGGCCTGCATCAGCTGGAAGCTGCCGATCGCCTGACCGAACTGCTTGCGTTCGCGCAGGTATGGCAGGACGACGTCGAGGCAGGCCTGCATGATGCCGAGCTGGATCCCCGCGAGCACGGTGCGTTCATAGTCGAGGCCGCTCATCAGCACGCCGACGCCACCATTGAGCGGGCCCATGACGTTTTCTTCGGGCACTTCGCAATCGGTGAAGACGAGTTCGGCGGTGGGCGATCCGCGCATCCCCATCTTGTCGATCTTCTGCCCGATCTCGAACCCCTTCATGCCGCGTTCGATGATGAAGGTGGTGATGCCGCGGCTGCCCTCGCCGGTCTTGGCATAGACGACCAGGACATCGGCATAGGCGGCGTTGGTGATCCAAAATTTGGTGCCGTTGAGGATATAGCGGTCGCCGCGATGCTCGGCGCGCAGTTTCATGCTGACGACATCTGAGCCCGCGCCGGCTTCGGACATGGCGAGGCTGCCGACATGCTCGCCCGAGATCAGCTTTGGCAGATATTTCGCCTTTTGCGCGGGGCTGGCCCAGCGGCCGATCTGGTTGACGCACAGGTTCGAGTGCGCGCCGTAGGACAGGCCGATCGAGGCGGAGGCGCGGCTTACTTCCTCGCACGCGATGACATGTTCGAGATAGCCGAGGCCGAGGCCGCCATCTTCCTCCGCGATGGTAATGCCGTGCAGGCCGAGTTCGCCCATCGGCGCCCAGAGTTCGTCGCGCGGGAACCAGTCGTCGGCGTCGATCTTTGCCGCCAGCGGCGCGATCTGTTCGCGGGCGAAGCGTTCGGTGGTTTCGCGGATCATGTCCGCGGTTTCGCCGAGTGCGAAATCCATCTGGGGCAGGCTCATGGCGCTCTCCTAGTCGTATTTTGGGGCATCCTAGCGTGCCGCGCGGCTCGCGGGAAATTGAAAGGCGGCGCGGGACAGCATAGACGGTGTCTATGATCGAACGCTATTTGCTGCGCTATTTCCTCGCCGTCATTGATAGTGGGACGTTCACCGCTGCCGCCGCGCAGATGGCGGTGTCACAACCCACGCTGTCGGCGGGGATCGCCAAGCTGGAGCGCGAGGTCGGCGCGAAGCTGTTGCGCCGGTCGAGCCAGCGGGTCGAGCTGACCGAGGCGGGGTCGCAATTCGCGGTCCATGCGCGGCGGATCGAGCGCGAGTTCAATCTGGCGGCGGCGGCGGTCGGGGGGATCGCGCAGCCCGCGACGCTGCGGCTGGGGGTGCTGACGACGATTGCGAGTGGGGAGCTGGCGGCGTTGGTCGCGCGGATTGCCGCCGATGTGCCGGGGCTGGCGGTCGAGCTG
Source organism: uncultured Stakelama sp. (assembly GCA_964638925.1). Classification (GTDB taxonomy): domain Bacteria; phylum Pseudomonadota; class Alphaproteobacteria; order Sphingomonadales; family Sphingomonadaceae; genus Sphingomonas. The sequence continues at coordinate 1,192 of CAZWZP010000263.1, read as the reverse complement.
GTCGAGGGGAATGCGACGGTGCTGGCGCAGCATATTGCGCGCGGGCGGGTCGATCTGGCGCTGACCGCCGTGCAGGGCGATGCAGCGGGCGATGGCGAGGCGTTGCGCAGCGAACCCTATCTGCTCGCGCTGCCGGTCGGGCACCGGCTGGCCGGGGAAGCGGCGCTGCCGGGCGAGGCGCTGGCGGGCGAGACGATGATCGTGCGGCGCAGCTGCGAGGCGCTGCCGGAGACGAGCCGCTACTTCACCCGGCGCGGCATCCGTCCGCGCTTCGCGCTGCGCACGCCGAACGACGACCGCGCGCTGGCGATGGTCGCGGCGGGGCTCGGCGCAACGGTGGTGCCGGCGTCGCACCGGCACCCGGGGGTGGCCAATCCGGCGCTGATCGGGTTCGATCTTGCGCGGACATTGGTGCTGGTGCGCGGGGAGGATGCGCGCGAGGGGATGGCGGCGGTTGTGGACGCGGTGCGGGGGGTGTTTGGGGGGAGCGGGGTTGAGAGGGTGTGATTGCGGCTTTTAGGGTGGGAGCGGATCTCTGCTATTGGGGTGGGGAAGCGGACGTCGATAGCTAACTCCGGGTGCAGCCGATGTTGCGCTCGTTGATCAGCGCCTTGAGCGCGATGCCACCTTCCCGTTCCGGCTCAAAAAGCTCGCGAGGCTCAGTAGAAAGAAAACGATAGCGAACGAGCGTGTTTACGTAGGCAAGTTGGAGGCCACGGTCATCTGCTGGTGCGACAGAAGGGTCAAGGCCGAGAAGCATCATGTCGCGAATTTCGCTAACAAGCGCTTCATCAACGCTGCCCTTTTTTAGCAGATGCTCAAGCAAGATGGCCAAGCCCTCTGCGGCTGCGCTTCCCTCAGCCGATGACATGCGGTGCAGGTGTGATTCTTCTTCGGTCATCTCTCATTGGTGCGCTCGTCAGTTTATGTCTGCAACGGGGTCGTGTTCCGACAGTCCGTTTTTTTATGAACCTTTACCCTATTACGGCCGACTGCGCGGCCGCCCCTTCACGACCCGCTGCGCGGGCGGTGAGCGAGGCCATGCGGGAGGTGTTCGGGTAGCGCATCCTCCCCTGCGCCGCAGGGGAGGTGGCATTGCGAAGCAATGACGGAAGGGCCGCCCCGAAGAGGGCGGAGTTTTGCCGAGCTGTTTACGGCTGTCTTCGCAGCCGCCCCTCCACCACCCGCTGCG
>CAZWZP010000262.1:0-2820 GCA_964638925.1 uncultured Stakelama sp. | reverse complement strand
AGGGGAGGGGTTGGGGGTGGGGCGTCTCAGTCTCACCGAGACCGACGCGCCCAGAGGATAGGCCCCACCCCAACCCCTCCCCTGAAGGGGAGGGGCGAAACAGAAGTGGGAACAATGCCGCATCCCGCCCATATAGGCATGATGGCAAAACTCGGCGACTGGCTCGAACCGCATCCGGAGGGGATTTACGTCCCCGCCGCCGATCTCTGGATCGACCCCTCCCAGCCCAAGCCGCGCGCCTTTGTTACCCACGGCCATGCCGATCATGCGCGCGGCGGGCATGGCGCGGTCTGGGCGACCCCCGAAACCCTCGCGATCATGGACGCGCGCTACGGCCCGCAGCCCGCGCATCCGGTCGCCTATGGCGAAACGGTTAAGGCCGGGGACGTCGAGATCGGCTTCGTCCCCGCCGGCCATGTGCTCGGCAGTGCCCAGATCGTGCTCGACTTTTCCGGCGAGCGGATCGTCGTCTCGGGCGATTACAAGCGCCGCCCAGACCCGACCTGCGCACCCTTTCGCCCGGTCAAATGCGACGTGTTCGTGACCGAAGCGACCTTCCGCCACCCCGAAACCACCGACGAGATCGACAAGCTCCTCGCCGCTTTGCGCGCCGAGCCCGAACGCTGCGTGCTGGTCGGCGCCTATGCGCTGGGCAAGGCGCAGCGGGTGATTGCGGAACTACGCGGGATGGGGTTCGACGACCCGATCTACATCCATGGCGCGCTGCAACGCCTTTGCGACCTCTATATCGACCATGGCGTCGCGCTCGGCGAGTTGCGCCCCGCCACCGGCGTCGCAAAAAAGGAGCTGCAGGGCCGCATCATCCTCGCCCCGCCGGGCGCGCTCAACGACCGCTGGTCCCGCCGCCTGCCCGACCCCGTCACCGCGATGGCCAGCGGCTGGATGACCGTCCGCCAGCGCGCCCGCCAGCGCAATGTCGAACTCCCGCTAATCCTCTCCGACCATGCCGACTGGGACGAACTCACCACGACCCTGCGCGAAATCGCGCCCAAGGAAGTCTGGGTCACCCACGGCCGCGAAGACGCCCTCGTCCACTGGTGCCGCCAGCACCAGATCAAGGCGAGGGCGCTCGAACTTTCGGGCTATGAGGACGAGGACGACTAAAGCCTCGGGATGAACTTCCAGTCGTCATCCCCGCGAAAGCGGGGACCCATCTCCCGGACCATCCACAAACCGCGCCGGTGAAGCTGGCTCCTCGCTCGGGAGATGGGTCCCGCTTTCGCGGAGATAACGAATCGGGCTAGGTTCGCACGTATGGGCAGAGTCGAATAGGTTGAGCATGGGTATCCTCCGAGGATTGATCGATGGCCTTTTAGGCAAGCAACGGCCCGCGTCGCCGCTTGTGACCGAGCAGGAAGTTGCCGGAGCCGACAGCATCACAATCAGCGTCGAGGTTGTGCCGCCCACACCGGAGCAGGAGGCGTCGTGGGAAAGGAAGCGACAGGCAACCGCTCTCTCCCGTGCAGGCGACACTGGCGGCGCGGTGGCCGCGCTGGATGACGCGCTGAAACTTGAAGGTGAACCTCAAACGCATGATGAGATTCGCCGAGCCAAGTATCTCCAGAAGGACGGGCGCACGGCAGAGGCGTGGGCCATCTATGTTCGGTTGCTCAACGAAAGCACCTCCGCATGGGTGGACGTGGATGTCCTTGATGCCATGCGCCTCCACCTCCAGCGAGACGATCAAGCCGAACGGGCGATTGATTTCGGCATCGCGCACCGATTGGCGCGTGTGAACCTCTATCGGGATATGAAACGCGAGGCCGAAGAGGCGTTGAGTGGCCCGATGCCCGCCCAGCTTAGGGAGCTTGCTAAAGATCCTGATGACCTTTGGGCTTCGGACCTTTGGAAGCGGCAGAAGGAACAACACCGCTCTTCAATCGAGTTCGCGGACAAATGGATCAATGATCTTACCGACCCAGTCGATCTTGCCGACACAATAACCAAGTTGGCGAAGAAAGCGAAGGCGTTGGACCGCGTTCCGGCGTTGATGGAGGCAATCACAACCTCGATTACGTCTGGGAAATCTGCCAGGTCCTACTTGCCTGACAACGATAGGGCCGACGGGTAGAGATGCCCCACCCCTGCACCATCGTCATCCTAACCGGCGCAGGCGTCTCCGCTGAATCCGGTGTCGCCACTTTTCGCGGCCCCGGCGGCCTGTGGGAGGGGCATCGCGTTGAGGATGTCTGCACGCCGCAGGCGCTCGCGCACGATCCCGAACTGGTCCACCGTTTCTACGACGAACGCCGTGCCAACCTCATCAAGGTCGAGCCCAATGCCGCGCACCACGCGCTCGCACGGCTCGACGCGCAATGGCCCGGCGAGCTGCTGCTGATCACCCAGAATGTCGACGATCTGCACGAACGCGCCGGGTCGAAGCGGATGCTCCACATGCATGGCGAGCTGAAGTCCGCCCTCTGCGCGCTGTGCGGCATCCAGAGCGAATGGGCCGACCCGCTCCCGCCCGACACGCCCTGCCCGTCGTGCGACGCGCCCGCGCTGCGCCCCGACATCGTGTTCTTCGGGGAGATGCCGTACCATATGGAGGCGATCGACGCCGCGCTCTCGCGCGCCGACCTGTTCGTGTCGATCGGCACCTCGGGCGCAGTCTATCCCGCCGCCGGCTTCGTCCGCACGGCGAAGTATCACGGTGCCGACACGCTCGAACTCAACCTTGAGCGGTCGGAGGGCAGCGCGTGGTTCGCGCAGAGCCGCCTCGGCCCGGCCGGAACGCTGGTGCCCGAATGGGTGGAGTCGTTGCTAGCCTGACCCATTAATCCTCCCCCGCCAGGGGGA
>CAZWZP010000261.1:0-2853 GCA_964638925.1 uncultured Stakelama sp. | reverse complement strand
TCCTCACCGACGCTCACCGCCCCCGCGCGTTCGAGCAAGCGGCGCTTGGCCTCCGCCATTGCGCCGTCGCCCACCAATATCGCCGGCCGCCCGTCGAGCCGCACAAAGACGGGCAGGCCGGAGCGTTTCACCGCACCCACTCGGGGACGCGCTCGGCCCCCATGATCGTTTCGGGCTGAATGCGGTCGGCGACCACCGCGAACTTGTCGCCCGACACCAGCACCTCGGGCACCAGCGCCCGGCTGTTATAGGTCGATGCCATCGTCGCGCCATAGGCACCCGCCGTGCGGAACACGCCCAGATCGCCCGACTTCACCAGATCGATCTCGCGCCCCATCGCAAAGGTATCGCCGGTCTCGCACACGGGTCCTGCGATATTCGCCACGAACTTCTCGCCATTGGGCTCGACCGCCTCGAACGCATGATAGGCGTCGTAGAGCGCCGGGCGGGCGAGGTCGTTCATCGCCGCATCGACGATGACATAGGGGTTGATGCTCGCCGGCTTGACCCAGATCACTTGCGTGACCAGCAGCCCGGCATTCCCGCAGATGAAGCGGCCCGGCTCGAACATCAGCGTCACGTCCCATCCGGCGGTGACGCGCTTGACCATCGCGCCGAATTCCTCGGCGGTCGAAACCTTGTCGTCCGGCTCATAGGGGACGCCAAGCCCGCCGCCCAGATCGACATGGGTAATCTCGTGTCCTGCAGCGCGCAGCTGCGCGACCAGCTCGCCGACACGCTTGTAGGCGGCCTCCAGCGGGGCGAGCGTCTTGAGCTGGCTGCCGATATGGATCGCCACGCCGCGCAGGTTCATGCCCGGCCGCTTGGCCAGCCGGTCAAAGATCGCGGGCGCGCGGTCGATCGCGACGCCGAACTTGTTCTCCGCCTTGCCAGTCGAAATCTTCGCATGCGTGCCCGCATCGACATCGGGGTTCACGCGCAGCACCGCCGGTGCGGTCTTGCCCTGTGCGTGCGCGAGGTCGGCGAGCACCTCGCCCTCCTCCTCCAGCTCCAGATTGAACTGGCCGATCCCCTCGTCCAGCCCCAGCTGCAGCTCGCCGCGCGTCTTGCCGACGCCCGAAAACACGATGTCCTCGGGCTTCATCCCCGCTGCCAGCGCGCGCTTGAGCTCCCCGCCCGACACCACGTCCGCGCCATAGCCCTGCTTCGCCAGCACGCCGAGCACGGCGAGGTTCGGATTGGCCTTGATCGCGAACGCGATATGCACGCGCGGCAGATCGGCGAGCGCGGCCTTCAGCACCTGCGCATGGCGCTCCAGCGTCGCGGTCGAATAGACGTAAAAGGGCGTGCCGACCTCCGCCGCGATGGCGGGAATGGCGACGTCCTCGGCGTGCAGCACGCCGTTCTTGCGATTGAAATGGTCCATTGGCTTGTCTTCTGTGAATGTCGGTTGTGCGTAACGGCTTTCGGCTCGAAAGAAGAAAAAGAAATTGTTCACGCGAAGGCGCGGAGGCGCCAAGAGTTCAGTCCTTGGCGCGGCGCGCACATGTCCACGCGATTGCAGCAAGCCGAAAGATCAAGGGACACCATAGCAGGTGCGACAAGCATCCTCTTCGCGCCTCCGCGCCTCCGCGTGAACCAAATTTCCTTTCTGTCTCCCGAACGCGATGCCGGGCGGAATCACTGCGGCGGCAGGTCGAACTCGTCGCTGCGCCGTTCTTCTGAGCTGCGCAGCACTTCGTCGCTGCGCGTCGGTCGCGTCTGGGGCGGCGCCTTCGTCAGGTCTGCCGGTGCCGGCGTGGCCACCGCCCCATAGGGTTTGGGGGGCAGCGACTCCCCGGCGGCCGGTTTCAGGTCGCCCCGATTGCCGCATCCGGCCAGCAGAAGCGCCGTGAACACCACCAGGGTTCGCATCATCATTCTCCTCTTACAGCGCGGGCGGCTGCAATCGCCGCACGCACCCGCGTCGGGGCCGTGCCGCCAAAACTCGTCCGGCTCGCCACCGAAGCATCGACCGTCAATACGTCAAACACGCGCGCGTCGATACGGTCGTCAATCGCCTGCAGTTCCGCCAGCTCCAGCTGGTCGAGCCGCACGCCCTTCGCCTCCGCCGCCGCGACCGCACGGCCGGTGATGTGGTGCGCCTCACGGAACGGAATGCCGCCCTCACGCACCAGCCAGTCGGCCAAGTCGGTGGCGGTGGCAAAGCCGCTTTCGGCAAGGCCGCGCATCCGGTCAGTGCCGAATTCCGCGCTCTCGACCATCCCGGTCATCGCCGCGATCGACAGCGCGAGCAGGTCGTGCGCCTCGAACACCGGCGGCTTGTCGTCCTGCATGTCCTTTGAATAGGCGAGCGGCAGGCCCTTCATCACGGTCATTAGCGCGGTCAGGCACCCGACGATCCGTCCGCTATGCCCACGCACCAGCTCGGCTGCATCGGGATTGCGCTTCTGCGGCATGATCGAGCTGCCGGTCGACCATTGGTCGGAGAGCTTGACGAAACCGAACGGCTGGCTCGCCCAGATCACGAACTCTTCCGCGAGCCGCGACAGGTGCAGCGAACATTGCGCCGCCGCCATCAGATAATCGAGCGCGAAGTCGCGATCGCTGACAGCATCGAGCGAATTGCGCGTCGGCCCGTCAAAGCCCAGCGCCGCCGCGGTCATCTCGCGATCGAGCGGAAAGCCCGTCCCCGCCAGCGCCGCCGACCCCAGCGGGCAGCGATTGCCGCGCGCCCGATTATCGCTGAACCGCGACACATCGCGCCCGATCATCTCGAAATAGGCCATCAGATGATGCCCCAGCGTCACCGGCTGCGCGCTCTGCAAATGGGTGAAGCCCGGCATCACGCTGTCGGCATGTTCCTCCGCCCGCGCCAGCAACGCGCCCTGC
>CAZWZP010000260.1:0-2910 GCA_964638925.1 uncultured Stakelama sp. | reverse complement strand
GCGTGTTCCCAGGCCGCCATCTTCTCGGCGGCCCGTTCGCGCGACAGCGTGGGGAGCGCATCCGCCAAAGCCCGGTCGAGCCGCCAGCCATCCGCTGCATCCGCGATCCGCGCTTCGAGTGTGGCTACCCCCCGGTTCATTGCGCTAGGGAAATGGGCATGGGATTGCAGATTTCAAGCTGTGTTATCGCACTAATCCAGCAGGCGGCGGCGGACGCCGCGCCGCTGGAGGCGTGCGGGTTGTTGTTCGGGGCCGATGGGGTCGATCGGGCGAGTGTGGCGGCCAATGTTTCGGACGATCCGACGCGGCGGTTCGAGATCGATCCGGCGGCGCTGATCGGGGCGTTGCGGGCCGAGCGTGGGGGCGGGGAGAAGGTCATCGGCTATTGGCACTCGCACCCGTCCGGCGATGCGACGCCATCGGCCACGGACGCGGCGATGGCGGCGGCGGATGGGAAAATCTGGGTGATCGTTGCGGGCGATGCTGTGACGGCATGGCGCGCTGGGACGAGCGGGCTGCATGGGCGGTTCGAGCGGGTGGAGGTCATGTGACCGCGCGGAGAAGCCCGGCCCCGGCTCAAGGCCGAGGTGACGGGGAGGCTTATTACATTCCCTTGTCGGGAGGGGTTTTGACGGGCGTGACCGTTAGCCCAACCTCCGTTTGCGCTGCGCCTATCGAAGGGCGAAATACCACCCCTGTTGGGGTCGGTGCTTCGACAAGCTCAGCACAAACGGATGTGGGTCAATCCCCCTTTGGCCCCAGATAGTCCGCGCCATATACCGCCTTGCGGATATCCGTGTGAAGCGTGCCGTCGAACGGGAAGGTTTGGACGAAGAATACCACCGCCATGTTATTGGCCGGATCGACCCAGAACAACGTGCTCGCCGCGCCGTCCCAGAAGAATTCGCCGACTGCGCCGCGATTGCGGTCGGGCGTGGCGGGGCGGGCGGTGCGGACGGCGAAGTTGACGCCGAAGCCGCCGTCGATCTTGCCCGGCAGCCATTCGCGTTCGGTGATCGCGGGGTCGAGCATGTCGGTCGCCATCAGGCGGATCGTCGCGGGCTTGAGCAGGCGTGCGCCGTCCAGTTCCCCGCCGTTGAGCAGCATCCGGGCAAAGCGCATATAATCGTCGATCGGCGCGACGATGCCGGCGCCGCCCATCGTCAGCGGCACGCCGGGGAAGTTGCGCTCGCGCATCGCCGCTTCAGGCTGGCGGGTCATGCCGGTCGGCCCCTTCACATAGGTCGCGGCGAAGCGGGGGAGGCGGTCCATCGGCTGGTGCCAGCCGGCCTCGCGCATCTTGAGCGGATCGAAGATGTGCTTCTGGACATAGTCGGTGAACTTCATGCCGCTCAGCCGCTCGACCAGCAGCGCCTGGACGTCGACCGACACGCTGTAATGCCATTCGGTGCCGGGTTCGGAGAGCAAGGGCACCTTGGCGAGGCGGTGGCCGAATTCGGCCAGCGTGTTGTTGGAGTTGAGCGGATCGGCGGCGGCGAACGCCTTGTGCGCCGCGGTTGGCCCGTCGCCATAGGCGAAGCCGGCGGTGTGGCGCAGCACGTCGCGGATCGTGATCGGGCGGCTCGCCGCGCGCCACAGCGGCTTGCCGTCGGGGCCGGTGCCGTCCTGAACCTGCATGTTCGCGAAATCGGGGAGGTAGCGCGCAAGCGGGTCGTCGAGGCGGAACTTGCCCTGCTCCCACAGCTGCATGAGCGCGACGCCGGTCACCGGCTTGGTCATCGACCAGATCTGGACGAGCGTGTCCCGCGCAAAGGGGCGGTTGGCCTCACGATCGGCAGCGCCGCGCGCGGCGAAATGCACCTCGCGCCCGTCCTTCCACACCAGCACCGACCCGCCGACCGAGCGGCCATCGGCGATCATCTTCGCCAGCATCGCGTCGATCCGTTTGGTGTCGAGCTTGACCGCATCAGCCGGCGCAGCGCGGGTCTGGGCGAGCGCGGGGGTGGCCGCCGTCGTGGTGAGTGCAAGTGCCGTCAACGCTGTCAGCCAAGGCCGCATCCGGAATCTCCCAAAGGATTTGCGGCGGACGCTAGCGGCGAATGGTCCGCTTGCGAAGAGGGTGCGCTTGCAGCGACGGCGCGGCTGGGCCAAAGGGGAGCCATGAACATTTCGCCGACCGACTTTGCCAGCCTGCTCTGCTCGCGCCTGTGCCACGATCTGCTGAGCCCGGTGGGTGCGCTGAACAATGGGCTGGAGCTGCTCGCCGACGAGCATGACCCGGAAATGCGCGCGCGCTGCCTGGAATTGCTGGCGGAGAGCGCGAAGGCGAGTGCGAACAAGCTGAAGTTTTTCCGCCTGGCGTTCGGTGCGGCGGGCGGCTTTGGCGACACCGTCGACACGCGTGAGGCGCAGGCGGCGATCGACGGGCTGTTCGGCGACAATCACCGCGTGTCGATTGGCTGGATGGTCGAGGATCCGGTGCTGCCCAAGCAGGTTATCAAGGTGCTGCTCAACCTCGCGCTGATCGGCGGCGATGCGCTGGTGCGCGGCGGACAGCTGGATATCGGCGCCGAGGCGCGCGACGACATGGTCGAGATCGTGGTGCGGGCCGAGGGGCCGCGCATCGTGCTGGACGGTGAGCTGCGCGGCGCGCTGAGCGGTGACACCGGCGACTCTCCGGTGACCCCGCGCGCGGCGGCGGCCTATCTGGTGCACCAGCTGGTGACGCAGGGCGGGGGCGAGCTGCAGGTGTCGCCGCCCGATGCCGACGTGCTGCTGTTCGGGGCAGCGTTCAAGGTCGCCTGATGAGCCAAGTCCGCGTCGCGGCGCTGTACCAGTTTACCCGGTTCGACGATCCGGCGGCCATTCGTGGCCCGCTGTTGGAGTTGTGCGTCGCGCAGGGGGTGAAGGGCACGAGTGTACTATGCGGAGCTGGTGTTCCTGGATACG
>CAZWZP010000259.1:0-2915 GCA_964638925.1 uncultured Stakelama sp. | reverse complement strand
CCGATGCGGCGAGGCTGCCGACGTCATCGGGTGCTTCCTCATCGTCGATCTGCACGCGCTGCAGGCTGCCGACCAACGCTTCCTCGAGATGGTCGGGGCGCACGGTCTCTTCCGCGATCTCGCGCAGCGCGACGACCGGGTTCTTGTCGCGGTCGCGATCAATGGTCAGCTCCGCGCCGCCGGAAATCTGACGCGCGCGCTGAGCCGCCAGCAGCACGAGATCGAAACGGTTCGAAACCTTGTCGACGCAATCCTCGACAGTGACGCGCGCCATGGAACGCTTCCTTTGGGCAGAGATACAGGAGAGCGGGGCATCTAGGTCGTGCGTGGCGGCGAGTCAAGGAAATCGCCAGATGCGCACGGCACGGGGCTGGCGCGGCACGCCGAAAGCGTGCAAATCGCCATGTGATGGAGCTGGCCACCGATCCACCGCACGCCGTCGCGCCCGGTCTGCCGCCCGAACCACCGCCTCAGCCGGTTTTCACGATTGAGGGCAGCCGCCTGCAGTTGCTGGATACCGGCCCCCGTCGGATCGACGCGCTGATCGGCCTGATTGACCAGGCGCGCAGCTCACTGCGGCTGCTCTACTACATCTATACCGACGATGCAGTCGGGGCGCGGGTGCGCGACGCGCTGATCGCGGCGGTCGCGCGTGGGGTGGAGGTGACGCTGATCGTTGATGGCCTCGGCAGCGATCCGGCCTATGATGGCGACTTCTTTGCCCCGCTACGTGAGGCGGGCGGACGGGTGTGCTTCTTCGTGCCGCGGCTGGGACGGCGCTATCTGTTGCGTAACCATCAGAAGCTCGCACTCGCCGATGGCGAGACCGATCATGCGCGGATCATCATCGGCGGCTTCAATATCCAGGACGATTATTTCGGTGCGCCGGGCAGCGCCGGGTGGCGCGACCTCGGTTTGCTGGTCGAGGGGCCGGCGGCGGCGCGGCTGACCGGCTATTTCGATGCGCTGTGGCGCTGGACCGTGCGGCCGCGCGCACCGCTGCGGGTGCTGCGCCGCGCGCTCAAGCAATGGAGCGAGCCGGAGGGGCAGCTGCGCTGGCTGCTCGGCGGCCCGACGCGGCGGTTGTCGCCCTGGGCGCGCGCGGTGCGGCGCGATCTCAAGGGCGCGCGCACGATCGACATTCTTGCCGCCTATTTCTTTCCCAGCCCGGCGATGCTGCTGCGCCTCGGCCGTGCGGCGCGGCGTGGGGGTGAGGTGCGCGTGGTGGTGCCGTCGATCACCGACAATCACCTGACGCTGCACGCCGCGCGCTTTACCTATCGTGGGCTGCTCAGGCGCGGGGTGCGGGTATTCGAATATCTGCCGACCAAGCTGCACACGAAGCTGTTCGTGATCGACGACAAGGTGCAGATCGGATCAGCCAATTTCGACATGCGCAGCCTGTTCCTCAATCTTGAGGTGATGCTGCGGATCGAGGATGCGGCATTCGCGCGCCACGTCCGCGCCTATGTCGATGCGGAGGTCGCGCGGTCGCTGGAGGTGACGCGGGCGCTGCACCGCGAGCGCACCGGCTTCTGGACGCGAATCATGCAGGCAACGGTCTATTTCGTCGTCGGCGTACTCGACTATCGCGTGACGCGGTCGCTCAATATCACGCGGGAGGATTGAGGGTCGGGAAAATCCTCCCCCTTTTGGGGGAGGATCACAAGGTCACTTCACTGCGGCGAGATCCTTCTCGACCTTGGCGAGCACTTCGGGGGTAAGCCGGTCGGCGGCATAGGCCTTGAGCTGGTTGAGGCTCATGCCCTTGAACATCTCATAGCTCTCATGCGTCGAGACGCCGGGAACGGCTGCTTCGAGTGCGGCCTTGGCCTGCTCGTTTGCGACGATGTCCTGGATCGGTGTGTCGAGGTTGAATTTGGCGGCGGTCACCGCAGTCGCGGGCGCGTCCTGCGCGAGCGAGGCGGGGGCGAGCGGCAGGGCCGACAGCGCGATGGCAAGCAACATGATCTTCATCGGGTATATCCCTCCCACGGCACGCGCGAATCGCGCGCCGACCTTTCCGGTGGCTTGACGCTAGCGTGAAGTCCGGGGCTGTGCGAGGGGGATTGGCGCAGCTCTGGTGGAACCGGTCGCATCGCGCCATGTTGAGCGCCCATGCACGCCTTTGCCGACCTGCTCGACCGGCTGATCTACACGCGATCGCGCCATGCGAAGCTGCGGCTGATCGGGGCGTGGTTGCGCGAAACGCCCGATCCGGATCGCGGCTGGGGGCTGGCGGCGCTGACCGGCACGCTGGACCTGCCCGCAGTGAAGCCCGCCGTGATCCGCGCCCTGGTGGGCGAGCGCGTCGATCCGGTGCTGTTCCAGCTGAGCCGCGATTTCGTGGGCGATACGGCTGAGACGGTGGCGCTGATCTGGCCGGAGCCGACGGTGCCGCCGCTTGAGGCGGAGCCGCTGACATTGGGCGCGGTGGTTGATCGGCTCGCCAGCCTGTCGCGGTCGGATGCGCCCGCCGCGCTCGGTGCGATGCTCGATCGGCTGGCGGCGGACGAACGCTATGCGCTGCTCAAGCTCGCCACCGGGGGCCTGCGCGTCGGCGTGTCGGCGCGGCTGGCCAAGACCGCGTTCGCCGAGGCGTTCGGGGTCGATGTCGATGCGGTGGAGGAGGTGTGGCACGGCCTCACCCCGCCCTATGCGTCGCTGTTCGACTGGGGCGAAGGGCGCGGGCCGCAGCCGAGCACGACCGATGTGCCGGTGTTCCGGCCGTTCATGCTCGCCCACCCGCTGGAGGAGACGCAGGTCGACCTCGCCGACTATGCGGCGGAGTGGAAATGGGACGGCATCCGCGTGCAGATCACGGGCGGGCCGGGCGGGGCGCGGCTGTGGTCGCGCGCGGGCGAGGACATTTCCGCCGCCTTCCCCGCGATCGTTGCGGCGGCGCGGTTCCCCGC
>CAZWZP010000258.1:0-2916 GCA_964638925.1 uncultured Stakelama sp. | reverse complement strand
AACTCGCATCCGGCCTCAACCTGTCCAAGTTCGGCCAGGCCACCGAACTCAAGAAGCGCCTGTGGTTCACACTGGGTGCGTTGATCATCTTCCGGATGCTCAGCTTTGTGCCGCTTCCCGGCGTCGATCCGACGCAGCTCGGGCTGCTGGCCGAGCGTACCCAGGGCGGCGTGCTCGACTTCTTCAACACCTTCTCGGGCGGCGCGCTTGAGCGCATGTCGGTGATCGCGCTCGGCGTGATGCCGTACATTACCGCCTCGATCGTGGTGCAGCTCGCGACCTCGCTCTCGCCGACGCTCGCCGCGATCAAAAAGGATGGCGAAAGTGGGCGTAAGCGGCTCAACCAATATACCCGATATGGTACCGTGGGGCTGACCGCGATCCAGGGTTATTTCATCGCCGTCGGCCTTGAGACGCTGGGCGCGACCCAGGGGCTTGCGCCGGTGGTTGAGCCGGGGATGCTGTTCCGGATCGCTGCGGTCATCTCACTGATCGGTGGCACCATGTTCCTCATGTGGCTGGGTGAGCAGATTACCAGCCGTGGTGTTGGCAACGGCATCAGCCTTATCATTATGGCCGGCATCGTCGCGCATCTGCCTACTACGCTGGTGCAGCTGTTCGAAGGTGGCCGTTCTGGCTCGATGAACCCGATAACCCTTGTCGCAATCCTCGCGGCAGTCGCGGGCCTGATCCTGTTCATCTGCTTCATGGAACGCGCACAGCGCCGCATCCTGATCCAGTATCCCAAGCGGCAGACGCAGCGCGGTGTGCAGTCGGAGCGCAGCCATCTGCCGCTCAAGATCAACACTGCCGGCGTGATCCCCCCGATCTTTGCCAGCTCGCTGTTGCTGATGCCGCTGACGGTCAGCCAGTTTGCCGGCCAGTCGCAAAGCGGCGAAAGCTGGGGCGGTGATCTTATCATCACGCTCAACCAGTATCTGCAGCATGGCAGCCTGGTGTACATGCTGCTCTACGGTGCGGGCATCATCTTCTTCTCGTTCTTCTACACCGCAGTGGTGTTCAATCCCGAGGAGACGGCCGAGAATCTCAAGAAGCATGGCGGGTTCATCCCGGGCATTCGTCCGGGCAAGAACACTGAAGCCTATTTCGACTATGTGCTGACGCGCATTACCGTGATCGGCGCGGCATACCTGACCTTCATCTGCCTTGTGCCGGAATATCTTGTGTCGGCGCTCGCAATCCCCTTCTATCTGGGCGGGACCAGCCTACTCATCGTCGTGAACGTGACGATGGACACGGTCACGCAGATCCAGTCGCACTTGCTGGCGCACCAGTATGGTGACCTGATCAAGAAGGCGAAGCTGAAGGGCGGCCGTCTGCGCTGACAAGGCGCAGCGGCAGGGAAGGGGAAGCTAGTTGAATATCATCCTGTTGGGGCCTCCGGGCGCAGGCAAGGGGACCCAGGCGTCGCGGCTCGAAAGCGAGCGCGGCATGGTCCAGCTCTCGACCGGCGACATGCTGCGCGCGGCGGTCAAGGCCGGGACGCCGGTGGGGCTACAGGCAAAGGCGGTGATGGAGGCGGGCGAGCTTGTGTCCGATGCGATCGTCAGCGGCATCATCGGCGAGCGGCTCGACGAGCTGGGCGCGGACAAGGGCGCGATCTTCGACGGATATCCCCGCACCGCCGCTCAGGCAGAATCCCTCGACGAGATCCTCGCCGAGCGTGGCCGCAAGCTCGACCATGTGATCGAGCTGGTGGTGGACGAAGACGCGCTGGTCACGCGGATCACCGGGCGGTTCAGCTGTGGCAATTGCGGTGCCAATTATCACGACAGCTTCAACCAGCCTAAGGTTGAGGGCGTGTGCGACGTGTGCGGCGGGACCGAGTTCAAGCGCCGCCCCGACGACAATGAAGCCACGGTGCGCACGCGCATGGCCGAATATCGCGCCAAGACCGCGCCGATTCTGCCGATCTATGAGGCGCGCGGACTGGTCCAGCGGGTTGATGGGATGGCCGATATCGCCGTGGTGACCGACGCGATTGAGGCGATCCTCGACGGCCGGATCTGAACGGTCCGGCGCGGCGGGGAACGTCCCGCCCGCTGATCGATTGATCGCGGAATGCGGCAGGCACGTGTCCGCGGCGAACGTATTTTTTGCGCATCCGGCACGCGACACGGTCGCGTGCGTATCGGTGCGCTTTAGTTTATTGGAACGAACCATGTCGTACAAAGAACCGTCATTTCAGGATCGCACTGCCGCTGCCGCCAAGGCGAAGCAGAAGGCACTTGACCGGCTGCGCGCCAAACCTGCGGTAGATCCCGCTGAACAGGAAGCACGCCGCAAGGCTCAGGAGGCGCGCGATCAGGCACTGGCAGCAGAGCGCGCTGTCAAAGCGGAGGCGCTGGCTGCTGCAAAGGCCGAGAAGCTGGCGAAGAAGCAGGCTGAGGCCGAGCGGAAGGCTGTGGAGCGCGCCGAAGCGGAGGAGGCCGCTGCGCTCAAGGAGGCGCGGTTGACGCCGCCCAGTGCGGCGGAGATGAAGGCGGCGCGGGATGCGCGTTACGCGGCGCGCAAAGCCCGGAAATAGTCCCGACGAAATGGGCCGCCATCCTTTCGGACGGCGGCCCTTTTTCTTGTCTGTTCAGCCAGCTTAACGCCGCGCGCGGCGCTTGAACTGGTCGAGGCTGACGACGTTGGTCGGGCGTTCGATCGCGATGCCCGAATAGAGCGTTGCCATCGGTTCGTCGGTGACCGTGTGAACCGCGTCCGAGCCGAAACCGTTGAATGCGGTGCGCATGGCTGAGCCATAGGCGCCGAGCATCCCGACTTCGATATAGTCGCCGGCCATGATGTCCGACGGCAGCTCGAACGGGCCGGCCATGTGATCGAGATCGTCACAGGTCGGGCCGTAGAAGCTGTATTCGGTCATCTCCGTCGCTTCATCGGCATCGTCGC
>CAZWZP010000257.1:0-2937 GCA_964638925.1 uncultured Stakelama sp. | reverse complement strand
CCATCAGGTCGCGCATCCGCCGCGCCACCGGGGCAAGCCCGGCGAAAATCGCCTCACCGATCAGGAAATGGCCGATATTCAGCTCGGCCAGCTGCGGGATTGCCGCGATCGGCACGACATTGTCGAACGTCAGACCATGTCCGGCATGGACCTCGATCCCGTTCTTCGCGGCCAGCGCCGCGGCGTCGGCGATTCGGCGCAGCTCTGCGGTCTGCGCCGCGCCCTCCAGCTCGCAATAGCGACCGGTGTGCAGCTCAACCACCGGCGCGCCCAGCCGGATCGCCGCCGCGATCTGCGCCGGATCGGGCTCGATGAACAAAGACACGCGGATATTCGCGCCCTTGAGGTCGGCCACCATCGGTGCAAGCAGGTTATGCAGCCCCGCCGCGTCCAGTCCGCCCTCGGTCGTGCGCTCCTCGCGCCGCTCGGGCACGATGCACGCGGCGTGCGGGCGGTGGCGCAGCGCGATCGCCAGCATCTCGTCGGTCGCCGCCATTTCCAGATTGAGCGGAATGGTCAGCTCCGCCGCCAGCCGCGCGATGTCGTCATCGGTGATGTGCCGCCGATCTTCGCGCAGATGCGCGGTGATCCCGTCCGCCCCCGCTTCCGCCGCCAGCAAAGCCGCACGCACCGGATCGGGATAGCCGCTCCCGCGCGCATTCCGCACGGTCGCGACATGGTCGATATTCACGCCAAGGCGAAGGTGCCCCATCACGCTGCCGCCCGGCTGCCCGGCTTGATCGCCGGGATCGCGGCCAGTTCGGGCGGGAGTGCATCGGCGTCATAGCTCGGCACGTCGAGCCGGATCAGCGGGAAGAAGGGGACGCCCAGATCGGCGGTGCCGTTCGAGCGGTCGATCAGCGACGCCGCCGCGATCACTTCGCCTCCCGCCTCCGCAATCGCCTTCATCGCCTCGCGCGATGACAGGCCGGTAGTGACGACATCTTCCATCATGAGCACCTGCTGTCCCGGCGTCAGGCGAAACCCGCGCCGCAGTTCGAATGTGCCGGTGGGCCGCTCCACGAACATCGCGTCCACGCCCAGCGCGCGGGCGACCTCCTGTCCGGCGATCACCCCGCCCATCGCGGGCGAAACGACGGCCGTGATCCGCTCGCGCAGTTCCGCCGGGATCTTCGCCACCACCGCCTGTGCCAGCCGGGCGGCGCGCGCGGGGTTCATCAACACCCGCGCGCATTGCAGGTAACGCGGGCTGCGCAGCCCCGATGACAGAATGAAATGCCCCTCCAGCAGCGCTTCTGCCGCCCGGAATTCGCCCAGCACTTCTTCGTCGGTCACGCGTCCATCCCCGCTCTTTTGTTGCTCGAGCATCTAGGGTTCGTACTCCGGCGCCGCAACACCGCAGGCAAAAAGAGGATTCGACACGCTTGAGGCCGACGCGCGAGGTGCTATAGGCCAGCCTCGACGGGCGAATTGCGTCCGCGCGACCGGCAGAGCCGGCGCCCCCGCACAGGGGCATGAAGGACAGGGGTTGATAAAGACGATGCGGATGCATGGATTGAAGGCGATCGTGCTGGCTGCGGGCCTGGCGCTCGCCGGGGGCATGGCCCAGGCACAGACGGCGCCAGAGGTGCCTGCGCCGGTGGCGGTGGCGACTCCGGCGGCTGCAACCGCTGCGGCCGATACTGCAGCTCCGGCGGCGGCCAAGGTTGCCGACCCCACCCTCAACGCCGACGGCACGCCCAAGACCGCGCCGGTTCCCGGCATCGGTATGCCGGTCGACAAGAAACTGGGCGTCCAGCCGCAGGTGACGGCGCTCGGTGCCAGTGCGGCGAGCTTCCACGATCACATCCTGCTGCCGATCATCACCGCGATCTCGATCTTCGTGCTGATCCTGTTGGCGTGGACGATCGTCCGCTATCGCCGCAAGGCGAACCCGGTGCCGTCGAAGACCAGCCACAACACGATGATCGAAATCGTGTGGACTGCCGTCCCGGTTCTGATCCTCGCCTTCATCGCCTGGCCGTCGATCGCGCTGCTGGCGAAGCAGTTCAAGCCCGCGCCCGAGAACGCCGTCACCATCAAGGCGATCGGCAACCAATGGTATTGGTCCTACGAATATCCCGACCATGGCGGCATTTCTATCACCGCGAACATGCTCAAGGAAAAGAGCGAGGTTCAGCCCGGACAGCGCTTCCGCACCGACGCCGATGGTCCCCGCCTTCTTGCCACGGATAACCGCATTGTGGTGCCGGTCGGCGTGCCCGTGCGTCTGATCGCGACCGCCAATGACGTGATCCACAGCTGGGCGGTCCCCGCCTTCTGGATCAAGATGGACGCGATCCCCGGCCGCCTCAACGAGACGAGCTTCACCGTCGAGAAGCCCGGCGTCTATTTCGGCCAGTGCAGCGAGCTGTGCGGCGCGCGCCACGCCTATATGCCGATCGTGGTCGAAGCGGTTGAGCCAGCCGTGTTCGCGCAGTGGATTGCGGCCAAGGGCGGCACGATGCCCACCGCGAACAAGCCGTCTGCCGCCGCCCCGGCCCAGCCGGGCAGCGACGCCGCCGACGACACCGCGACGCCGGCCAATGGTATCGTCCCGGCCAGCAACGCCACCGTCGATGCGACCGCAGCGGGCGCCACTTCCAATCAAGCCGCCACCGGCAACACGGACAATTGAGCATGACCGACGGCGCACGCGACGCGCACGCCTTTCAGGCGCATGACGGCCACCATCACGACGCGGATCACAAGCCCGGCTTTTTCGCGCGCTGGTTCCTGTCGACCAACCACAAGGACATCGGCACGCTGTACCTGATCTTCGCGATCATCGCGGGGATCATCGGCGGCGCGATTTCGGGCGTGATGCGCCTTGAGCTGGCCGAACCGGGCATCCAGCATCTCGGCTATATCGCCGAATGGGTGCATGGCGGACCCAAGACGTTCGATGAATCGCTCCACTTCTGGAACGTGCTGATC
>CAZWZP010000256.1:0-2958 GCA_964638925.1 uncultured Stakelama sp. | reverse complement strand
CCACCACCCGCTGCGCGGGCGGTCCCCCTCCCCTGAGCAAGCTCAGGGGAGGAATGATTTTGGGGGACTGACAAACCGGCCTCGCGCGTTAAGTGGGGCGGCAGAGGAGACGGTGATGGCGGGACGCTATTTCGATGAATGGCAGGTGGGCGATCGGATCGTCCATGATCTGCGCCGCACGGTGACCGAGACGGATAATCTGCTGATCTCCACTCTCACCCATAATCCGCAGCCGCTGCATCTCGATGCCGAGGCCGCCGGGGCGAGCGAGTTCGGGCGGATCCTGGTCAATGGCACTTTCACCTTTGCGCTGATGGTCGGGATTTCGGTGGGGGATACGACGCTGCGCACGTTGGTCGCCAATCTGGGCTATGACGAGGTGCGGATGCCGAGCCCGGTGTTTATCGGCGACACGCTGCGCGCGGAGACCGAGGTGGTGGCGCTGCGCCCGTCCAAATCGCGACCGGGACAAGGCGTCGTCACCTTTCGCCATGTGATGCTCAACCAGCGCGACGAGACGGTGTGCACGTGCCTGCGCAGTGCGCTGCTTCATGCTAAACCGGCTGCATGACCAAGTTCACCGTCAATAACCAGCCGGTTGCCTATAAGCTGGACGCGCGCACGCCGTTGCTGTGGGCGCTGCGCGATGCGTCGAACCTGACCGGCACCAAATATGGCTGTGGCACCGGCGAGTGCGGGGCGTGCACGGTCGATATCGACGGGGCGGCGGTGCGGTCGTGCCAAGTGACGATCGGTGCGATTGAGGGCACGTTCGTCACCACGATCGAAGGATTGAGCGCCGAGGGTAACCACCCGGTGCAACAGGCGCTGATCGCCGAGAATGTCGTCCAGTGCGGTTACTGCATCCCCGGCATCGTGATGAATGCTGCGGCATTGCTGCGCAAGAACCGCAACCCGTCGGACGAGGAGATCATGGGCGCGATTACCAATTTGTGCCGTTGCGGCGTCTATCCCCGATTGATCGAAGCGATCGGGCGTGCCGCGCGGGTGGCGCGGGGCGAGGAAGAAATTACCATCGACCGCGGGATCCCCGTACAAACCGGCGAAGAATAGGCGCGCCGATGCTTTCTATTAGCTGTCAGTCCAATTCAGAAGCGTGTCAGCCGACTCGAAGTAAACCCGCCCTAGCCTGAACGCCGGCGTGTTGTCGGAGAGCGGAGGAACACATGAAGAAAATGATCCTGGCTGCGCTGATCGGCGCAACCATTTTGACCCCCGCTGCGGCAATCGCCCAGGACCGGGGGGGACGTGAAGGCCGTCGCTCCGAAGCGCGCGAACCGCGGCAGCAGCAGCGGCAGGAATTCCGCAGCGAGCAGCGGGAGCAGCGTCAGGAACGTCCCCAGGCCCAGCGTCCACAACCGCAGCAGCAGGTGCAGCCGCAGCAGCGCCCTGCCCCTGCCCCTGCCCCGGCCGCTGTTCCGCAAGCCCGTGAAGAGCGGCGCGACGACCGCCAGGATTATCGCGGTGATCGCCGCGATGGCCGCCAAGACTATCGCCAGGGCCAGACCAGCCCCCAGCAATACCGCCAGGACCGCCGCGACGACCGTCAGGACTATCGCGGTGACCGTCGGGACGACCGGCGCGATTATCGTCAGGACCAGCGCCGCTATGGCGACTGGCGCGACCAGCAGCAATATCGCCGCGGCTGGGACGACAATCGCAACTGGAACCGCAGCTGGCGGGGTGATCGCCGCTATGACTGGAGCGACTATCGTGCGCGCAACCGCCACGTCTATCGCCTGCCGCGCTATTATGCACCGAGCGGCTACCACTATGGCTATCGCCGCTTTTCGATCGGCCTGACCATCGGTTCGATGCTGTTCGCCCCGAACTATTGGATCAGCGATCCCTATTACTACCGCCTGCCGCCGGCTTATGGCGGGTATCGCTGGGTGCGTTATTACAATGACGCGCTGCTGGTCGATATCCGCAGCGGATATGTCGTCGATGTGATCCACGATATCTTCTGGTAAGGCATTGGCGGGATTACGCCGTCACGCAGGGAGGCCCGGCCGGCAGCGGTCGGGCCTCTTGCGTTTCGCGCGCCCCGCTGCAAATTGGCTGTCATGCGCATCTTTTCCCGTTCAAAGGCTCCTTCCGGATCGACCAGCCGCGCCCGCGCCGGACAGGCGGTGACGGCCAAGCTGGAAGCCAATCCAGCGATCCGCCGCGCCAAGGTCGATGCCGCGCAAATCTATTACCACCCCGGATTCCTGGACGATGCCGAATGCGATCGGCTCATCGGGATGATCGACGCCAACCGCCGCCCATCGACGCTGTTATCCCAATCCGAGGATCCCAATTTCCGCACCAGCGAAAGCTGCGACCTCGACCGCTGGTCGCCCGACGTCCAGCCGATCGACGAACGGATGGCAGCGTTGCTGGGCCTCCCGCCCGAAAATGGCGAGACGATGCAGGGCCAGCGCTACGCCCCCGGCCAGCAATTCCGCGCACATTATGACTGGTTCAACGAGCAGCAGGAATATTGGCCCGCGATGAAGGCATCGGGCGGGCAGCGCACCTGGACCGCGATGATCTACCTCAATGATGTGGAGGAGGGCGGCGCGACCTGGTTCCCGCAGGCGGGCGTCCGCGTCGCGCCCAAGCGCGGCCTGTTGCTCGCCTGGAACAACATGAAGGCGGACGGATCACCCAATCTCGGCACGCTGCATGAGGGAACGCCGGTCGTGAAGGGCGTCAAATACATCATCACCAAATGGTTTCGCGAGCACGCCTGGATCAACATGCCGATCCAGACTTATTAGTCGCGTAGATCGGCAGCGATCCGCCGCCATTCAAATCCTCCCCCGCCAGGGGGAGGTGGCAGCGTAGCTGACGGAGGGGGCGGAAGCACGACGGCTAGAAGTCGGGGCGAGAGGCTTGAGGACACAGCCGTCCTCCCCCTCCGTCGCCTTCGGCGCCACCTCCCCCTGGCGG
>CAZWZP010000255.1:2775-2998 GCA_964638925.1 uncultured Stakelama sp. | reverse complement strand
CGCTGAACGCCGTAACAGCCGTCCGCCGGGTGTGATGCTGGCGGCATAGACCATACCGAGCAGCAGCCACCCGCCCAGCAGCGCATACCAGAAGCCTGATCGCCCGTGCAGCTGCCATCCCAGCGCCAGCGCGCCGAGCATTAGGGTCATCGCTGCGGCGGAAGCCAGCATCACCGTGCGATCCGCAACCCGATCGAGCAGTCTGGGCAACAGCAATGCGGCG
>CAZWZP010000255.1:2504-2749 GCA_964638925.1 uncultured Stakelama sp. | reverse complement strand
GGGTCATCGCTACCTCGCTCTGCCCGAGGCCCAGCCCGGCGCGGATCAGAACCGGCGGGTTGACGATCACCATGGCGCTGGCGGCGGCGGCGGCAAGGGTCACGGCGAGCAAGCCGCGCAGCCGCGGTGTCGCAAGATAGATGCGGGTGCCGAGTGTCGTGTTGGTCCAGATGCCGCCTTGCCGTTGCTTCGCCGACGACGCGGGCAGCACGGTCGCCAGCACCAGCAATGCCGATGCCGCAAAG
>CAZWZP010000255.1:0-2476 GCA_964638925.1 uncultured Stakelama sp. | reverse complement strand
TGGAAGTTGAAGCCCGTGAGCAGCGCCGCCGCCAGGATCGGGCTGGTCAGGCTCTCCATGTCATAGGCGAGCCGCGAGAGCGACAACGCCCGGGTATAATCCTTCTCGTCCGGCAATATGTCGGGAATGGTCGCCTGAAATGTCGGCGTGAACCCGGCGGAGGCCGATTGCAGGATGAAGATCAGCACATAGACCTGCCAAACCTGGTCCACGAATGGCAGAACCAGCGCGACGCCGATGCGAATGACATCCATTGCGATCAAGAAGGCGCGACGCGGGAGACGGGCGGCATAGGCACCGACGACCGGCGCGACGCCGATATAGGCTATCATCTTGATCGCCATCGCCGTGCCCAGCACCGCGCCGCCGTTACTGCCCGCGATATCGTAGGCGAGCAGGCCCAGCGCGACGGTCGCCAGACCCGTGCCGACCAGCGCGATGACCTGCGCCAGGAATAGGTTGCGGTAGGTGGTGTTGGCTAGAACGGCGAGCATTTCATGTCCCCATTGTCATACGCTGCACACGTCAAAGACGCTCGCGTCACACCACCCGATTGATGGCGGTATAACGCCCGCTGGTCTTGAGCGTGACCGTTACCGGCGCGCCCGAACGGTTCCGCCAGAACCAGCCATGCCCCCCGTCGAACGCGGCGACGAGCGTGCCGCGCTCGCCGGTCGATTGCTTGCCCTTGCCATAACCGTGGTAAAAGCCGCGCGGCGCGCCAATCTTGTCGCCATGCGTGTCATAGTTGACGTGTCCGCCCGCCACCGCCCAGTCGAACGCGATGGCGACCCCGGCGTCCGCAGTGACCTTGATCTCGGCCCCCTCGCCGGGCGCGAGCGTCAGCTTCATCTCGTCGGTGCGCGCGGCTGCCGCCTGTGTCGTCGGAGATGTTGCCACCGGAATTGCCGAAGGAGTCGGGGCGGCGGCCTGTGCTTCCTCCTCGGCAGCTTCTGCCGCAAGCTGCTGCTTGATCTCGCCCATTTCGGTCAGGCCGAGCACGCGCCCGATGCCCGTGGGGTCGATCGCATATTCGGACGGCAACACGATCGTGACGAGCAACGCGCCCGCAACCGCCACCGCAATCGCGGTCGAGCGAACGAGCTGGCGCGACGTGGGCAGGTCGTCGGCACTGGGCATCTGGGAATTATACATGGGATTTCTCCAGTCAGGCGGCGACGAGGCCGGTCAGTTGGTAGCCGACCAGCACGAAGCCGGCGGTCATGAGGATGACGTTGGCGACATAGGCATGGCGCTGAAAGCTGCGGGTGCGACGCCAGAAGCCCATCGCGATCAGGATCGCGCCGAGCGCGAGCAGCTGCCCGATCTCGACCCCGATGTTGAACGCGATGAGGTTGGGCAGCAAACCGTTCGGCGACATCTCGAATTCAAGGATTTTAGTCGCCAGGCCAAATCCGTGGAAGAAGCCGAAGATCAGGGTCGCCGCCTTGGTGTTGGGCTGAACCCCGAGCCATCGCCGGAACGCCCCCATATTATCGAGCGCTTTATAGACGACCGACAGGCCGATGATCGCGTCGATGAGATAGGCGTTGGCGCTGATCCCGGTCAGCACGCCGAACAGCATCGTGGTGGAATGGCCGACTGCGAATAGCGTGACGTAGATGCCGATGTCCTTCATCCGGTAGAGGAAGAAGATGACCCCGAACAGGAACAGCAGATGGTCGTATCCGGTGACCATATGCTTGGCCCCCAGATACATGAAGGGGATGAACAGCACGCCGCTGCTCTCTTGAATATAGCCCTTGTCGCCCTCCTCGACGCCGTGCGCGAATGCATCCCCCGCGGCAAGCAGCAGGATCAGCAGGGCGCTCAGGAACAAGAATGCGGTTCGTCGATCAGGCGTCCATCGCTGAATTACAGTCTCAGACATGTTCATCCTTTTTCTGCGGCGGCGTGCAGCGCGCCCTCGTGATATTCCACCGCAAGGTGCACGACGTCCCGGTGATCCAGCTTGTTGAAGAAGACACTGAACGATCGCGTGCCTTTACCGCGTCTGGGAAGCGGGCCGGGTCGGGTGGCGATCATTCGCGCTTCGCCGGCATCGGCGAGGGTTGCGGTCACGTCGAGATGGCCCCGACTAGTGCGATAGACCCCATTGCGCGGTCGAATGTTCCCGACGACGCGCACGCCGTCGCCCGCTTGATAGGCATGCAGCCAGAATATCGAGATGGGGTCGTCGGGGGCCGTCATCGCGATGGGTCGCAGCGGCAATGGCTCCAAACTCGTGCAGCCGGACAAGAGGAGCACGGCAAATGCCGCGCCAAAGACCCGTCGCCGGGTTGCAGACTTCATCATCGTCATCCTTTCGCGAGGCGCTGGGTGTGTGGTGATGCTTCAGGATTTTCGTCGTCCGCCCGGCGACGATGTACGA
Organism: uncultured Stakelama sp.; assembly: GCA_964638925.1. Lineage (GTDB taxonomy): Bacteria > Pseudomonadota > Alphaproteobacteria > Sphingomonadales > Sphingomonadaceae > Sphingomonas. The sequence continues at coordinate 84 of CAZWZP010000255.1, read as the reverse complement.
GGCGATAGAGCGCGGGCAGCACGACCAGCGTCAGCAGCGTCGACGAGATGATCCCGCCGATAACCACTGTTGCCAACGGGCGCT
>CAZWZP010000254.1:0-3020 GCA_964638925.1 uncultured Stakelama sp. | reverse complement strand
GACGCGGGCGATTCGGTCCTGCGCGCTGCCTCGACCCGCATCGCCGACGCCGCGCGCGCCACGCTCGGCCGCCGTGCCGTGCTCGCGCGGATGGGCGGGGCCGAGTTTCTCGTCGCCGCAGAAGATGCCGATGCCGCCACGCTCGCCGCCGCTGCCAAGGGGATCGAGGAAGCGCTGACTCGCCCCTTCGTCATCGGCGATGTCATCGCCCCGGTCGGCGCGCGCATCGCCACCGCCACCGCGCGTCCCGGCGACGATGTCGCAGCCTTGCTCCGCCGCGCCAGTGAGACCCTTGCCGGTGACGAGGATGATCGCAGCATCCCGCTCGAAGCGCTCGCGGTCGATCTGCGCCACGCGATGGAGGCGGGGGAGATCGAATTGCGCCTGCAACCCCAGGTCGCGGTCGCCACCGGCGCGATCGTGGGGGTTGAGGCGCTGGCCCGCTGGCGCCACCCCGACCATGGCGAGGTCGGCGCTGAAACCCTGTTCGCCGCCGCCGCGCGCGCCGAACTCGAACTCGCGCTGTCCGAACACGTTCAGCGGCTCGCGCTGGCACAGGCTGCGCGCTGGCCCGCATCGCTCCGCCACCTGCGCCTCTCGGTCAACGTCACCGCCGCCGATGTCGCGCGCGCGGGGTTTGCCGACCTGTTCCTCGACTGGGTCGACACCAGCGGCTTCCCGCGTTCGCGCCTGACGGTGGAGATCACCGAAGGCGGGCTGATCGACGATCTCGGCGAAGCCTCGCGCCTGCTCAGCGAGCTGCGCGCGGCGGGCTGCCGCGTCGCGATCGACGATTTCGGCACCGGCTATTCCAGCCTCGCCTATCTGAAAGCGCTCCCGCTCGATTACCTCAAGGTCGACCGCAAGCTGACCCAGGACATCACCGGCAGCGCGCGCGACCGCATCGTCGTGCGCGGCGTCATCGACATGGCGCGCTCGCTCGGCCTCACCGTGATCGCCGAGGGGGTGGAAACCCCCGAACAGCTCGACCTGCTGGCCAAGGAGGGGTGCCAGACCTATCAGGGCTATCTCTGCGCCGAGCCGCTGACCCTGACCGAACTCATTGCATTGGTAGAAACCACATGAACGATCCGCGCGACGCGACCGGCGTCTGGTATGGCCGCTATTTCGCGACCGGCTGGGACGTGCCCGAAAACAGCTTTATCGCGCATCTTGAGGAATTTGGCGGGGCGGTGGAGGGCACGATCACCGAACCCGACGACACCGGCCTGTCCGAAATCCGCCGCGCCTTCGTCTCCGGCACGCGCAGCGTCGATACGCTGGTCTTCACCAAGCAATATGACCCATCCGGCCCGCTCGCGCACAGCGTCGCCTATTCGGGCCGCATCAGCGAGGATGGCACCGAAGTGACCGGCGACTGGCGCTTTTCGGGCTATCACGGCAGCTTCGTGATGAGCCGCGAGATTTTCCGCGCCGAGGAACTGGACGAAGAGGCGGCGGTGGACGAAGAGCTGCTGATCGAATTGGGGGATCCGGCGCCGCCCGCATGGCGCCTGTGACATGGGAGGGATTGAGATGATGAACCGCCGCGGCCTTTTCGCGACTTTGGCGATGCTGCTGACGGCAGCCCTGCTCCCCACGCCGGCGGCGGCCAAGGGCTTCGCGTCCGACCGCATCGCCGTGACGGTGGAGGGGAAGGGCGCCGACGTCATCCTGATCCCCGGCCTGTCCTCATCCCCCCGCGTCTGGGCGGAGATGACCGCCGCGCTGCCCGGCTATCGCTACCACAAGGTGCAGGTGCGCGGGTTTGGCGCGCTCGACAAGGGCGGCAATAGCGAAGGCAATGTCGCCGCCCCGGTGGCCGAGGAAATCTCGCGCTACATCGCCGAGAACAAGCTCGGCAAGGTCGCGGTGATCGGCCATTCGATGGGCGGCACGATGGCGATGATGCTCGCCGCGCGTCACCCCGATCAGGTCGGCAAGCTGATGGTCGTCGACATGCTGCCTTTCCTCGGCGCGATGTTCGGTGGCCCACAGGCAACGCCGGAGACGCTCAAGCCCATCGCCGACCAGATCATGGCCGGGATGCGCAACAGTCCGCAGGACGCCTATGCCAAGCAGCTCGAAGGCACGATCACCGGCATGGTCGCGACCGAGGGCAAGCGCGCCATTGCACTCGACGATGCGATGAAGTCCGACCGCGACGTCTCCGCCCGCGCCTATGGCGAGCTCATCCTGACCAACCTCATGCCCGAACTCGGCAAGATCACCGCCCCGACCACGGTCCTTTATGTGACACCGACGGGCGCGCCCGTAACTGACGCGCAGATGGACGGCTTCTATCAGGCGTCCTACGCCCCGATCGCGGGCGCAAAGCTGGTCCGCGTGCCCGCCTCCGCGCACTTCATCATGTGGGACAACGCCCCCTTCTTTCAGGCTCAGGTAAAGGCTTTCCTCGCAGCATGATCCTGACGTTCATACTCGCCGCCGCCACGCTCGCCGCGCTCCCCGCCATGGTGCAGGACGACGCCCCCGACCGGTCGCAGGACGTCGCCTGGCACAACAACCAGATGCGCGCGCTGGCTGAGCGTCACGGCGGCGCGGGCTGGAACGTCACCGCCACCGGCCTGCGCTGGCGGCTCGTCGCGGGCAACGGCTCCGGCAAGCGCCCCGGCCCGACCGATCGCGTCGCGGTCCATTATGTCGGCACCTTCGCCGACGGCACCGAGTTCGACAGCTCGATCAAGCGCGGCGTCCCCGCCGTCTTCCCCCTCAACCGCGTTATCCCCGGCTGGACCGAGGGCGTCCAGCTGATGGGCGTCGGCGACAAGGTCGAGTTCGCGATTCCGTCAGAGATCGCCTACGGCCCCAACGGCCGCGGCCCGATCCCCGGCGGCGCGACCTTGCTGTTCACGGTGGAGTTGCTGGGGATCGAAGGGGCGGGGGAGTAAGGCTTTCACCCGTTCGATAGCGCTCACCTCAAGCCGTTTGTGCTGAGCTTGTCGAAGCACCATCCCTGCGCTCAGTGAGGACGGGAGACGGCCCTTCGACAATGACCA
>CAZWZP010000253.1:0-3063 GCA_964638925.1 uncultured Stakelama sp. | reverse complement strand
CCTTGAGGCGCGCGTCGGCGAGCGGGGTGGTCTGGTCGACGCGGCGGCCGACCGAGTTGCAGATGCGCTGCGCGATCTGGAACAGATGCTCTTCGTCGCGGAACTGGATGTTCGCCAGCTCAAGCCGGCCCTTGCGCTCGATAAAGGTCTGTTCGGGGCCATTGACCATGATGTCGCTGATCGAGCTGTCCGATAGCAACTCCTCAAGCGGGCCGAGGCCGAGCAACTCGTCGACGAGCACCTTTTCCAGCGCGAACTGCTCGCGACGGTTGAGGGTGAGTTTGAGTTCGGCCAGCACCTCGCCGATGATCGGGCGAAATTCTTCCGCCAGTTCGTCCTTGTTCAGAGTGGCGGCGGCTTCCGGATCGACGCGCTCAAGCAGGCGCGGGAGCACCTGTTCCTTGATGCGATGGATCGACGCTTCGAACCCCTCGACACGCGAGCTGCCCTGATCGCCGGTCGCGGCCTGACGGTCGGCAAGGCGCTGCATCGCTTCGCTGGTCGACTGGGCACCCGTCGTGCCGCCCGAAACTGGCTCTGGCGGCATCTGCGATGCACCGGGCAGCGGCACGTCATGAAGGGGTGGGAATTGCTCCCCGCCCAGCGGCTCGGCCGGGCGCTGCGATCCGCTGCCCTGCATCGGGCGGGCAACGCCGAAGGCAGGCCGTCCCGGCCCTGCTCCCGGTCCGCTACGACGTCCAAATGCGCTCACTTCGGCTCCCCGCTATCCGCTACACGCTCCGGGATAACCGCCAAGGTTTGACAAGTTCCTAACCATCAGACGCTTCGTCGCTCAGAGGAACGAATGGGCCGGCGGCGCGGCGGCGCGCGATGCCGGGGGAGATTCCACCCAGCGCGCGGAATTCGCGGGTCATATGCGCCTGATCGGCATAGCCCGAAGCGGCGGCCGTGTCGGCGAGCGCCGCCTCGGCCTCCTGTACCCCCGCCACCGCCTCGCGAAAGCGCAGCAGGCGCAGATAGCTGCGCGGGGGCAAACCGGTCTCGCGTGCGAAGATTCGCTGGAGCTGGCGGGGCGCGAGGCCGGTTTGCTGCGTCAGTGCGCCGATGCTGTCGGCCTGGCGGATCGCGTCGACCGGGCATCGCGCCCGTCCGGCAAGGGTGGCGATCAGTTCGGACAGCCGCGCCCCGTCGTCCGAAATCAGCGTGGCAAGGGGGCTATCCTCCGAAACTTCCCGCCAGCCATCGGCGAAGTCGGCGCAGCGATTCCCGCCCAGCGCGTGCCAGCCCCATGGCCACAGGCGAATACCGGTGAAGCGCGCATCGCCGCTGAAGCGCAGCGCGGCCGGGCGCAGCGCAAGGCCGGTGACGAACAGTGGTGGCTGCTCGGTGCGCCAGACCGATTGACCGGCATGGCGGCGGATCAGTTCGATACAGCCATCGGGTATCGCTTCATGCCCGACCCACGCATCGGGCGCGCCACCGACATCGAGCGTCCAGATCGCGGCGACGAAGCCGTCAAGGCTGGGCGGGGGCGGGGTCTCGCGATAGTCCATCGCCAGAGCCTCGCATGTCGCATCGGTTCAAGCCAGCCGGTCGCCACGCGGCTATTGCAGCAGCGGCAATTTTGGGGAGACTACGATGATCCGGATATCATTGGTGCTGGCGGCATGTGCGATGCCGCTGACCGCGACGGGATCGGAAGAGCGTGTGGGGCTGCCCGAATGGCTGGCGGGCCGCTGGTGCAGTTCCGACGGCCCGCGCGGCCAGACCTGTGAGGATTGGCAAAAGGCGGCGGGTGGCATGATGCTCGGTACCTCTCAGACGGTGAAGGGCGGCGAGACGGTCGCGTTCGAATTCCTGCGGATCGCGCTGGATGGCGACACCGCGGTCTATCTTCCGCAGCCGGGGGGCAAGCCGCCGGTGGCGTTCCGTGCGGTGGCGGGCGGGGAAGGGGCAACCTTCGTCAACGCCGCCCACGACTATCCGCAGCGTATCCACTATCGCGTGACGGGTGACACGCTGACCGCCGAAATCTCGCTGGCGGACGGCAGCAAGCCGATGCGCTGGACCTTCAACCGGGTGCGCTAACCGATCCTGACCGTGGCGGGCGGCGGGTGGGCGTGCGACTTGCGCTGTGATGTTCGATCACAGGGGCTTTTATCATGTTCACCTTCTTCGTTTCGCTGTTCACCATGCTTGCCGCGCCAACGGGTCTCGCCACAGCGCCTGCGCCGATCGTTGCCGATATATCCACGTCGAACCGCCAGCTTGATTGGCTGGGCGGAACCTGGCGCGGCAACGGGCTGGAGATGAAGTGCGGCGCGACCAAGATGGGCGTGGCGTGCAGCGAAGAGGGGACGAGCACGGCAATGCAGGGCGCGAAGGCGGAGCTGGCGTTCGATACGCTGGGCGACAAGGCGGTGCTGGAGATCGCGCTCCCGGCCATTCCCCCGAGCCGGTTTGCCGAAGTCGAGCGGGACACGCAGAGCGTGACCTTTGAAATGCCGACCAAGGCAGGCACCGCGCGGCTGCGCTTCACCCGCACCGGCGACGTGCTGAAGGTCGAGCGCGGTACGGTAAAGGGCTGGGCGAGCGCGATGGAATATCAGCGGGGGTAAGTTTCTATTTCTTCCCTGTGCAACAGGGGAGGAATGGAAAAAGGCCGCAGGGTTGCCCCTGCGGCCTTTTCGTTTCCGGCAAAGATTGAGCGTCAGCCCGCCTTTTCGGCGAGGACCGTGAGGCCCTTTTCATTGACCTCGGCAAAGCCGCCCTCAACGCGGATCAGTTCCGGCGACTGGTTCGACGCGGTCTTGTAAACCTCGATATTGCCGTCGCGGATCGTCGACATGAAGGGCGCGTGACCCTCCAGCACGCCGAAATCGCCCTCGCTGCCGGGGACCACCACCATGTGGACGTCCTCCGAGCGGAGCAGCTTTTCGGGGGTCACGAGTTCGAAGTGCAGCATGTTCTTACCTTACTCCCTCTCCCCTTCAGGGGAGAGGTTCGGGGAGAGGGGGAGAGCGATGGACCTGTTTACAGGCCCCTCTCCCAACCCTCTCCCCTGAAGGGGAGAGGGCTATTGTGGCTTACGCCTCGGCGGCC
>CAZWZP010000252.1:0-3078 GCA_964638925.1 uncultured Stakelama sp. | reverse complement strand
GGTTCGCTGACCCCGGCAGCACCTGCAGCGTCGTCACGCCGCCATTGGCGAGAGCGCGCGAAAAACCGGGATCCTGCGGCCACACGCTATGCTCGGCCCATACTTCGGCGGTGACCGGCCCGGTCGCCTCGTTGCCATCCGAATGCGCCGACACGCCCGGGCTGGGATAGTCGCCCAGATGGCTATGCACGTCGATAATGCCGGGAGTCACATATTTGCCCGCGCCGTCGATCACGGTCGCGCCCTCGGGCGCGGCGATGCTCTGGCCGACCTCGACGATCTTGCCGTCGCGGAACAGCACCGCGCCGCGCTCGATCCGCCCGCCTTCGCCATCCAGAATCGTGACATTGGTCAGCAGCGTCGGCACGCCGGGATAAGGCTTATACGTTGAGGGATAGGGATTATGGTCATATCCCTTGTTCTTGCCCGGCCCCTTTTTCGCGGGAGCCTCCGACGACGCACTCTGGGCTTTGCCCCCTGCGGTCGCGCTACACGCCGCCAGCGTCGCCGCCGCCACCGTGCCGATGATAATCCGGATCAACGCGTACTTCTCCCTGTCCGATGCCGCGCGGTCGATCCGCCGCGCTGTCTGTGTGACGTTAGGGATGAAAAGCGTTGCGCGCAATTTGCCGATTTGCTCCAAGGGTCTGAAGCAGTTGCGGGGGGCAAGGGGCAATGACGGCACAGGGCGCAAGCGCTGCCGCGCGCGATGGCGCGGTCGCTGGCAATGCCGCGCCGCCCTTTGGCGATCCCGCGGCCGCCGATGCCGCGCACCGTTCGCTCAAGGGCGACGCGAGCATCCAGTTCGACTTCCCGTGGTTCATCCCCGAACAGAATCAGATGCCCGAATGGCTGCGGGATGTGTTTCGCGCGCTGGGCAATTTCATCGACTGGGTCGGCGGCGGCTGGACCATCCTGATGTGGATCGCGGTCGTGCTGGTCGTGATCGTGCTTGCCTTCGCGATCTTTCCGCCGCTGCGCGCATGGCTGGCAAATCGCCTGGCCGAACGCGCAGGTGGCATCGCAACCCCCGGCTGGGTGCCGGAAGCGGCGGTCGCCCGCGCACTATTGGTCGAAGCGGACCAGCTCGCCGCAACGGGCCGCTATGACGAAGCGGTGCGCCTGCTGCTCCACCGCAGCGTCGAGGATATCGAACGCTGGCGCGGCGACCCGCTGCGCCCGTCCTGGACCAGCCGCGACATCGCGCGGATCGAGACGCTGCCCGATGCTGCGCGTACGGTCTTCGGTCGTATCGTCGCCGATGTGGAGCGCAGCCTGTTCGCTGGCCACCCGCTGGGCGAGGCCGACTGGACTCGCGCCCGCGCCGATTATGCCGCATTCGCGCTCGGCCGATGACCCAAGGCACCGGCAACCCGTTTCGCACCCGCACGGTGCTGATCCTCGTGGCGGCGGGGTTCATCCTCGCGCTCGGCTTTCTGCTGGTCAGCGCCTATGGCGACCGCGTCGACCGCCAGCGCGGCAATATCCCGAGCCCCGCGTCGCGCTTCGCCACGGGCTTTTACGGCCTGACCAAGCTGGTGGAACTGGCCGGGGGCAAGGTCAGCATGTCCGGCGATCCGGCGGACCGGCCCGAGCAGGGCATCCTGATCCTCACGCCCAATGCGGGCACAACGCGCGCCGAAATGGAGGCCGCGTTGGACGAGGCCGCCGGGCCGAACGCGCCGGTGCTGGTCATCCTCCCCAAATGGATCGCCGCGCCCCTGCGCGATCAGCCGCGGCGCGAACAGCGGCTCGGATTGCTCCCGCCCGAACGCATTGCCGCCCTGCTCGCGCCGGTGGCGGAGGCGAGCGTGGAGCGCGAAAAGCCCGGACCGCTGGTCATCCGCACCAGCCTGCCCATCCCCGCCTTCCGCCCGCCCGAAGCGCTGCAATCGCTGCGCGGCGACAAGCTCTATCCGCTGATCGCCGCGCCCGATGGCGGGGCGGTGCTCGCCGAGATTCCGGGCAAGAACATCTTCATCCTCGCCGACCCGGATCTGCTCAACAACCACGGGCTCGCGTATCGCGCCAACGCCCGCGCCACGCTGGCGATGCTCGCCGGGCTCGATCCGCAAACGCCCGGCACGGTGATCTTCGACACGATGCTCCCTTATGGCAGCGGCGGTCGCAATCTGCTCCAGCTCGCGTTTGAGCCGCCCTTTGCGGGCGTCAGCATCGCCCTGCTCATCGCCGCCCTGCTCGCCGGGATCGCCACCCTCGCCCGGTTCGGCCCGGTGCGCCGCGAACAGCGCGCGGTCCCGTTCGGCAAGGCGGCGCTGATCGACAATATCGTCAGCCTCGCCCGCCGCGCCCGCCGCACGCGTGAAGGGGGCAGCGCCTATGCCGACGCGATCCGCGACTGGGCTGCGCGCCGCCTCGCCCTACCCCGCACCGTGCAGGGCGAGGCGCTCGACGCGCAGCTCGACGCGATCCCAACAACCACCTCTTATGCAAGCGCAACCGAGCGGGTGCGCGCGGCGACCACCGAGACCGAACTGCTCCACGCCGCACAGGCGCTCGATGACTGGCGAAAGGAAGTGAAGGCATGACACTCGACGACGTCCGCAACCTCGGTGCGGCGATCGATGCCCAGGTGGCGAAGGCCGTAGTGGGCCAGTCGCGCGCGACGCGCCTGCTGACCATCGCCCTGCTCTCGGGCGGCCATGTCCTGCTCGAAGGCGCGCCCGGCACCGCCAAGACCCTGCTCGCGCAAAGCTTCGCGCGCACGCTCGGCCTCGATTTCGGTCGCATCCAGTTCACCCCCGACCTGATGCCCGGCGACATCGTCGGCGCCAGCCTGTTCAACTTTCAGAGCTCCAGTTTCGAACTGCGGCGCGGCCCGGTGTTCACCGAATTGCTGCTCGCCGACGAAATCAACCGCACCCCGCCCAAGACCCAGGCCGCTTTGCTCGAAGCGATGCAGGAACGCGCGGTCACCATCGACGGCACGACCGAGAAACTGTCCGACCGCTTCACCGTCGTCGCAACGCAGAACCCGATCGAGCAGCAAGGCGTCTACCCCCTGCCCGAGGCCCAGCTCGACCGCTTCCTGTTCAAGCTGGCGATCGATTATCCCGA
>CAZWZP010000251.1:0-3098 GCA_964638925.1 uncultured Stakelama sp. | reverse complement strand
GCCGCTGCTGCCACAGCCCCAGAGCCCCAGCCTGTATCTCTGGCTCCGCCTGCTGGCACAGGAGCGCAAGAATATCTGCTGCGTCGGCGACGATGATCAGTCGATCTACAGCTGGCGCGGCGCGCAGGTCGAAAATATCCTGAAGTTCGAAAAGGACTTCCCCGGCGCCAAGGTCATCCGCCTCGAACAGAATTACCGCTCCACCCCGCACATCCTCGCCGCCGCCGGCGCGGTGATCGCCAACAACAGCGGCCGCCTCGGCAAGGAATTGTGGACCGAGATCGACGCGGGCGAAAAGGTGCGCGTCATCGGCGTATGGGACGGCCCGGAAGAAGCGCGCCGCGTCGGCGAAGACATCGAAAGCGCCCGCCTGCGCGAAGGCAAATCGCTTGACGATTTCGCCATCCTCGTCCGCGCCCAGCACCAGACGCGCGAGTTCGAAGACCGCTTCATCGCCACCGGCCTGCCCTATCGCATCGTCGGCGGCTTCCGCTTCTACGAACGCGCCGAAATCCGCGACGCGCTCGCCTATCTCCGCATCGTTCACCAGCCCGCCGACGACCTCGCCTTTGAACGCATCGTCAATGTCCCCAAGCGCGGCCTGGGCGACAAGGCGATCGCCAAGATCCACATGCTCGCCCGCAGCGAGGGCATCCCCCTGCTCGTCGCCGCCGCGCGTATCCTCGACACCGACGAACTCACGCCCCAGGCCCGCCGCGCGCTCGGCAGATTCGTCGGCGACGTCGCCCGCTGGAGCCAGATGCTCCGCGCCCCCGTGCCCGATGGCGAAGCGCTGCCCGAAACCCGCATCGGACAGCTGCCCCACACCGAACTCGCCCAGATCATCCTCGACGAATCCGGCTACACCGCGATGTGGCAGGCCGACCGCACCGCCGAAGCCGCCGGTCGCCTCGAAAACCTCTCCGAACTCGTCCGTGCGATGGAGGAATATGAAACGCTCGGCGCATTCCTCGAACATGTCAGCCTCGTCAACGCCGACGAGCCCAAGGTCACGATCATGACCATCCACGCGGCCAAGGGGCTGGAATTCGATACCGTCTTCCTCGCCGGGTGGGAGGAAGGCCTGTTCCCCAGCCAGCGCTCGCTCGACGAAGGCGGCCTCGCGTCACTCGAGGAGGAACGCCGCCTCGCCTATGTCGCAATCACCCGCGCGCGCCGCCAGGCAACGATCCTCCACGCCGCCAACCGCCGCATCTACGGCCAATGGACCAGCAGCATCCCCAGCCGCTTCGTCGGCGAACTGCCCAAGGCGCATATCGAGGAGGAATCCACCCTGTCCGGCGGCGCAAGCCTGTGGCGCGCCAACTGGAGCGAACACACCGACCCCTTCGCCCATGTCGGCAGAGGCACCGGCCGCGGCCCCGGCTGGCAACGCGCCGCCGCCCCGTCTTCCACGTTCACCACCGCCCCCAAGCGCGTGGTCGAAAACCGCAGCAGCGCGGTCAGCCTCGGCAACAAGGGCCGCGACGACCTGTCGCTAGGGATGCGCGTCTTCCACCAGAAATTCGGCTATGGCGAGATCGTGGAAATCGAAGGAAACAAGCTGGAGATCGAGTTCGAGACGGCGGGCCGGAAGCGGGTGATGGACAGCTTCGTGACCAAGGAAACGTAGGCCGTCTTCTTCTCCCTCTCTCCGCTCGCGGGGAGAGGGCCGGGGAGAGGGGCCTATCCAAAAAGAACAAACGCCAAGAACCAACCAGCCCCCTCTCCCGGCGCCGCTCCGCGCGCCACCCTCTCCCCGCAAGCGGAGAGAGGGTAAGGGACCATTCATCCGTTCCGCGCCAGCCGAGCCTCGCGCAAATACACCCGCACCTCTTCCGGCGAATAAAGCCGTTCCTTGCCCTCCCGCACCCGCTGCGCCGTCGGCACGACCTCCTCGCGAAGCCAGTTCTCAACCTCCGCATCCCAGGCCGGATCATCCTCCCGCTCCGCCAGCGCCCGCAACCCGTCCGCAACCACGTCACTCACACTCGCATACTCCCCCGCACTGACCCGCGCCTCAACGGCGTCGGCCAGGTCTTCGGGCAGTTCGATATCAAGGCGGCGGGTGGATTCCGTCGGGTGGCCTCTAGCGAAGAGGATATGCGGGGAGGAAGCGTGGTTCAAGCACTCCCATTTCCGACGTTCTCCGCTCCCCGTCTACAGGACGGGATTGAAACGACCGCTCAACAATATGGAACAATGGACAAGGCGACGTCATTTCGATAGTGACGGCCGGTCCAAGTTAGTCAATTTAACCATTGACTAACGCGGGGGCGGCGGCAATTTGTCGCCCTGTATGATGGTGTAATGGAAACACGACCGAAAGGTAGTCTAGCCGGGTTCGATTCCCGGTCATAAAAGGGCACAGGATAGTGCCCTTTTATGACCGGGGATATTATGGCTCTTCCACCCGAGCGCCTCTACAAAGCACACGTCGAAAATTTGAGAGCAGTTGAAGTTGGCATTTCCCAAATTGACCGGGAATTGCGCGCCGCACTGTCTCGGAAGGACGACCCCGCATCATCGGCCCTTCTAAAAATCCTTCTTCTCCTGCTAGGCAGTTGGGCCGAATGTCGTCTGAGAAAATTGCTGTATGAGCCTGGCGGTTTCGACAATTCGCAGCGTGATCAAGTCATGGGCTGCAGGTCACAGTTTGAGAGCTGGATTTGCGCTACCGAACTGGGATTTCGTCGTCGTTATGGGATCAGACGAGCTGACCTGCGGAGCGCGTTACCGGGCACCGCGAGACTAAGACTTGATGAAATCTTAGACGTCCTAGACACCGAGCTACGGCCAATCATCGAAATGCGCAACACGCTTGCGCACGGCCAATGGGCTCGGCCACTCAATGCATCGCAAAATGGCATAGTCGGAACAATGCTGGCCGCTATGAACGCAGAGAACGCGTTAAGCGCTCGATTCAAATCGACAATTATCGCCACTGTCGCAACCATCGTTCAGGATTTGGTGTCCGGCAATGCAGCTTTCGAGCGCGATTTCGATAGACACTATGAGCGCCTCAAAAATGCTCGGCGCAATCTACTAGGCCGTAGACTCATAAGCGCGGAGCCACAGGCGCATTGATGCGATCTGGA
>CAZWZP010000250.1:0-3104 GCA_964638925.1 uncultured Stakelama sp. | reverse complement strand
CATCGGAAGAAATCCGCCGCGCGATTCAGCGCTATCGCGACCGCAAGATCCCGGTCGCGGTCTCATTCGCCAATATCGCGGCGAGCGGCGGTTACTGGGTCGCGACGCCGGGCGACGTGATCTTTGCCGAGCCGAACACGATCACCGGGTCGATCGGCATTTTTGGCGTCCTGCCGACATTCGAGAATACGTTGGCCAAGATCGGGGTGACGTCGGACGGGGTGAAGACCACGCCGCTGACCGGTCAGCCCGATCTCTATGCCGGTACCAATGCCGAGGTCGATCGCGTGCTGCAGTCGGGTATCGAGCAGGGCTATCGCCGCTTCATCGGCCTGGTCGCCGGGTCGCGCAAGATGACGACGGCGCGGGTGGACGAAATCGGTCAGGGCCGCGTCTGGGACGGCGGCACCGCGCGCCAGCTGGGCCTGGTCGATCGGTTCGGAAATCTCGACGCCGCGATTGCCGAGGCGGCGAAGCGCGCCAAGCTCGATCCCGCCAAGACCCATGCCGTGTTTCTGGAAAAGGAGCCGGATTGGTTCAGCGGCCTGATTGCCGGCCTGATGGCGGGTGGCGATGACGAGGAAGAGGCGGCTCCCGAAAGCGGCGGCGATCTCTATGCCCGCATCGCTGGTGACCGTCGCGCGGTGCTGGCGCAGGCGCTGGGCGATGCCAAGCGGCTCGCGGGTGCGTCGTCGATGCAGGCGCGCTGCCTTGAATGTGCGGCCTATGGCCCGATGACGGGTCCAAAGGCGCAGGCGGATGCACGGCTGATTGATCTGGTGATGGCGAAGCTGGGACTTTGAGAGAGTTGAGCGCTTGATCCAGATCCAGTTGCGCGCCGCCGCGCCGGGCGACGCCGCGGCGATTGCTGCCATCTATGCGCCGTACGTGCTAACCGGCACGGTAAGCTTTGAGTTCGATCCTCCTGACGCGCGCGCGATGCGCGGGCGGATGGAGGCGTCGGGCGGGCTGTATCCGTGGATCGTCGCGACCAATGGCGAGGGGCAGGGCGTGCTGGGCTATGCCTATGCCACCAAATTCCGCGAGCGTGCAGCGTACCGCTATGTCGTCGAAACGTCGGTCTACGTCGCGGGCGCGGTGCAGGGGCAGGGGGTCGGGCGGCTGCTCTACGGAGCGCTGATCGACACGCTGCGCGCGCAGGGCTTTACCCAGGCGGTTGGCGTGATCTCGTTGCCCAATGACCAGTCGATCAAGACCCATGAGCAGGTTGGCTTTCGCCGCGCCGGGCAGCTGCGCGAGATCGGGTTCAAGCAGGGGCGCTGGGTCGATATCGGCATCTGGCAATGCGTGCTGAACGAAAGCGCAATCCCGCCGGTCGAGCCGAAGCCGTTCAGCGAGGTCGGGGTGGTGCGGGTCTGACGTCTCACGATTTTTAACGGGCGACGCATGACTTGGTCGCCGTTCCCTTCTAAAATACGCAGATGGACGGAGAGGCGACCCATCGCATTGAGATCGACCGCGAGCGCAAGCTGGTGATCCTGACCATGTTGGCGATGCTAGGGCCGGAAGATGCGTCCTGGGCGGGCGAAGAGCTGCGCGCCGCGATACAGACGTTCGGCCCGGACATCGGCCAGCATGTCACGCTGTATGATCTAAGCGCGGTGCCAAGTATGCCGGCCTCGACGATTGATCAGACGGTGCAAACGTTGGACCATCCGGCGGTGCGGCAAATCTGGGCACGCAAGATCGCGTTCGTTGCCACCACCGCGACGGCGCGGATGCAGGGGCGGCGGTTGCAACAGGTTCGGCCGGACATCGGGGTGTTCGATACGCGCGAAACGGCGGTCGCCTGGCTGATGGAACCGTGAATTACCGCCCGCCGCGATAGGCGGGGAGGGCGAGCTTCCAGCGGATTGCGGCGGCGCGCAACGCGAACCCTGCGCCCGCCGCAAGCAACCCGGCGGCGTAGAGCGGCAGCCCCGCCAGCGTCAGAGCGACATGCAAACCGGAGGCGAGCGCGGCGGCGGTGACGTAGAGCTCAGGGCGCATCAGGATCGAAGGTTCCCCCGCCAGCACGTCGCGGATGATGCCGCCGGCGCACGCGGTGAGCACGCCCATCAGCATCGCGGGCACTGGCGGTATGCCGAAGCTCAACGCCTTGGCCGCGCCGAACACCGCATAGGCGGCGAGCCCAGCGGCATCGAGCCAGTCGAACCCCTGCCCCTGCCACCAGCGCTGCGGCGTCACCCAGATCAGCCCGGCAACGCCGAGACACAGCGCGGCGACGAAGGGATGATGCACCCACCAGACGGGCGCGCCGATCAGCAGGTCGCGGATCGTGCCGCCTCCGACTCCCGTGACCAGCGCGAAAAAGGCGGCGGTGACGAAGGTCTGCCCGCGCCCCGCCGCTGCCAATGCGCCGGTCGCGGCGAACACCGCGATGCCGAACAGGTCGAGCCAGGGCAGCACGGTGCCGAGCGGGAGCGGGGTAGGCGACATGACTGTCCTGTCTCACCCCGCTCGCCCGCGGTCAACGTGGCCCGCCGACCCCGATCCGGGCGAGCGCGCGCAGCACGCGCTGAATATGCAGCACGGGCAGCATTGCCGCCTTGAAGATCGTCGCGACCACGATCAGCGTCATCGCGGGCAAGCCCCAGCGCAGCGCCTCCAGCGTCTCGGTCGCCCCGAAGAAGCGCCAGGCGGCATAGGCGCCGGCAAAGAAGATCAGCGTCTGGGCGATCAGCACCACCGCGCTGGTCCAGCCGAGGCTGCCGCCGAACAGCGATCCGACCTGCGTCAGATATCCGGGCTCCTCGCCGATCTGGCGCAGCAATTCGCGTTCTTCTGCGGCGATGGCGGCGTCGATGTCATGGTCACGCATGGGGGTCTCCTTCCAATTGGGTTCTGAGCCTGGCGCGGGCATGCAGCAGGCGGGTCTTGACGGTTCCGGCGGGAATGCCGAGCGCGACGGCGGTTTCGGCGATGCTCAGCCCCTCGAAATAGTGGAGCGCGACGGCGGCGCGATGGCCGGGCGGGAGTGCGGCGACGGCGCGGCGCAGGGTCGTGCCGTCGGCGGCGTCCTCTGGGCTGGGTGGCGCAGGGGGGATATCGTCCACCAGCGCGGCGGCGAGCGCCCGGCCTGC
>CAZWZP010000249.1:0-3152 GCA_964638925.1 uncultured Stakelama sp. | reverse complement strand
AAGGACGAAGCCGAGAAGCTCAAGAAGCAGCTCGAAGAAGCCGGCGCGACCGTCGAGATCAAGTAATCTCGCGGCTGCATCCGCAGCTTATGAAGGGGGCGGTCCGGCAACGGGCCGCCCCTTTTCGTTGGGGGTGCGGGCAACGGTAACGAAATTCCTCCCCCAGCTCGCTGGGGGAGGTGGCATCGCGCAGCGATGACGGAGGGGCGGCCCCGCAGAGGGCCGAATTTTGCCGAGCTGTTTACGGCTGTCTTCGCAGCCGCCCCTCCACCACCCGCTGCGCGGGCGGTCCCCCTCCCCTGAGCAAGCTCAGGGGAGGAATTGAGCCCCCCTTTCCGTTGGCGACGTGCCTGCGAACTGCTAGCAATCCGAGCCGATGGATGAGAACAAGCCCGTCAGCGTCGGTCTTTGCGGTGACGGCGATGAGATCGCCGCAATCGACGAGATCGAGATGACGTTCGGCGTCACGCTTGACTATTCCGATGCGCCGACTTGGCAGACTGCGGGGGACGTGTTCCGCTCGCTCCAGAGCAGCCTCCCCGCTCACGTAGCGAATGCCCCCGACACTTGGGATCGGTTTGTAGCGGTTCTCACAAATGTATCGGGCGGCGACGCTGCGAAGATCACGCCCGAGAGTCCGCTCATTGACGCGACCCATCCATGGCGCGGGCTGAGCAATCTCAGCTCCATGATGGCGGCAATGTTGATCGCCAGCCTCGCGCTGGTCGCACTGCTTGCGTTCGCTCTGAGCTGACCTCAGTCAGGCTGCTTCGGCACGTACCGCTTCGCCGCCAGCCGCCCAAAGCCATCCGCCGCACGCTCGACCCATAGCGGCCCGAGCCGATCGCTGCCCGGCGCAGGCACCGTGCCGATCATGAAACAATCGCGCAATGTGCGGATCGACAGGCCGGCATACCATTTGAGCGCAACCGGCAGGATCGGCACGAACATCGGCTTGCCCTGCACATTGACCACACGCATCTGGTCGCCGGCCTGCGTCACCTGACCTTTCAGCATGTGAATGCCGCCCGGCGCGATGCTGAACGGCTCCGACCCCGGTGCCATCCGCGCCGCGCCATGGAAGCCGGCGATCTGCGCGTCCTGATCGGGATTGGCGGCGAACAGCGCCAGCACGGCACGGACATTGTCGGCGGTCTCGGCCCCGCGATTCTGGATGTAGAGTTCGAAATCGATGCTCACCATTCCGTCGCGGATCGCCGCGCGGAGCGGCCGGATCTCGGTCACCAGCGGACCCGGTGGCGGCGGCACCGGTACGATCACCGGCGCGGCGGGCGCAGGGCGTGGCGCGGCAGCAGGCTGCGGCACTGCGCGCGGCGGCGTGGTCACACCGGCGCGCGCGGGTGGCCCCGGCGTCGGCGGCGCAGCAATGACCGGAGTCTCGGCGACCGCGTCCTCAATATCCTCCTCACGGCGACGGCGACGCCGGCCCGCAATCGCCAGCCCCGCCACCAGCCCCACGACCAACGCGGCAGCGGCGCCCAGCGCAGGCCACAGCCATGCGTCGAGGGTGTTCACCGTTGCTTGCAACCCGCCTTGCGGCGCGGGTGTCGGGCCGGCATCTACGGGTTCTGCCGGGGCGGTCGCGCCGGGTTGCGGCGTCGCAACTGGCGTGAAGTCCGACGGCCCGAACCGGGTCGGGCTTGGCTGCGGGGTCGGCGGCGCGGACGTCTGCGGCGTTGGCCGCGCAGTCGGCTGCGGTGCCGGTGACGCGGTCGTAGCGCGTGGCGATGGCTGGGACGGGGTCGGAGTCGGTGCCGGAGTTGCACTCGGTTGCGGGGCTGGCGCGGGCGTCTGCGTCGCGCGCGGCCTCGGATTGGGATTGATGTCGAAATCGCCAATTGGCGGCGTGATCACCGTCGGCCGCTGGCTGTTCTGGGCAGCAGCGGGACTCGCAAGAAACAGGATCAGGGTCAGCGCGGTGGTCGCGCGAAGGGTCGTCGCAGTCACGCGCCGCGCCTAGCATGGAGAAGGCGGACCCGCGCACCAAAAAATGCGCAGGTCCGCCCGAAAAGCGACCCGCCCCGGCGCAAACCGGGGCGGGATAGCAATTGCAGGTCACAGCTTGGCCGGAACGCCAACCAGTTCAGCCTCGATATCGGCGTACATCGACGGATCGTCCTGGATCGCGATCGGCTCCAGCTGCGTGCCGCCGTTGCTGCGCCCGATGCGGAACGCGGCGGCGGTGCGCCCCTCGCGTCCGTCGGGCAGGCGGTAGCGCGCATCGGCGACCAGCACCGGGGTGAAACCGTCATCGTCGCCCGCAATCGCATCGACCGCATCGCGCGGCATCGTCACCATCGCCTCCAGCGTGGTCCCGTCGCCCGGCGCGATCGTCTTGGCGGACAGGCTGGAATCCTTCGGGGGATTGGTCAGCATTCGCTCGATCTCGCTCTGCTGCGCGCTATGTTCGCCCAGCATGAACGCACCGATCCGGACGTCCTGTGCCGGAGCGCCACCGGCATTGGCAACGGTCAGCTCAAACCCGACGGTCGCACCGCGACGGCTCATGCCCGCACGGATCGGACGCATCGCCAGCTCAAGCTGCGGACGCCCGCCTGCGGGCTTGGCCCCGCCAAGCACTGCAGCGACATCCGCCGGATCGGCATCGGTCAGCGCTGCATTCTCCAGCGCGGGCTTGGCATCATCCGTCTTCACCTTCGGAACCGGCGCGGCCCGATTGGCCAGTTCCGGTGCATCGCGCGGTGCAATGAACGCCGGAGCCGCAGCCACCGGATTAGCGTGGAGGCGCTCGATCAGCGGATCGGGCTTGCGGTGTTCAGCAATTGGCGCGCGCGCCGGTTCGACCGGGGCCGCAACCGCGACCTCTTCCGCGAGATAGGGCGCATCGGCACGACGGCGACGCAGCAGCATCGCGGCGGCGATCAATGCAGCAACACCACCCAGCGCGGCGAGGATCAACCACGTCGTACCCCCATCGCCGGTCGCGGCCTCAACCGGGGCCGGTGCAGTCTCTGGGACCGGATCGACCACCGGCGGTGCGGTCTGTGCAATCGGTTCGGCCGGGGCCGACTCGGCCGGAGCGGCTTCAGGCACAGGGGCGGGAGCCGGAGCCGCGGGCGCACGCTGCGGTGTCTCGATCGCGCGCGTCGGGCGCGCCGAACGCGCCTCGG
>CAZWZP010000248.1:0-3163 GCA_964638925.1 uncultured Stakelama sp. | reverse complement strand
CATGTGGGGCACCTGGTGGGAATGGGACGGGCGGCTGACCTCCATGCTGCTGCTGCTGTCCATCTACATCGCCTGGATCGCGCTGGAGCGGGCCGATCGCGAGCGGGGCGGGGACGGGCGCATCCCGGCGCTGTTCGGGATCGCGGGGACGGTGTTACTGCCGGTGATCCGCTATTCGGTCGTGTGGTGGAACACGCTCCACCAGGGACAGAGCCTGACGCTGACCAAATCCACAATCGACGATTCGATGCTGTGGCCGCTGTTGCTGACGCTGCCGGGCTTTTCGCTGTTGTTCGGCGGGATCGTGCTGATGCGGATGCGCGCCATGCTGGCGGAGCAGCGGGTCGAGGCGCGGATGCGGAGACTGGCGGCGTGAATCACTGGCCGTTTATCATCGCCGCTTATGCGGTTGTGATCGCCGGGATCGGCGGCCTCTCGCTGTTCAGCTGGCGCGCGATGCGGCGGGCCGAGGCGGCGGCCGAAGCATTGAAGGACCGGCGATGAAGGCGAAGCACCAGCGGCTGACGCTCGGCCTGCTCGCGCTTGCCGCAATCGGCGGGGCAAGCGTGCTGGCCCTGTCGGCGCTGCGCGACGAAGCGGCGTTTTTCTACACGCCGAGCGATCTGGCGACCAAGACGCCGGAGCCGGGCAAGGCGGTGCGGTTGGGCGGGATGGTGCAGGCGGGCAGCATCAAGAAGCTGGCCGATGGCGTCACCATTACCTTCATCGTCGCCGACAATGGCGGGACGGTGCCGGTGCGCTTCACCGGTGTGGCGCCCGACCTGTTCAAGGAAAATTCGGGCGTCGTGGCTGAGGGCATGTTCGAAGCGGACGGCAGCTTTACCGCCGACAATCTGCTCGCCAAGCATGACGAACGCTACATGCCGCCCGAGATTGCCGCCAAGATGCCGCCGCCGGAAGCGAGCACGCGATGATTGCCGAAGCCGGTCTTGCGGCACTGTGGTTCGCGGCGGCGTTGGCGCTGCTCCAGCTGGTTGCGGCGGGGCTGGGGCTGCGGATGCAGGCGAGCGCGTCGGGGAATGACCTGATCGCGGCGGTGCGGCCGGTGGCGATCGTTCAGGGGCTGCTTGCGGCCTTGTCCTTTGCCTTGCTGGTCACCTTGTTCGTCCAGTCGGACATGTCAGTGCTGCTGGTCGCGCAGAACAGCCATTCGGCCAAGCCGATGCTGTATAAGATCGCGGGCGCATGGGGAAACCATGAGGGCTCGATGCTGCTCTGGGTGACCGTGCTGGCGCTGTCGGGCGGGGCGATCGGGTTGCTGGAGCGGCAGCTCGACCGTGCGACGCTGACCGCGACATTGGGCGCGCAGGCGGCGATTGCGCTGGGTTTCTATGCCTTTCTGCTGATCGCATCGAACCCGTTCATGCGGCTCGATCCGCCGGCGATGGATGGGCTAGGGCTCAATCCGTTGCTGCAAGACCCCGGCCTCGCCTTCCACCCGCCCACGCTCTATTTTGGCTATGTCGGGCTGTCGGTCGCCTTTTCCTTTGCGGTCGGCGCGATGGTGACTGGCGTGGTCGGGCCAGCCTTTGCCCGCGCGATGCGACCCTGGGTGCTGGCGGCGTGGGTATTCCTGACGATCGGGATCACGGCGGGCAGCTATTGGGCCTATTATGAGCTGGGTTGGGGCGGCTGGTGGTTCTGGGACCCGGTCGAGAATGCGTCGCTGATGCCGTGGCTCGCGGCGACGGCGCTGCTCCATTCGGTCAATGTGCTGGCGGCTCGCGACGGATTGCGCGCCTGGACGCTAATGCTGGCGGTGGTTGCCTTCTCGATGTCGATGCTCGGCACATTTCTGGTGCGCTCGGGCATCCTGACCAGCGTGCACGCCTTTGCGGTCGATCCGACGCGCGGGTCATTCATTCTCGTCCTGCTCGCGCTGTACATCGGTGGCGCATTGCTGCTGTTCGCGCTGCGGGCGGGGACGGTGCGGGCAGGGCAGGGCTTCGATCCGCTAAGCCGTGAGGGCGGGCTGGTGCTCAACAACCTGCTGCTCACCGTGATCCTGGGCATCGTGCTGATCGGGACACTGTATCCGATCGTCGCGCAGGCGATGGGCGAGCAATTGTCGGTGGGGCCGCCTTTCTTCAACAAGACTGCGGGACCAATCGCACTGCTGCTGGTCGCGGCGATGGCAGCGGGGCCGCTGCTCAAGTGGCGGCGTGATGATGCCGATGCCTTGCTCACCAAGCTGACCTTGCCGGTCGCCGCCGCGATGCTTGGGATGGCTGCGACCTTCGTACTGGCACCAGCTACGGGGTGGATGGAGATCGTTGCCATTGGCCTGGCCGCAGGACTCGCCATTGCCAGCTTTGCGCCGCTGTGGAAGCGCAACCTGCTGCGCACGCCGCTGTTCACCTGGGGCATGGTGGTGGCGCATTTCGGTGTCGCGGTGAGCCTGGCCGGCATGGCAGCGGACAGCGCGTTTACGAAGGAGCGGTTGGTCGCGGCGGTCTATGGCCAGCCCTATCAGGTCGGCCCGTGGCGCGTGGTACTCGACGGGGTCGGTCCGGCGATCGGCGACAATTGGTCGGCGGTGGAGGGGCGGGTGACTGCGCGGCGCGACGATGGCCCGGTGACGCTGCTGCGGCCACAGCGCCGTTTCTATGCCTCGCCCCCGACCGACACGGCTGAGGCGGCGATCAAGACGCGCTGGAACGGGCAGCTTTACGCCGTGCTGGGCGAGCAGGATGCGCAAGGACGGTGGCAGCTGCGCATGTGGTGGAAGCCGTTCGTGACGCTGATATGGTTCGGTGGCGGGCTGATCGCGCTGGGCGGCGCGCTGTCGCTATTCGGGCGGCTCTTCCGCGAGCGGCGCAATGCGCGGCGGCGGGAGGAGGCGGAATGAGCCGGTGGAAGCTATGGCTGCCGCTGATCGGCTTTGCCGCGCTGGTTGTGGTCGCGGTGTACGGTCTACGCGGTGGCGGCGGCGAGGCGGTGGTGAAATCGGCACTGGTCGGCAAGCCGCTGCCCGAATTTACGCTGCCCGCGATGGTTCAGGGCAAGCCCGGGCTTACCCGCGCTGATCTCGCGACGGGTAAGCCGCGCCTGCTCAACGTCTTCGCCAGCTGGTGCGTGCCGTGCATCACCGAGGCGCCGCAGCTGATGAAGCTCAAGGCCGCCGGGGTTCAGATCGACGCCG
>CAZWZP010000247.1:0-3169 GCA_964638925.1 uncultured Stakelama sp. | reverse complement strand
CAGCGGGAGCGACAGGGGCGGGGGACCGCGACGCGCTGGTGCTGGAAACGCTGATGGCGTTCAAGCGCGCCGGGTGCAGCGGAGTGCTGTCCTACCACGCGCTTCATGCCGCGCGGCTGATGGGCGGATGAAGATCGCCTCTTGCGCCGCATGATCGCCTACCGCATCACTCGCCCGTCGCGTATCGTATGAGTAGAGAAGGGGAGGCGATGAGCGCCGAAGCAGTCGCCGAACCACAGCCGGGCGCGCCCGGATGGCTGAAGGGCGCGAGCGGCCCGCTGTTTGTCGTCACCATCCTGCTCGGCAGCTTCCTGCTGTTTCTCGTCCAGCCGATGATCGCGCGGATGGCGCTGCCGCGGCTGGGCGGTGCGCCTGCCGTTTGGAACAGCGCGATGCTGATCTATCAGGCGCTGTTGCTGGGCGGCTATGCCTATGCGCACTGGCTGGGCCGGGTGCCAGTGCGACGTCAGGCGTTGATCCATCTGGGCGTGCTCGCCGTGGCAGCCCTGTGGCTGCCGATCGGGCTGATGGCGATGCAGATGCCGGCGGATGCCGAACCGGCGGTGTGGGTGCCGTGGCTGCTCGCGGCGTCGATCGGGCCGCTGTTCTTCGCGATCTCGGCGCAGGCGCCGTTGCTGCAACGCTGGTTTGCTGCCGCATCGGGCGGGCGTGACCCTTATGCGCTCTATGCGGCGTCGAATGTGGGCAGTTTTGGCGGGCTGATCGCCTATCCATTGCTGGTCGAGCCGGGGATGGCGCTGCACGCGCAAAGCTGGCTGTGGACCGGCGGCTATGCGCTGGTGTTCGTCGCGGTTGCCGCGTGCGCGCTGCTGTTGCCGCGCAAGGTGGCGGATGAGCCGCATGTCCATGCGACCAGCGCGCCGCCGTCGAAGCGGCGGGTGGCGCACTGGATTGCGCTGGCGTTCGTGCCCTCGGGGCTGATGCTGGCCACGTCGAGCTTTCTGACGACCGATATCGTCGCGGTGCCGATGCTGTGGGTGCTGCCGCTGGGCCTGTATCTGCTGAGCTTCACGATTGCGTTCGCGACGCGGCGCGGGGTGGCGACGGTGCTGACCCGCTTCGCGCCGATCACGATCCTGTTGTTCGGCGGGCTGATGATCGCCGGGCACAACGCGAACCCGGAGCTGAATGCGCTGATGGCGCTGGCGTTGCTGTTCATGGTCGCGGTGGCGCTGCACACGCATATGTATGACCTTAGGCCCGAGGCGGATCGGCTGACGGGGTTCTATCTCGCCATGTCGGTCGGCGGTGCGCTGGGCGGGGTGTTCGCGGCACTGGTCGCGCCGTTGGTGTTCGACTGGACGTACGAATATCCGATCCTGATCCTGCTTGCCGGGCTGCTGGTGCCGCAGGAGTGGCTGTTGCCCTTTTTCCAGCGGCTGTGGGGTGAGGATGCACGCGGTCGGCGGATCCGGATGCTCGCAGTTGCGCTGCTGGTGGCGCTGATCGTCTGGTTCGGGATTTCCAAAGGCTCCGACATTCTGGGCGAGCGGCAGGCGGGCATCCTCTACCTTGCCCTCGCAGTCATTGGTGTGTTTACGGTGGGGATACGGTTGCCATTCATGATCGTGCTGGCGGGATCGCTGTTTCTGTTCGGCGGGTTCCGTTCGATGGCAATGAGCTGGCAGGGCGATTTGCGCACGCGCAGCTATTTCGGGGTCTATACGATCACCGATCTGGCCGATCAGAAGCGCCTCGCGCATGGCACGACGCTGCACGGCGTTCAGCTGGAGGGGAATGCCGAGCGGCTGAAGCTGCCGACGACCTATTATGTGCCCGGATCTGGCGTGGGGCAGGCGATGCAGGCATTGCCGCCGCTGTACGGCCCTGCGGCGCGGGTTGGCGTGGTCGGTCTGGGGACGGGGACGCTGGCCTGTTACGCCAAGCCCGGCCAGTCGTGGCGCTTTTACGAGATCGACCCGGCGGTGGTCGATCTGGCGCGCGGACCGTTCCGCTTCCTTGAGCAATGCCTGCCCGATGCGAAGATCGTGCTGGGCGATGCGCGGGTGCGGCTGAACGACGAACCGGCGCAAAGTCTCGACCTGCTGGTGCTCGATGCTTTTTCGTCCGACGCGGTGCCGATGCATTTGATGACGCTGGAGGCGTTCGCGACCTATGATCGCGTGCTGGCGCCGGACGGGTTGCTGCTGGTCCATATCTCCAACCGCTTCCTGTCGCTTGAGCCGGTGGTGGAGCGCGCGGCGAAGCTGGGCGGATGGTCGGCGGCGCAGCTGACCTATCATCCGCCGCTGATCGAGGAATTGAACGAGGCGGCGACGTCGGACTGGATTGCGCTGTCGCGATCTCCCGAGAAGCTGGCACAGCTGACCGCGCGGGCGGAAGGCTGGCGGAAGCTGGAAGGGCGGCCGGGCTTTACGCCGTGGACCGACGATTATGCGACGATCCTGCCGGTGCTGCGCAGCTTGAACAAGGATCTGCCGTAAGAGGCATCTTTTCAATCCTCCCAGTGGCGGGGGGAGAATAAGCGACCCGCTTCAGCCCGCCAGCGCGTCCTCAAGTGCCTGGACCCTTTCGGCCTGCTCGGCGGCGGTGCTGGAGAGCTTGGCGATCGCCGCGTCGAGCGCGGGATAGGCAGGGGTGCCGGCCTGAAGCCGCGCGGATGCGGTTTCTTCCAGGCTCGCGACAATCTCGACCGTCTCGCCGCGCGTGCGGTTGAGGTCGGCAAGTGCGACCTGTGCCGCGATCCAGCTTTCACTGCCCGGCGCAACCCCGCGTGCCACCGCGACACGCGACTCGGTTTCCATCGCCTGCGAACGGAAACGCGTGGCGATCTTTTCGGCCGCCGCGACCTGTTCTGCGACGCGCGACTCGAGCGCGGCGTCAGGCGTGACGACCGGATCGGGGCGCACCACTTCTCCCGCGTCCCGGGTCTCGATCGGACGCGGGAGCAGTGAGGGATAGCCGTCGCCGGCGGTGCTGCACGCACACAGTGCCAGCGGGAGCGAGAAGAAGACCAAGTGTCGCATCGCGGCGGGTGTATGCCGCGAACAAACTCTGCGCAACGGGCTTGCGTTTCGAGAAAACCGCTTCTATCAGCGCCCCTCCACTGCGCACCCGTAGCTCAGCTGGATAGAGCATCAGACTACGAATCTGAGGGTCGGACGTTCGAATCGTTCCGGGTGCGCCA
>CAZWZP010000246.1:0-3189 GCA_964638925.1 uncultured Stakelama sp. | reverse complement strand
TGGAGCGGGTGAAGGGAATCGAACCCTCGTCGTGAGCTTGGGAAGCTCCTGCTCTACCATTGAGCTACACCCGCGAGGCGCGCCGAAATCGGGGGTTTGCGCTCAGTTGTCAAGCCGCATCGCGCGGGTTCGCAGCCTCGGCGCTGGTCCCCGGTTCGCCTAATCCGGCGTTATCCAGTCCGGGTGACGGTTTGCTATCAATAATGTGGGTAAGACAGCTGCGGGGAAATGGGGCCGGAGCTGGAGCTGCGAGCACTCTATCTTTCGGCAAACGCGCTGCTCGCGGGAGCAATGCCCGTGGACGCTGATGACCTGTCGGATACGATGTTGTCGCCGGACGACGATCGCCGCGCGGATGCGCGGACCACCACCTTGTTTCAGGTCGCGCGCCTGCTGACCGAAGATGGCGCGCAACATCTCTGCCTGATCCGCAATATCGGACCTGGCGGCATGATGCTGGAAATCTATGCGCCGCTCGAACCCGGCGTGCGCGTCCGGGTCGAGCCAAAGGTGTGCGATCCGATCACCGGCATAGTGCGCTGGGCGCAGGCGGGTCAGGCGGGGATCATGTTCGACGAGCCGGTCGATGTTCACACCTATCTGCATACCCATCATGTGCTGCTGCCCGATCAGCTGCCGCGCTGTCCGCGGGTCACCACCGCAACGCGCGCGCGGCTGCGGATCGGAGCGGTTTGGCACCTGGTGCCGCTGGTCGATCTGTCCCAGGGCGGCGTGAAGGTCGAAACCGACCTGCCGGTCGAGCTGGGGCAGGGGGTCGAGATCGACATTGACGGCATCGGCGTGCTGGGCGCGCATGTTCGTTGGGTGCGCGGTGAGCGACTTGGGCTGGTGTTTACCTGTCCGTTGCGGCTGGCGCTGGTTGCGCAATGGATCGCAACGCACGGCGCTGCGCAGCGCGAGGTTCGCGCGGCCTGAGCGGCACTTGATCTGTGTTCAGCTGCTGAACCGGCACCGGCCCGCTCCCCCACCCGGCCACCCAACGGCAGTATTCTATGGGTGGTCGGGTGGGGGAGCGGGCCGGTGCCGTCTTTCTGAAAAAGAGCCTCAGTCGATCGTCCGCCCCAGTTCGCGGTTCAGCCACAGCGCGACCAGCGTGCCAACCGCGCCGGACAGCAGATAGGCACCCGCCGCCAGCAGGCCGAACTCGGCTGACAGCCACAGCGCCGCGAGCGGGGCGAAGCCCGCGCCGAACAGCCACGCAAGGTCAGAGGTCAGCGACGATCCGGTATAGCGATGGCGCTGCTGGAAGCTCGCCGACAGCGCGCCGGACGACTGGCCGAACGAGACACCGAGCAGCACGAAGCCGAGCAGCATGAACGCGGCCTCGCCCGCCTCGCCCATCTCCAGCAACTGCGGCGCGAAGCCGCTGAACGCGGCGATGGCGGCGGCGGTGGCGGCGAGCACGGTGCGGCGCCCGACGCGGTCGGCCAGATAGCCCGAGGCGATGATCGCACCGACGCCGAGTGCTGCCGCGACCGCCTCGATCGCGAGGAAGCGGACCGGCGATTCCTCAGTGTACAGGAACACCCAGGACAGCGGGAACACGGTGACCATGTGGAACATGGCAAAGCTCGCGAGCGGGGCGAAGGCGCCGAGGATGATCGTGCGCCATTCAGAGCGGATCGTTTCGGTCATCGGCGCGGGCTGAAGCTCGCGCCGCTCGAACAGCGTGGCATATTCGGGCGTCACCACGATGCGCAGCCGGGCGAACAGCGCCACGACGTTGATCGCAAAGGCGACGAAGAACGGGTAGCGCCAGCCCCAGTCGAGGAAATCCTGCGCGGGCAAAGCGGCGATCAGGAACATGAACAACAGGCTGGCGACGATCAGGCCGAGCGGCGCGCCGAGCTGCGGCACCATCGCATACCAGCCGCGCTTGCCCTCCGGCGCGTTGAGCGCGAGCAGCGAGGCAAGGCCATCCCACGATCCGCCCAGCGCCACGCCCTGACCCATGCGGAACAGCGCGAGCAGCAGCGCAGAGCCGACACCGATCGAGGCATGGCCGGGCAGGAACGCGATCGCCGCGGTCGACCCGCCGAGCAGGAACAGCGCGATGGTGAGCTTGGCTCCACGGCCGTAAGCGCGGTCGATCGCGGTGAAGATCATTGTGCCGACCGGCCGCGCAACAAAGGCGAGCGCAAAGATCGCGAACGACCAGAGCGTCCCCTGCAGCGGGTCGAGATGCGGGAACACCAGCGACGGGAACACCAGCACCGACGCGATGGCGTAGACGAAGAAGTCGAAAAATTCCGACGTGCGCCCGATGATCACGCCGATCGCGATCTCGCCCGGGGCGATCTTGTGGCCATCGCTGTTGACCGCGCGCGCGTCGCGCTCGGCTTCGGTCGTGGGGACGGTGTCGGCGCTCATTCCAGTCTTCCCGGCTTGCCCCGCTCGCGCGGCGCGACTCACTCATGCGGGTCAGTGTCGGCTTCCCGCAGCAGAAACGCACTGCTGCATTGATGGGCATCAAGGGATTGGACAAAATGTCCTATGTGCGCGCCGGGGGCAGGGGCGTAGGCGCGGATCATGGCCCAGAACCCTGTCCGATTCCGCCATCGCCTCCGCCCCCTGCTGGCGCTCGCCGCGGTGCCGCTGCTGTCCGGCTGCGGGCTGATCGTCCTCGACCCCGCCGGTGAAGTGGCGCGGCAACAGGGCAATCTGGTGATGATCTCCACCGCGCTGATGCTGCTGATCATCGTGCCGGTGATGGCGCTGACGGTGTTCTTCGCGTTCAAATATCGCGCCGCCAATCAGGACGCGCCCTATGATCCCGACTGGGACCATTCGACTCAGCTGGAGCTGGTGATCTGGGCCGCGCCGCTGCTGATCATCATCTGCCTTGGCGCGCTGACCTGGGTCGGCACGCATCTGCTCGACCCCTATCGTCCACTTGCGGCGCCCGAGGCGAAGGCACCGGGCGCGCCGGAGACCGACCGCGAAAAGCCGCTTGAGGTGCAGGTCGTCGCGCTCGACTGGAAATGGCTGTTCATTTACCCCGAACAGGGCATCGCAACGGTGAACGAGTTCGCCGCGCCGGTGGATCGCCCGATCCGCTTCCGCATCGCCTCATCCTCGGTGATGAACAGCTTCTATGTCCCCGCCCTGGCCGGGCAGATCTATGCGATGCCGGGCATGGAGACCAAGCTGCACGGCATTTTCAACCAG
>CAZWZP010000245.1:1143-3194 GCA_964638925.1 uncultured Stakelama sp. | reverse complement strand
GCCCGGCCTGCATATCGTCGCGACGCCGATCGGCAATCTCGGCGATCTTTCCCCGCGTGCGTCTGAAATACTCCTGAACGCCGATGTGGTTGCAGTCGAGGACTCGCGTGTGACAGCCGGGCTGTTTCGCCATTTGGGCGCGAAGCGGCCGATGACCCCCTATCACGACCATAATGCCGAGGCCGTGCGGCCGGGGCTGGTCGCGCGCATGGCGACTCAGGCGGTGGCGCTGGTGTCGGATGCGGGGACGCCGTTGATCTCTGACCCAGGCTACAAGCTGGTGCGCGATGCGCGCGCGGCGGGCCATGCGGTGGTGACGATTCCCGGGCCGTGCGCGGGGATCGCGGCGCTGACGCTGGCCGGGCTGCCGACCGACCGGTTTTTGTTCATGGGGTTCCTGCCGAGCAAGCAACAGGCGCGCGCCGAAGCCATTGCCGAAGTGGCGGGGGTGCGCGCGACCCTGGTGTTCTACGAGAGCGGGCCGCGGCTGTCGGCGGCGCTGGCGGCACTGGCCGAAGGGTTGGGGGATCGCGAGGCGGCGCTGGCGCGCGAGATCACCAAGAAGTTTGAAGAATGCGTGACGGGGTCGCTGACCGAGCTGTCGGCACGGTACGCGGAGGGCGGGCCGAAGGGGGAGATCGTGGTGGTGGTCGCGCCGCCGGGCGAGGCGGCTCCGGCGAGCGCGGAGGATGCCGATGCGGCGCTGGCCGAGGCGCTGACGCGGCTGCCGGTGTCGAAGGCGGCGGGCGAGGTGGCCAAGCGCCTGGGGCTGGACCGCAAGGCGCTGTACGCGCGGGCGATGGAACTCAAAGGGTGAGAGATCGCCGCGCTGCGGAGCAATCGGGCCGTGACGGGGAGACGCGGGCGGCGTGGTATTTGCGGTTGCGGGGGTGGCGGATTCTGGATCGGCGGGTGCGGACGCCGGCGGGGGAGGTCGATCTGGTCGCCAAGCGCGGCAAGCTGGTGGCGTTTGTCGAGGTGAAGGCGCGCAAGACCGCAGCGGAGCTGGACTTCGCGATCGACGAGCGGCGGCTGGCGCGGGTTGCGGCGGCGGCGGAATATTTGATGCCGCGCTATGCCGCGAATGGCGAGGATATCCGGGTCGACGTGCTGCTGCTCGCGCCGGGCGTGCGGCCGCGGCATATCGAGAATGCGTGGATCGGGTGACATTCCAGTCCGGCATCCCTACCTCCGCGCGATGACACAGGAGGATCGCTTGCCGCTGACCGTCGCCGTCCAGATGGACCCGCTCGATTCGATCAATATCGCGGGCGATTCGACCTTTGCGCTGATGCTGTCGGCGCAGGCGCGCGGGCACCGGCTGTTCCATTATACGCCCGAGGCGCTGAACTATGCCGATGGCCGGGTATGGGCCAAGGCGCATCCGGTGACGGTGCAGCGCGTCGCGGGCAATCATTTTGAATTTGGCGATGCGGTCAGCCTCGATCTGGGCGAGGACGCCGATGTCGTGCTGATGCGGCAGGATCCGCCGTTCGACCTGGGCTATATTACCGCAACGCATCTGCTCGAGCGGATTGCCGACCGAACCTTGGTGGTCAACGATCCCGCCAGCGTGCGCAACGCGCCCGAGAAGGTCTGGGTGCTCGATTTCGCGCGCTTCATGCCGCCGACGTTGATCACGCGCGACACTGACGAGGCGAAGGCGTTCCTGGCCAAACATGGTGCGATCGTGGTCAAGCCGCTGCACGGCAATGGCGGCAAGGCGATCTTCAAGATCGACAGCGACGGCGCGAACCTGTCGTCGCTGATCGAGGTGTTCAATACCGCGTATCGCGAGCCGCATATGGTGCAGGCATTCCTTCCCGATGTGGCCAAGGGCGACAAGCGCATCGTGCTGGTCGATGGCGAGGTGGCGGGCGCGGTCAATCGCGTGCCGGGCGAAGGCGAGATCCGGTCGAACCTGGCGGTCGGCGGGACCGCGGCGAAGACCGAGCTGACCGCGAGGGAGCAGGAAATTTGCGCCGCGCTGGCGCCGGAGCTCACGCGGCGCGGGCTGATCTTTGTCGGGATCGACGTGATCGGCGGCGAAT
>CAZWZP010000245.1:0-1121 GCA_964638925.1 uncultured Stakelama sp. | reverse complement strand
ACCGAGATCAACGTGACGTCGCCGACGGGAATCGTCGCGATCGACAAGTTCAACGGGACCGATACCGCCGCCATGATCTGGGATGCGATCGAGGCGCGGGTTGCCGCGCGCGGCTGATCCTTTGAACCAGCGCAGCGTTCCGCTCCTCCATGACCGAATTCATCCTCAACCTGATCGCCTGGGGCGGCTACATCGGGATTTTCATCCTGATGACGCTCGAAAATGTGTTTCCCCCGATCCCGTCCGAGGTGATCATGGGGCTGGGCGGCATGGCGGTTGCGCGCGGCGACATGGAGTTGGTGCCGCTGCTGATCGTTGCGACGCTTGGCACGACGTTCGGCAATGTGTTTTGGTACGGCGTCGGGCGCTGGATCGGGATTGCGCGGTTGAAGCCGTTCGTCGAGCGGCACGGGCGCTGGCTGACGCTGACCTGGGACGAGGTCGAGCAACTCAACCGCTTCTTCAACCGCCACGGGCTGTGGGTGGTGTTCTTCTTCCGCTTCTTGCCCACGTTCCGCACGATGATCTCGCTGCCTGCCGGCATGGCGAGGATGGGGCTGCCGCGCTTTCTGGCGGCCACCTTTATCGGGAGTGCGATCTGGAATGCGGTGCTGGCCTATGCCGGACTGCTGCTGGGGTCGCGGTTTCAGGAGCTGCAGATCTATGTGGGGCCGGTGGCGGTGGTCACCACGGCGGCGGTGGTGGTGGTGTGGGCGTATCGCGTGGTGACGTGGAACAAGCGGACGCGCTAACTCTAATCACCGTTTGCCCTGAGCCTGTCGAAGGGCCGGCCCAACAGGTGTTTCGCTTGCGGCCCTTCGACAAGCTCAGGGCAAACGGGGGGCTGGTTCAGCCCCGGAAACTGTCCTTTGCCGCACGGCGCTCGGCGAGTTGCTCTGCCGACGCGGCGCGCATGAAGGGGTTGGTGGCGCGTTCGAGTGCGATGGTGGTCGGCACCGTGGGTAGGCCCTGGGCGCGCATCGCGTCGACCTCGGCCATCCGCTCGACCAGCGCTGTATTGTCCGGCTCGGCGACCAGCGCATAGCGGCCATTCGATTGGGTATATTCGTGCGCGCAAGAGACGGTCGTGTCGCCCGGTGGTGCGGCGAGGCGCGGCATGG
>CAZWZP010000244.1:0-3219 GCA_964638925.1 uncultured Stakelama sp. | reverse complement strand
TGTTCGGCCGCCTGAAGGACTGGCGCCGGGTTGCCACCCGATACGACCGATGCCCCACTGCCTTCTTCTCCGCCATCGCACTCGCGGCCACCGTCATCTTCTGGCTCTGACCAATGAGTCCTGACCCTAACGCAATTTCGACGGTGGTTTGAGACGCGCAGGAACTTTGAAGACAATCAGGTGGCGGGTGAGGTTACCGCCGTCCGGAACGTAAGCGCTGTGCCAAAAACATTCCTCAAGACTTGGCACCGGTCCCGTCCGATCGACGACTTCGAGCACGCCCAAAAACCCCAGGCGTACATTGGACGCCTGATAGCTTGCCGCCTGCGCGCGGTAACGGTTCGCCACCTCTTGGGAGAGGTGGCCGTCATGCTTCTTTAGTTCGATGATGAATGTCGGTCCGCCGAAACTGACGCGTAAGTCGGTGCGGCCAGTCGCAACCCCGCGCACTTCGGACAGGACATCCGAGCCGGTCATATTGCCGACCAAAAATTCGCGCAGATCGAGTTGGAGATCGCTCTCGCTGGGATGTTCGGCACGCAAATATTCGCCTCGCGTGCCGAGGTCTCGAATCTCTGCGTTCTGCCGATCGCTGCAAAAAACCAGTAACTGCTGCAGCACAGCGTCGAACGCCTCACGCACGGCACCCTCGTACTCGGGGCTCGCCGATAGGGCCGCACGAAGGGTAGCCAGCGTCCGCTGCATCACCGGATTGGCAACCGCCTGCGGACGCATCGCATAGTCGACTAGCGCCTGCTCAACCGACCGCACCATCGTTTCCGGAAGCTGCTCGAGAGTGGAGCCGGCGGGGAGAATGCGCGCGAGCAGCGGATATTGTTCATTCCCCCCGGCTTTTCCCGGCCCGGCACCCGATCGATGGTTCGCATCGAGCCTAGCGCGCAGTTCCTCAGCAATCGCACGCTGCGGATCGGGCCACGCGGCTTCGGCCAGGAGATCGTCGAGATGGGCGGCAAGTCCACGCTCGCGCACGAACGACGCTTCGATCCGCGGCCGCAGAAGCGATCGCAACCCGTCGCCATGGGCGATCGTGCAGCGAGCGTTGTAGATGGCGAGAAGCCCATCCATCGTTGCCGCCGCATGGACCCAGCTCGGACGCGCGAGGTTGCCAGCCGCATACCGCAGCCTGCGAGCAAGCTCGAACCATTCAAGATCCTCATCGAGGCGAGGCGCGAGCCATGCTGCCACGCCGCCGCCGTGCAGCACGGCTGCCCGCTCGCGCCCCGCTGTCATGAGGTCAGCGAGAGCATCCTCCATCTCCCCGGCGTCTCGGTTGGCCGCAAAGCCTGTGACAAGGTCAATAGCCGATCGGTAAGCCCGCGCATCCGCCCGCTCGTCATCGACCTGGGCGGCGCGGTCGAAGAATAGGCGCGCGGTTTCCAGGCCGGCGAGGATCTTCGCCATGTCAGCACCGTCGAGCGCGCGCGCAAGGTGAGCGAGGCCGAGCTCGAAAGCTGCCTCGCCCTCGGCTTCCTCATTGTCGAGCAGGCGGCGCAGCATCGAGAGCAGATCGTCGCCGCCCCAGAGGTGAAAGGCCACGCCGCCAATCTTGGCGACATGCCGGGCATAAGTGCCCGGCGCATCGCTCGCGACATCGGCGAGCTCGAGCAGGGGCCGGTGTCGGCTGACTTCGCTTTCGAGCGCCAGGCGGAACAGGCCTTCCAGCGCATAGGCGGCGATCAGCGCCTCGCGCTCGGTTGCGCGCTCCTGAACCCGGCGCGTTAGGATCGTCATGAGCGCCTGCGCCATGGCCGCGCGCAATGAGGCGCTGCGGAGCAGCCGGTCGATAGCATCGCGAAAAGATTGCGGATCACGGGCGCTTTCGAAGCCGCCGACGAGGAAATCGTGGAGCCTCCCACGCTCGGCGTCAGACCCTGCGGCCACCATATCGGCGAGGATGTCGAGGATCGGCGCGGCGTGGAGTCGGTCGGCGTCGGCGAGGATGTCGTCCACGCCGCCGAGGTCCGCGATCCTGACCGTCTGGCTCTCGGCGAGCCGCGCCTCGAGGAGCGCGAGCGCGCTCATGCCGGGCAACGCGATCGCGCCGGCGTCACCATAAGTAATCGTCGCCCATCGCCGACCGGCACCATTGTTCGCCGAGTTGCGCTACGATCGCTCTCGCATTGGCGCTGCCGATGATGATTTGCAGGCCCTCGGTTTCCTGCGCGATCGTCTGAAGCTCGCTGAGGACCGCGGTCAGGTCGTCGGGACTCACCTCTTCGGCCGCCGGGGAATCGACGATCAGAAGACCGGGATGACGGCCCAGCCCCCTTTCCTGCCCGACGCGAAGCAGGGCGACGGCAGTGGCGATGCGCAGCCGCAGCCGCTCGCCGGCTGTAACAGCGCTGAAGGTCGTCGGTTCGCCACCCTTGGTCAGCCGCAACGACGCATTGGTGTTGAGGTTCACCTCTTCGAGCATCGGCACACCTAGCTGCCGCGCCAGCGCGAGAATCTCGGTACTCAGCCGATCGAGAATGTCGCCGCGTCCGCTGTCATAGGCTTTCTTCGATTCGGCCAGTGCCGCGTTCACGAGCGCCACGTCTGGCGGGACGGTCGCGGGTTTGATAACCGTTTGGCGCTCCTTCAAGGCCCCCTCCAACCGCGCGACCTCAAGTTCCGCCTTGCGGCGTTGCTCGAACGTCGCGCTGCTCGCTGCCTTCGCGAGCGCCTGCCGCGCCTTTTCGAGTTCGGCATTGCTGACCTTCGACTTTTCCGCGAGCGACTTGGCTGCGAGGCGCGCGCGTATGGCGGCGGCGTTGGCGGCCGCGAAGCGTTGCTCGACCGCATCTAGCTCGTCGCTGGCGGCCTCCATCTCGCCGATCGGGATACGGGAGATCGCGGCCGAGCGTCGGCGCTTTGGCTACCGTCGGCTTGGGATCATGCTGGCCCGCGAGGGGCTGGTCATGAACCACAAGAAGCTGCTGCGGCTGTACCGCGAGGAGAACCTGCGGGTCAGGCGCCGGCGTGGCCGCAAGCGAGCGATGGGCACCCGAGCGCCTATGACGCTGCCCCAGGGACCGAACCAGCGGTGGAGCCTCGACTTCGTCAGCGACACGCTGATCAGCGGCCGGCGCATCCGCATCCTGGCGGTGGTCGACGACTTCACGCGCGAGTGCCTGGCGCTGGTGGTCGACACCTCGCTGTCAGGTGCGCGGGTCGCCCGCGAGCTCGACGCCGTCATCGCTGTGCGCGGTGTGCCGC
>CAZWZP010000243.1:274-3220 GCA_964638925.1 uncultured Stakelama sp. | reverse complement strand
TTTCTAAGCGGGCACCACCACGTCGATCGCGCGTTCGGCGACGCGCACCGTCACCGGAACCCGCGCCAGCACTTCGCCGTCGATCGAGATGCTGCGGCGGGGGCGGGCGTCGAGTTTCAGCTCGGTGCCGCGAAATTCTTCGACCAGCTTCTCGCGGCCGCGCAGGCGGAAGAAGCGCAGATACCAGTCCCAGGCGAGCCGCCAGCGGTTCCGGCCGGTCACGACCTGAATCATCATCTCGCCGCTCTCGACGCTGGCGTCGTCGCTCATCACCACACCGCCGTGAAACCGGCCGTTGAGGATGCGCACCTCGCTCGCCCACATGCGGTGCGCCCCGCGCGCGTCGGTCACGGTGACGCGGAACGGGCGGAAGCGGGCGAAGCACCAGACCGCCCAGGCGAGATAGCCGACGCGGCCGAGATATTTCTTGAGATTGTGGGGGACGCTCTGCCCGATCATCGGCGACAGGCCCATCGCGGCGGCATTGGCGAAATAGTCGCCGTCGATCATGCCGAGGTCGACGCGGCGGCGCTTGCCGGTGGCGATCGCGTTGATCGCGCCGTCGAGGTCGAGCGGTAGCCCCAGCGTGCGCGCGAAGCTGTTGGCGGTGCCGAGCGGGAGCACCGCGAACACGACGTCCTTGCCAACGACGTCGTCGACCACACCCGACAGCGATCCGTCGCCGCCGCCGACGATGACCATCGGCGCGCCGCTGCGGATCGCGTCGCGGACGGTGTCGTCGAGCAGATCGGGGTCCTTGACCGGATGCGCGGCGATCAGGCGGATGCCCGCCGCCTCGATCTTTTGCCGCGCCTGTTCGAACAACGCCGCGCCGCGCCGTGACTTGGCGTTGACGATCAAGACGGCTTCGTGCGGAACCGGGAGGGGCGTTGTCATCGCGTCACAACCCGCAGAGGAGGCAAGGGTTCACAGGCGCTTGCCGTTTCGTCCCGCCAGATCGACGACATATTGCCACGCGACGCGGCCCGATCGGCTGCCGCGCCGGGTCGCCCAGTTGATCGCCTCCGCCGCGTCGAACGGCAGGCCGTGGTCGGCGGCATAGGTCTGAACGATCGCGACATAGGTGTCCTGATCGATCGCATGGAAGCCGAGGCTGAGGCCGAAGCGGTCGGCGAGCGCGAGGCCGTCGTCGATGCTGTCGCGCGGGTTGATCGCGCTCGCCTGTTCCTCAAGGTTGCGGGGGATCAGGTGGCGGCGGTTGGAGGTGACGAACAGCCGGGTGTTGGCCGGGCGCGCCTCGGCCCCGCCTTCGAGGAGCGAGCGGAGCGCGCGACCGTCGGAGGCGGCGTCGAAGCCGAGATCGTCGAGGAAGAGGATGAAGGCGCGCGGGGTGTCGGCGAGTTGCGCGAACAGGGTGGGGAGCGTGTCGAGCGCGTCGGCCTGTGCCTCGACCAGCGCGACGCTGCCGCCTTCGGCCTGTATCGCGGCGACGGCGGACTTGGCGAGCGCCGACTTGCCGGTGCCACGTGCGCCCCACAGCAGGGCGTCATGCGCGGGAAGGCCGGCGGCGAGGCGGCGGACATTCTCGACCAGCGTCGCTTTCTGCGCGTCGATCCCGACCAGTTCGCTGAGCGGGAGCGGCGCGAAGGCGCGGGCGGGCTGGAGATAGGCTCTGTGCCAGACATAGGCGGGATGCGCGGTCAGGTCCGGCGCGGGCGGCGGGGGCGGCGCGAGCCGTTCGAGCGCGGCGGCGATGCGGTCCAGCGGGTCGGTCATCGAGGCGAGGGCTAGGGGGTGGGAGGGGGGAAGGCAATGCTCATTCCTCCCCTGAGCTTGTCTCAGGGGAGCCGCCCGCGCAGCGGGTGGAGGAGGGGCGGCTGCGCAGACAGCCGTGTGCAGCTCGGCAAAATTCCGCCCTCTGCGGGGCGGCCCCTCCACCACCGCTTCGCGGCGGTCCCCCTCCCCCAGCGAAGCTGGGGGAGGAATTGGGTCAGGCCAGTTTTGCCAGCAGCGCTTCGGCGGCGCCCTTGTCGGTGAAGCCGGGGATGGCGAGTGCGGCGCGGGTTTCGGCGACCGCTTCGGCGCTGCGGCCGGCATCGGCATAGGCTTGCGCGAGTTGCCAGCGCAGCATCGGGTGGCGCGGGGCGAGGGTCACGGCCTTGCGCAGCAATTCGATGCCGCCCGCATGATCGCCGCCTTGCGCCAGCGCCCAGCCCATTGCGCCCGCGACAGCGGGGTTGCTGGGGGCGATGATGTACGCCGCCTCGGCATAGCGCGCGGCGCGGTCGGGTTCGCCGGCTCCGGCATAGGCGAAGGCGAGTTCGGCGAGCAACGCCGCGTCGCGATTGCCGATGCGCAGGCGGATCGCTTCGAGCGAATCGATCGCCGCGTCGAACTCGCCCGCCGCCGCCTGCCAATGCGCGGACAGGCGCAGCGCGGACAAGTTGAACGGATTTTGCGACAGGAATAGCGCAAGCGTCGTGGACGCGGTCTGGCGCTGGCCCGAGCGGTCGAGTGCCTCGACCAGCCGCAGCATTGCGGGCTCGTCGAAGCGGATGCCAGCGGCGGTCTTGTACCATGGCACCGCGTCGGCGGGGCGCTTGAGCAGCATCAGCACGTCCCCGACCAGGCTGGCCGATGCGGGCGCGCCGGGGTTGCGGCGGGCGACGGCTTCGGCGCGGGTCAGGGCTTCGGAGCCCCGTCCCTGCTCGATCAGGCCACGCAGCAGCGGGATCAGCGTTTTCGGGTCGTCGCCCGCCTTCGACGCGGCGGCGGCGAGGATCGGTAGCGAATCGTCCGAGCTGAACCAGTCGGGATTGTCGCGCACGGGCAGCGCGGCGCGGTCGAAATAGCGTGCCGCCTCGGCGCGTTCACCGATGCGCTCATAGCCGCGCGCGACTAGGGTCAGCGCATAGGTATCGGCGTCACCGCGCGCGACCACCGGGCGCAGCACGTC
The DNA here is from genome assembly GCA_964638925.1 of uncultured Stakelama sp. Classification (GTDB taxonomy): domain Bacteria; phylum Pseudomonadota; class Alphaproteobacteria; order Sphingomonadales; family Sphingomonadaceae; genus Sphingomonas. The sequence goes on along the minus strand of CAZWZP010000243.1, from coordinate 303 downwards.
GAGGCCGAGCTCCCATCCGTCCGCCCGGC
>CAZWZP010000243.1:0-257 GCA_964638925.1 uncultured Stakelama sp. | reverse complement strand
GCAGCTTGCGCGCCTTGATGTTCATCGGCTGCAGCGTGATCAGCGTGCGGAGCTTCTCGATCGCGCGGGCATAGGCGCCCTCCTCCAGATCGAGCGCGCCGCCGAGCAGCAGGCCGCCGGGCAGCTGGCCGACGCCGCCGCCGGCGCGGGTGAGCAGCTGACGGGCGAGGTCGAAGCGTTGCGCACGGGCGGCGAGCACGGCCTGAAGATACAGCGCCTGCGGGCTGCGCGGGCGGATCTCCATCGCGCGGCGGGTG
>CAZWZP010000242.1:1245-3242 GCA_964638925.1 uncultured Stakelama sp. | reverse complement strand
CGCCGCCGAGCCTGCACCCTTTGTCGACCCGGTCGCGGCTGCGCGTGCGGCGGGCTATGCCGAGGGCCTGGCCGCTGGCCGCGCCGAGGCCGATGCGGCCACCGCTGCGCAGACGGCGCTGCTGACCCAGGTCAGCGACGCGCTGGCACGCGGGGCGCATTTCGACCGCGCCCGCATGGCGGGACATCTGCGCCAGACCGTGCTGCACCTGGTCACCCGGATGATCGGTGAGGCCGGGGTTGCCCCCGACGTGCTCGCCGCCCGGATCGAGGCGGCGACCGACCTGCTCGCCGACAGCGCCGAATCGGCGATTCTGCGGCTGCATCCCGACGATGTCGCGCTGGTGCAGGATCACCTGCCCAAGACCGTCTTCCCGGTCGGCGACGCCCAGCTGAAGCGCGGCGCCTTCGTCATCGAAAGCGCCTCGACCATCGTCGAGGACGGCCCAGACCTGTGGCTCGACCAGCTGGCGCAGGCGATCGACCGCGTGCCGATTCCTCCCGCATGTTGACCAATGCGTCATCCGGCGTCGTTCCCCTGCGAAAGCAGGGGTCCAGAGCCAAGCAGGTCAGCGCTTGTGACCCTAGGCTCCTGCCTTCGCAGGAACATATTGTCCCCTTTCTGCGAGCCGACTGAATCATGTTCAACGACTTCTCGGCCGCCTATCTCGACGGCCTTGCCGGTGGCGGATTTCGGCCGCAGCCCAAAGTGTCGGGGCGCCTGTCCTCATACGACGGACTGCTGATGGAGGCGGTCGGCTTGTCGCTTCCCGTGGGCACGGTCTGCGCGATCGGCACCGGCGAGCATCGCGTCGAGGCCGAAGTGATCGGCTTTCGCGGCGGCAAGACGCTACTGATGAACCTCGGCGGTCCCGCTGCCCTGCTCCCCAACGCCCCCGTCCGCCCGGTCGGCCCGCCCGGCGAGGCAGAGGTCGGCGCGGCGCTACTCGGCCGCGTGGTCGATGGCGCGGGCAAGCCGATTGACGGGCTCGGCCCGATACGGGGCGCAGGCAAATGGCCGCTCGCCGGCAAGATCCAGTCGCCGCTCGACCGCGGGCGCGTGCTTCAGCCGATGGATGTCGGGGTGCGCGCGATCAACGGCCTGCTGACGATCGGTCAGGGGCAGCGCGTCGGCATCATGGCGGGATCGGGCGTCGGCAAATCGGTGCTGCTCGGCATGATGGTCCGCGCCGCCAAGGCCGATGTGATCGTCATCGGCCTGATCGGCGAGCGTTCGCGCGAAGTGTCGGACTTTCTTGAGACCAAGGTCGCCGGGGAGGCGCGAGCACGCTCGGTCGTCGTCGCGGTCCCCGCCAACCACTCGCCGGTGTTGCGCATCCGCGGCGCGCTGCGCGCCACCGCCATCGCCGAAGCCTTTCGCAACGAGGGCAAGAAAGTCCTCCTCATCATGGATTCGCTGACCCGCGTCGCCCATGCCGGGCGTGAGATCGGCCTGGCGCTCGGCGAACCCGCCAGCGCGCGCGGCTATCCGCCCTCGGCAATCGCGATGCTGCCCAGCCTGATCGAGCGCGCCGGGACCGACGTTCACACCGGCGGGTCGATCACCGCGATCTATACCGTGCTCGCCGATGGCGATGACGGCAACGATCCGGTCGTGGACAGCGCCCGCTCGATCCTCGACGGCCATATCGTGCTGAGCCGCGCGCTCGCCGAACGCGGCGTCTACCCCGCGATCGACCTGGGTCCATCGGTCAGCCGCGTGATGACCGATATCGCCGACAAGAAGCATGTCGCCGCCGCACGCGTTCTGCGCCGCCACCTCGCGACGTACGAAGAGAATCGCGATCTCGTCCTGATGGGCGCCTATCGCGCGGGCGCCGACGCGCAGATTGACGCCGCGATCGCGTGTCACGACACCGTGCTCGACTATATCCGCCAACCCTATGACGAGACGGTCAGCCTCGACGAAGCGGTGACCGAACTGGTCGGCGTGTTCGGGGATGCGTAGTAAATCGGAAGAGCGTCGTAAAGAGTGTA
>CAZWZP010000242.1:0-1235 GCA_964638925.1 uncultured Stakelama sp. | reverse complement strand
GGCGGCACCAGCCCGCTCCCCCACCCGGCCACCCATCAAGTGTACCGTCTGGGTGGCCGGGTGGGGGAGCGGGCTGGTGCCGGAACCCAACAAAAATGCCCGATAAGCACGCCAAGAAGCTCGGCCGCCTGCACCGCGTCCGCACGCTCCAGCTCGACATGGTGCGCGCGAGCGAAGTCGCGGCGCGCGAAAAGGTCGCCGCCGAACAGACGCTGCGTGCCCGCATCGAATCGCTGGCGCAGGGGGTGGCGCCAGCGCCCGCGCCGCTGCCCGGCAGCGCCACCAGCCTGATCGCCGCCGCGCATTATCGCGAGCGGCTCCACCAGTCCGCCTTCGCCGCCGAACGCCGCGTCGTCGATGCCCAGCGCGGGCTCGACCATGCCCGCAGCGCGACGCAGGAAGCCAAGCGCGACCAGAGCGCGATCGAGAAGCTGATCGAACGCGCCGAGGCCAATGCCGCACGCCGCGCGATGCGCGCGCTGGAGGATATGCCGGCAATCCCGAGAAAACGGCACGATCCTTGCTGATCTCCGGGCGAAGGAGTTTCGCCCGACGTGACCGACCTGCTTGCCACGACCGCCCTGACGCTTTCCCCGGTGGGAATCGCGCCGCGCGCCGCGCCCGTCACTGTGGCGGGGGGCTTTGACCTCAAGCTCGCGCTCGATTGCGTGATGCCGGGCGTCGCGCCGATGACCGGCAAGCCGGTTGCCGGGTACGGCAAGGATTTGCCGGTCCCCGGCAATGGCGCGGCGGAAGGCGACACCGGCGAGGATGACGCGCTGCTGGCGTGGATGCCCGAAGGACTGATGCCGCTCCCGCTCGACACGCCGCTGCCCGCGCGCGTCGCGGTCGGCACGCCCAGCGCACATATCGGCGGGCCGATCGCCGATCCGGTCGATGTCGCGCCGCTGCCGGTCGATCTGGCCGATGCCGCAGCGCCGACTGTAAATTTGGTCGAGGGCGATGCGCCCGCGCCAGCGCTGGCACCGGCAACCTCGGTCGCGACGACGACCATGATTTCCACCCCGCTTCGCACCCTGCGCGCGGTTCCGGCCCAGGCCGAGCCGGGCGTCGGGGGCGGGGTCGCTGCGGCGGAGGTGCGGGTCGACCGCGCCACCGCTGCGGCACCCGAAATCGCGATCCGCCCCGCGCCAGTGCCGGTGCTGCCGCCGGTCACCCAGGCCGCCCCCGCCGCACAGGTCTGCGCCGCCGCGCTCGCCGTGCCGTTGGTCGAA
>CAZWZP010000241.1:2325-3287 GCA_964638925.1 uncultured Stakelama sp. | reverse complement strand
CTCCCCTGAAGGGGAGGGGCTTTGGAGAAGCCGCCCCCGCGCCCATTCCGCTGCGTCGCGCACGGCGTCGTCAGCGTCGTTCATCAGCGCCTCGACCGCGCCCAACAACCCAACATCCCCACTATTCCCCGCCGCAATCAGGCAGTTGCGGACCATGCGGTCGCGGCCGATGCGCTTGATCGGGGAGCCGGAGAAGACCTCGCGAAACCCGGCATCGTCGAGCGCGAGCAGGTCGGCCAGCTCCGGCGCGGTGAGCTCGGCGCGGGGGGCGAAGGCGATGTTGCGCGCGGCGGTCTGTGCAAACTTGTTCCATGGGCACACCGCCAGGCAATCGTCGCAGCCATAGATGCGGTTGCCGATGCCTGCGCGAAATTCCTCCGGGATCGGCCCCTTATGCTCGATCGTAAGGTACGAAATGCAGCGGCGCGCATCGAGCGTGTAGGGCGCGGGAAAGGCGTCGGTCGGGCAGGCGCGCTGGCAGGCGTCGCACGATCCGCAGCGGTCGCGGCCCGGATTGTCGGGCGCCAGCTCCAGCGTCGTGTAGATCGCGCCGAGGAACAGCCAGCTGCCATGATCGCGGCTGACGAGGTTGGTGTGCTTGCCCTGCCAGCCCAGCCCCGCGGCCTCCGACAACGGCTTTTCCATCACCGGGGCGGTATCGACGAACACCTTGAGGTCGCACCCGGCCTGCTGCGCCAGCCAGCGGCCGAGCGCCTTCAGCGCCTTTTTGACCACGTCATGATAGTCCGCGCCCTGCGCATAGACCGAGATGCGGCCCCGGTCCCCCGCCCCCGCCAGCGCGAGCGGGTCGAGCGCCGGGGCGTAGCTCATGCCGAGCGCGATCACGCTGCGCACCGCTGGCCACAGCCCGGCGGGGCTTTCGCGGTGGTGCGCGCGTTCCTCCATCCAGATCATGTCGCCATGGCGGCCCTCGGCGAGCCATTCGCGCAGGCGCTTTCCGG
>CAZWZP010000241.1:0-2261 GCA_964638925.1 uncultured Stakelama sp. | reverse complement strand
CCGAGTTCGGCCGACCTCCGGCGGATGCGCTCTTCGAGCGGGCGGGTCAGCATAGCTGCCCCGCGCGGCACCGGCCCGCTCCCCCACCCGGCCACCCATAGGATACTTGCGCTGGGTGGCCGGGTGGGGGAGCGGGCCGGTGCCGCTTCCGCGAAGCGGAAAAGAATCGACGTGCCTTGCGCTCATGCATCACCCCCCGCTACCACGGTAAGCCAAGCGAGGGGATTCCAGTTGCATCACGAATTGGCGGTCACCGCCCAAGGCCTCGTCAAACGCTTCGGCGACCGCCGCGTGGTCGATGGCGTCGACATCGCGGTGCCCAAGGGCATGATCTACGGCGTGCTCGGCCCCAATGGCGCGGGCAAGACCACGACCTTGCGGATGCTGCTGGGCATTATCGAGCCGGACGAGGGCGAGCGCACGATGCTGGGCAGCGACCGTCCACGCGAGATGAGCGACCGGGTCGGATATCTGCCCGAGGAACGCGGCCTGTACCCCAGCATGAAGGCCAGCCAGGCAATCGCATTCATGGGCGCGCTGCGCGGGCTCGACTGGAAGACCGGGCGCAAGCGTGCGGTCGAGCTGATGGAGGCGGCGGGGCTGGGCCATGCCACCGACCAGAAGATCCGCAAATTGTCCAAGGGCATGGCGCAGCTGGTCCAGCTGTTGGGATCGGTGGTGCATCAGCCCGATTTGCTGGTGCTCGACGAACCCTTTTCGGGGCTAGACCCGGTCAATCAGGAGCGGCTGGAGAAATTGATCCTGGCCGAGCGCGATCGCGGCGCGACGAACCTGTTTTCGACGCACGTGATGGCACATGCCGAGCGGCTGTGCGACCGGCTGACGATCATCGCCGGCGGCAAGGTGCGGTTCGAGGGAAGCATGGCCGACGCGCGCGGGACGTTGCCGCACAAGGCGCATTATGTGCCGCATCATAACGACACCGGCATCGCCGCGTTGCTCCCCGCCGATGCGGTGGAGGATGGCGACGGGGGCTGGCGCTTCACCATGCCGGATGAGGGGATCGAGGCGTTGCTGGTACGGCTGATCGATGCGGGATATGGCATTTCGGGCCTGTCGATCGAGCGCCCGTCGCTGCACGATGTGTTCGTGCGGATCGTCGGTGCCAAGGCATTGGAAGAGGCGGCAGCGGCATGAACGGATTTTCGCGACTGGTGCGCCAGACGATGACTATTGCCCGCCGCGATTTCGTGGCAACCGTGTTCACCCCCACCTTCCTGCTGTTCCTGCTCGCGCCGCTGCTGATGCTGGGGTTCGGCACGATCGGCGGGCTGGGCGCGGCAACGATGGCGAAGAGCGGCGATTCGAAAGCGCGCATCGTGTTCATCGCCGGCGGCGAACAGGCCCGCAATGTGGTCGCGATGGACAAACAGTTGCGCCGCATGTTTTCGGTCGTGAGCCAGCCCGCTGACCTGATCGTCGAAGCGCCGAGCGCCAATCCGCGCGCGCAGGCCAAGGCGATGTTCGATCGCAAGGGCGTCGATACCTATGCAGTGCTCTATGGTCCGCTCGAACGGCCGCAGATCCTGCATGTCGAGAACGCACCGCGATCGGCCGAATATCTTGCCGAGCTGGCGAGCCAGGTGCTGCGCGCCGAGCGTGCCGGGACCAGCGCGCCGCTGAGCGAAGCGACCAAGACCGTGGTATCGCGCACCACGACGTCGACCAGCGGACAGGGCCAGGCGGCGTTCTACAGCGTGTTCGCATTGTTCATCGTCTCGCTGATGCTGGCGGGGCAAGTGGTCGGCACGATGGCGGAAGAGCGGTCGAACAAGGTGATCGAAATCCTCGCCGCCGCCGTGCCGCTGGAAAGCGTGTTCTTCGGCAAGCTACTCGGCATGTTCGGGGTGGCGTTGCTGTTCCTGCTGTTCTGGGGGACGGTGGTCGTCAATCTCGGCGCAAATGCCGCCAGCGTGCTGCCGCCGCGTCTGGCCGCAGGGCTTTCCGAAATCGGCCCGGCGGTCGGACTCGTCCCCTATGGCATGTTGTTCCTCGCCTATTTCGTGATGGCGTATATGCTGCTGGGCGCGGTGTTTCTGGGGCTGGGCGCGCAGGCAGCGACGCAGCGCGAGTTGCAGATGATGTCGCTGCCGATCACGATCTTTCAGGTCGCGATGTTCGGTTTTGCGGCGGGTGCGGCGGCGAGCCCGGACAGCTGGGTCGCGACCGCGGCGGAACTGTTTCCGTTCAGCTCACCCTTCGCGATGGCGGCGCGCGCGGCCAACTCGCCCGAATTGTGG
>CAZWZP010000240.1:254-3316 GCA_964638925.1 uncultured Stakelama sp. | reverse complement strand
CCCTTCACTTCCTTGTCGGCCAGCGCCTTCCACTCGGCGGGGGTGGGCTTGTCGGTCACAGCCCCTCTCCCATTGGGAGAGGGGAGGAGGCGCGCAGCGCCGGGGGGGTGAGGGTGAGCGGGGCGCCCTCACCCTTCCGCCGCTTCGCGGCTCCCTCCCTCTCCCAAAGGGAGAGGGAAAGTGGGACACTGCTCGCGCCATCCCCGTCGAGAATTGCTTAAACCCATGCTAACCAATTTCCCGAGTCTGCGGGGGATACGGGTTGGTCTGGCTGTTCCGGATAATCGTGGCGGTCGCGGCGTTGACCTGCATCGCCTGGGCCGCGCCGCTGGCGCTGTCGGCGAACGAGCCTGAGCGCGTGGACAAGCGCATCGCCATCACCTTTGACGACACCCCGCGCGGGGCGGGGGCGTTCCTGACGCTGGAGGAGCGCGGGCCACGGCTGCTCGCGGCGCTGGAGGCTGCTGGCGTCCGGCAGGCGGCGTTCTTCATCAACCCGTGCCGGTTGCAGAGCGAGCGCGATGGCGCTTTGGTCCGCGCCTATGAAACCGCAGGTCACGTCCTTGCCGACCATACGTGCAGCCATCCCGGCCTGTCGCGGGTTAGCGCCGAATTCTACCTCGCCGATATCGACCAGTCGCAGGCGTGGCTGCGCACGCGTCCGACCTATCGCCCGTGGTTCCGCTTCCCCTTCCTCGATGAGGGCGGGCGCGACGCTGCAAAGGCGCAGGCGGTGCGCGACGGCCTGACCGCGCGCGGCCTGATCAACGGCTATGTCACCGCCGATGGCTATGACTGGAATATGGAGCGGCTGACGATCGCGGCGAAACGCGCCGGGCGGACGATCGACATGGCGCGGCTGCGCGACCTGTACGTCGAAACCCATGTCGGCGCGGCCGAGTTCGCCGACCAGCTTGCGGTGCGCGCGACCGGCCGCCATCCGGCACAGGTGCTGCTACTCCACGAGACCGATTTGGCGGCGCTGTTCCTGCCTGAAATGGTCGCGGGGCTGCGCAAGGCGGGCTGGACCATCGTCACCGCCGACGAGGCGTTCGACGATCCCATCGCCCGCCGCACGCCGCGGGTCGATTTCGCCAACGGCACCCGCGTCCAGATGCTGGCGTGGGAAAAGGGGCTGGAGGGATCGCGCTGGTACGACCTTACCGATGGCCCCACCGCCGACCGATTGTTCGAGGAGCGGGTCATGCGAGGAAGCGTGCAATGAAGAGGATCCTCGCGGCTCTGCTCGGCTGCCTGCTGGTCGCATTCCCCGCTGCCGCGCAAAAGCGGATCGCGCTCAGTTTCGACGATGCGCCGCGCGGGGCGGGGGCGTTCCTCGATCCCGACGACCGCGCGAAGAAGCTCACTGCCGCGTTGAAGCGGGCAGGCGTCAAGCAGGCGGTGTTCTTCGTGAACCCCGGCAATATCGGCCAGCCCAGCCATGGCGACGGCGTCGCCAATCTCGACCGTTACGTGAAGGCGGGCCATGTCCTCGCCAACCACAGCTGGTCGCACCCCAAGCTCGGCAGCACTGACGCCGACGCCTATCTCGCCGATCTCGACCGCGCCGAAGCCTGGCTCAAAGCGCGTCCCGGTTACCGCCCCTGGTTCCGCTTCCCGTTCCTCGATGAGGGCGGCAAGGACAAGGGCAAGCGCGACGCAATCCGCGCCGGTCTCAAGGCGCGCGGGCTGATCAACGGCTATGTCACCGCCGAGTCCTCGGACTGGAACATCGAAGCGCTCGCCATCGCCGCGAAAAAAGCGGGCAAGCGGATCGACATGAACGCGCTGCGTACCCTCTATGTCGAAAGCCATGTCGAAGCGGCGGAATTCTACGACGCGCTGGCGATAAGGACGCTCGGCCGCTCGCCCGCGCATGTTATGCTGCTCCACGAAACCGACATCGCGGCTTTGTTCATCGGCGATCTGGTCAAGGCGCTGAAGGCCAGGGGCTGGACTATCGTCACGGCCGACCAGGCCTATGCCGACCCGCTCCGCGACGCCGCCCCCGATACGCCTTTTGCGCAGGGCACGCTGATCGAGGCGCTGGCCTGGGAAAAGGGCCTGCCCGCGCCGCGCTGGTACGATCGCAACGACCTGCGCATCGCCAACCCGCTGTTCGCGCAGCGGGTGTTGGGGGAGGGGAAATGATCGTAGCTCTAGCGCTCATAGCGGCAGCGGCGGTGAGTAACGCCGACCAGCGAATTGCGGGGACGACGATCGCGTGTGGTGCGGCGTTCTCCATCCGATTGCAAAAGGGTGAGGCGCTTGAGTGGCGAGATACCCGCATGGATTTCCTCGTCTATCGCTTTCGACAAGGCGATAAGGTGACGGTGATCTACGAAGGCAACGCGCCTCAGCCCGGCGGCATCGTCCACAATACCGGAAGGGATGCGCCGTCCAAGGTCGTCGTCCACGGCAGTAAGGCAGTCGCCGCACGGCTGCGGTTCGATGGCTCCGAACGAAGCAAATGTCCTGCGAAGACCCCCAAATGGTAGGATTACATCGGCTCCTGCCGCCCGCGCATCACATCCTCCACCGCGCGCTGCTGCGGCGATCCGTAGCGCGGCGTCTGATCGCGCACGACGCAGCCCGAACTTTGCTCGCATACGCCCGCTGCAAAGGTATTGAGCCCCTCTGCCGAGGTGCAGGCGGCTGCGAGCAGCAACGGCGCGACGAGCAACAGACGAAATTTCATGTGACGACCCCCTATTGATGCCATCCGGATCGCACGCCTCCGCCCGGCGTTCCTCCGACAGGATCAGACAGAGAGAATGATGGACCAGCAATTCGACCTGACCGAAGACCAGCGCGCGATCCAGGAGATGGCGCAGCGCTTCACCGCCGACGCGATCACCCCGAATGCGGCCGAGTGGGACGAAAAGCACATCTTCCCGCGTGAGACGGTGAAGGCCGCCGCCGAACTCGGCTTCGGCGCGATCTATGTGTCGGAGGAGAGCGGCGGGATCGGCCTTGGTCGGCTCGAAGCGGCGCTGATCATGGAGGCGATGGCCTATGGCTGCCCCGCGACCAGCGCGTTCATCTCGATTCACAATATGGCG
>CAZWZP010000240.1:0-230 GCA_964638925.1 uncultured Stakelama sp. | reverse complement strand
ATCTTCCGCAGCTCGTCACCGCCGACTGGCTGGCGAGCTATTGCCTGACCGAGCCGTCCTCGGGCTCCGACGCTGCCGCGCTCAAGACCACGGCGAAGCGCGACGGCGATGTCTATGTCGTCAACGGCTCCAAACAGTTCATCTCCGGCGCGGGCGAGAATGAGCTCTACGTCACGATGGTCCGCACCGGCGTCGACGGACCCAAGGGCATCTCGTGCCTCGCCATCGAA
>CAZWZP010000239.1:0-3344 GCA_964638925.1 uncultured Stakelama sp. | reverse complement strand
GACGTGCTGCTGCTCGACGTGACCCCGCTGTCGCTGGGCATCGAGACGCTGGGTGGCGTGTTCACCCGCATGATCGACCGCAACACCACGATCCCGACCAAGAAGAGCCAAGTCTATTCGACTGCCGATGACAATCAGCAGGCGGTGACGATCCGCGTGTTCCAGGGTGAACGCGAAATGGCGGCGGACAACAAGCTGCTGGGTCAGTTCGACCTGGTCGGCATCCCCCCTGCCCCGCGCGGCGTGCCGCAGATTGAGGTGATCTTCGACATCGACGCCAACGGCCTGGTCAATGTGTCGGCCAAGGATAAGGGCACCGGCAAGGAGCAGCAGATCCGCATCCAGGCCAGCGGTGGCCTGTCGGACAGCGACATCGACCAGATGGTGCGCGACGCCGAGAAGTTCGCCGAGGAGGACAAGGCGCGTCGCGCGTCTGCCGAGGCGAAGAACAATGCGGAATCGCTGATCCACACCACCGAACGCCAGCTCGCCGAGAATGGCGACAAGGTTGACGAGGCGCTGAAGGGCGAGATCCAGTCGGCGATCGACGCGGCCAAGGCGGCGGTCGAGAGCGGCAACGCGGATGCGATGAACGAGAAGAGCCAGGCCCTCGCGCAGGTCGCGATGAAGCTGGGTCAGGCGATCTATGAGAAGCAGCAGCAGGGCGAGGCTTCGCCTGCGGCTGATGCGACTGCGGAGAAGCCGGCGGACGACGTGGTCGACGCTGAATTCTCCGAGGTGGACGACAACAAGGCGTAATTTATGCCCTCCCCCGCCCCTTTCACTCCCAAGGAAAGGCGGCGGGGGACCGGGCGGGGGCCGAGTGAATGACCACCCAGATAGACTATTACGAACTGCTCGGCGTTGCGCGCGATGCAGACGATGCGACGATCAAATCGGCGTTTCGCAAGCTCGCGATCCAGTGCCACCCCGACAAGCATGGCGGGTGCAAGGAGCAGGAAGCGAAGTTCAAGGCGATCAACGAAGCCTATGATTGCCTGAAGGACCCGCAGAAGCGCGCGGCCTATGACCGGTTCGGCCATGCCGGGCCAGGCGGAATGGGCGGTGGCGGCGGGCAGGGCTTCGACGCCTTTTCCGATATTTTCGAATCCATGTTCGGCGAGTTCATGGGCGGGCGCGGTGGTGGCGGCCAGCGTCAGGCGCGCGGCGCCGACCTGCGTTACGACATGGAAATCAGCCTGGAAGACGCCTTCAACGGCAAGGCGACCGACATCACCATTGACGTTTCCGGCCCGTGCGAGCCGTGCGGCGGCACCGGCGCGTCGCCCGGTACGATGGCGAAGCGCTGCACCACCTGTGCCGGCCATGGCAAGGTGCGCGCGCAGCAGGGCTTTTTCGTGGTCGAACGGACCTGTCCGGCGTGCCACGGTGCGGGCCAGACGATCGCCGATCCGTGCCGCAATTGCCGGGGCGAGGGCCGCGTCGACAAGACGGTGACGCTGAACGTCAACGTGCCCCCGGGCGTCGATGAAGGCACGCGCATCCGCATGGCGGGTCAGGGCGAAGCGGGCGCGCGTGGTGCGCCTCCGGGTGACCTCTACATCTTCCTGCACGTCAAGCCGCACGCGATCTTCGAGCGTGAGGGCACGACCCTGTTCGCGCGCGCGCCGATCAGCTTCACCACCGCGGCACTGGGCGGCGAGATCGAGATTCCCGGCCTGGATGGCGAGGTTCACACGATCCACCTCCACCCCGGTACGCAAAGCGGCCGCGAGCTACGCCAGCGCGGCGCGGGTATGCCCGGGCTGCGAGGGCGCGGGCGCGGCGACCTGGTCGTGCGAATCGAGGTCGAGATTCCGACCAAGCTGTCGGGCGAACAGCGCGCGCTGCTGGAACAGTTCCGCGCGCTGGAGACCGGCGAGGAATGCCCAATTTCGACGGGGTTCTTCGACAAGCTGAAGAAGGCGGTGGGGGGCTGACTGGGTGGCGGGCCAGCATCTGAACGAAGTCATCAGACTGGCTGGCCAGGCGATCCGGGGAACGCTGGATTTTCGCGGACGGTCAACCCGGCTGGAGGTGATCGCGTTTTGGCTTGCAGTGATGTTCGCGGGAATACCGCTAACACTCGTGCTTGCGCTGCTTGCTCCTGTTGAAAGCGAGTCGAAACGGCTGACCGCGACCATTCTGGGCTATGTGACCTTTATTCCTCTTGGGGCACTGTTCGTGCGCAGGCTGCACGATCTTGACCGCAGCGCGTGGTGGGCTTTGGCGGCTGTTCCGATGCTACTAGTCAATGGCTACCAGTCGGTACGCGCTAGTTTAGATGGAGCGCCGCCCAGCCTCCCCTGGTGGGGTTCGCTCGCAATGATGATCCCCATCGCGGTAGTTTTTACGTTCATCATCGCACCCGGGACCGAAGGCCCCAACCGCTTCGGCCCCGACCCGCGCAGCTCAATACACCCCGAACAGCTTCGCGCTGGCGACCAGCAGGACCAGGCCGAGCGCGCGCAGGATCCACTTTTGCGGTAGCTTGATCCCCAGCGTGGTGCCGATCAGGCCGCCCGCCAGCACCGCGACCGCGTAAAGCGGGAGTTCGGGCGGGAGTTCACCGACCGAGGCGAAATTCCCGGCAAGGCCGGCGGCGGAATTGGCGAGGATGAACACCGCGACCACGCCAGAGGCTGGCTTGGGTGCCGACCAGGCGCAGAATAGCAGCAGCGGCGAGAGGAAGATGCCGCCGCCGGTGCCGGTCAGCCCGGCGAGCAGGCCGAGGCCGATCCCCGCCACGATCGCGAGCCACAGCGGCGGGTCATGCCACTCCCGTTCGGCCTTCATCTCACCCGGCCAGAGCATCCTCGCGGCAGCAAAGAGCAGGATAACGCCGATCGACGGTCGGTAGAATTCGGGGGCGATCTCGATCATGCCGCCAACAAAGGCTGCCGGCATAGCTCCGACCAGGAACGGCCACAGCGTGCGCCAGCGGAATAGCCCGGCACGGGCGTAGCGGATCGCCCCAAGGCTGGCGACGATCAGGTTGAGGATGAGTGCGGTGGGCCGCATCGTTGCGACCGGCACGCTGAACAGCGCCATCATCGCGATATAGGACGACGCCCCGCCATGGCCGACGCTCGAATAGAGCAACGCGCCGAAGAACATGCAGGCGGCGAGCGCGAGGTGGAGGGAGTCGAAGGGCATCGTGGTTGAGGGGTAACGCGTGGCCGTTCTGCGTCCAGCCCTCTTCTTCGTCACCCCGGACTTGTTCCGGGGTCCTCCGGGCGGCGGAGCGCGAAGCAATCGGCGTTAGCTTCGAAGGTGAGGCCGAGTGGACCCCGGCACAGGGGCCGGGGTGACGGTGGGGAAAGAATAGCCCTCTCTCCGCTTGC
>CAZWZP010000238.1:0-3351 GCA_964638925.1 uncultured Stakelama sp. | reverse complement strand
AAATGAACGCCGGATACTCACCCTCAGCTTGGATGAGAAACCGGGGGACCCTCAAGGACGATCCGCTGTTCGATCAGCTCGGCGTGGGCAAGCGGGTGAAGGTGCTACTCAGCGATGCCGACTTGATCGCCTGGCGTCGCGACCTCAATGCCGACCGCGAACGGCTTTCCCGCCTTCTGCGACAGGCGCGCGCGGTCACGCCGCATCGGGACGCCAAGCTCGCCGCGCTGCGGGACATCATCGCAGCGAAGCGCGCCGCGCCGATCAACCCCGGCAATCGCAAGCTGCTCGTCTTCACCGCCTTCGCCGACACGGCGGCCTATCTCTATGAGAACCTTGCGGACGAGGTCGACGGCATCACCGCCCTGGTCACCGGTGGCGGCGCCAACCGCACCTCATCGCCCCGGCTCAAGGCCGACCTCGCCACCATCCTCACCGCCTTCGCACCACGCGCCCGCGGTCGCCCGGAGCAGCTGGCGAGCGAGCCGGAGATCGATCTGGTGATCGCCACCGATTGCATCAGCGAAGGCCAGAACCTTCAGGACTGCGACTGCGTGGTGAATTATGACATCCACTGGAACCCGGTTCGGATCGTCCAGCGGTTTGGCCGCGTAGATCGCCTCGGTTCCATCAACGCGCGCATCAAGCTCGTGAACTTTTGGCCCAACATGGATCTCGACGCCTACATCGGCCTCGAGCGCACCGTATCGGGTCGGATGAAGCTGCTCGACGTGTCCGCTACCGGTGAGGAGAACATCATCGAGGCTGACCCCGGCAACGGGATGAACGACCTCGAATATCGCCGCCGCCAGCTCGAAGCGATGCAGAATCAGGTCATCGAGCTTGAGGATCTGTCGCAGGGCGTCTCGATCACCGACCTCACGCTCAACGACCTCCGCCTCGACCTCGCCCAGCTGAGTGACGCGGAGCGGGAGCAGCTCGATCGCCTGCCACTCACCGTGCACGCGCCAGTCGCCGCGACCGACGATATTCCGGCGGGCACTATCTTCGTCCTGCGCGCCGAGTCCCCCGCTGCGCTTTCCGCGCTCGATGTGAAGGACCCGCTTCGGCCGCATGCGTTGGTGCATGTCCGCGCAGACGGCGCGGTGCATCTACCCCATTCCGCCCCCAAGCGGATCCTCGACGCGCTCCGCCGCCTCGCCCGCACCACGCCACAGGAAAGCGCGGCGCTATGGGCGCGGTTCGATCGATCGACCAAGGCCGGCACCGTCATGGCCGAGTGGACCCACCTCCTCGAAGCCGCCATCGCCGGCATCACCGGAACCGCCGCCGACCGCGCCGTCGACAGCCTGTTCACCACCGGCGCGCCACAGGGGATGAGCGGCGCCAGCGGGCTGGACGATTGGGAGGTCATCGCCTGGTTCCCGATCCTCCCCCCGGAATGAACGCATCGCCCCTCACCCTCGATGCACTCCTCCACGCCTTCGCCCTGCCGCCGGGCGAGCGCCCCCGCCGCGTGGCCAAGGCGACCTTGTCCGACACTGTGCCCACCGCATCCGATCGCAAGCTGATCGACGCGAAGCTCGCCCGGCTGGAGTGGGTCGCCGCGCTCAACCCGGCGACCATCGGCGTCCCGCCGGGGAGCGAGGACGGGCTGACGATCGACACGATCAACCTGCTGGTCGCCCACACGCGCGGCCCCCTGCCGCCCCGCCTCGCCGAACTTATCCACCGCGCCATCCCAAAGCCGGTGATCCTGCTCCATCGGGATGAAGCCGGGCAGGGGGCCGCCGCGCTCAGCCAGATTCGCGTCCGCCGCCTGTCTCTTTTTCGCCACCAAACGCGCCGCCGAGCGCGAGGCGGGGCGCGTCGTCACCACCGCATTGGTCGACACCGGCCCGATCGACCGTGCCGACGCGACGTTTCTGGCGGAGCTGTCCGTCACCCGCCTGCCCACCCGCGACCTGTCCGCGCTCTATGCCGGGCTGGTCGCGCGGGTCGATGCGCTGGCGGCGGCCCGCGCCTTCCGGCTGGCGGAGGGGCCGGAACAGCTGTCGCACTGGCGCACAACCCTGACCGAGATTCAGGCGCTTGTCGTAGAGCGCACCACCCTTGCTGCCGCGATGCGAAAGGAATCGCGGCTCGCCGTCCGCGTGGAGCTGGGCGAAAAATCCCGCCAGCTCAAATTGCGACTGGACGCACTGCAAAGCCTTTTGAAATAAACACCTAAGGGAGGAGCCGATGGCACAGGGGAGCTATCCCGGCGGGGGGCAGCCATGATCGGGCGACAGAATGCGGCGCGGTTCGCCACCGGCGGGGTCTGGACCCGCTGCGGCGACGCGATCGACGCATCTGCGCGTGACCTCGCCACGCTTTTACACCAATACGGCCTGCCAGCCGATCCCGGCACGCCCGCACCGGTCCCCGAAGCGGGCTCCGGCAAGACGACCCGCCACCAACGCCGCAACCGCGCAACTGAGAAGCACCGTAATGGCCAATGAAACCAACCCCATCCCGCGCATCACCCGCGACGATCCGGGGGCGCATAGCGGGGACGTGGTCGCGGACAACATCGCCACGCTAAAGGCGCTGTTCCCGTCGATCGACACCGATGGAAAGATCGACTTCGATGTGCTGCGCCAGCTGCTCGGCGATGCCGTGGAGGAAGGGCAGGAACGCTATGGCCTGAACTGGAAGGGCAAGGCGCGCGCCCGCGCCTTCGCCCTCACCCCCAGCCTCGGCACGCTACGTCCCGCCAAGGCGGACAGCAAGGATTGGGACACGACGCAGAATATCGTGATTGAGGGCGATAACCTCGAAGTGCTCAAGCTGCTGCGCAAGAGCTACGCGGGCAAGGTCAAGCTGATCTATATCGACCCGCCCTATAATACGGGCAAGGACTTTGTGTATCCCGACAATTACACCGAGAGCCTCGCCAATTATGAGGCACTGACCGGCCAGCGCGGCGAGGACGGTGCGCGGCTGACCAGCAACAAGGAGAGCAGCGGGCGGTTTCATACCGACTGGCTCAATATGATGTATCCGCGTCTCGTGTTGGCTAAGGAACTGCTGCGCGTCGATGGTGCAATCTTCGTCTCATGCGATGAGGCGGAGCAAGCCAATCTGCGCCAGCTAATGAACGAGATTTTCGGCAGCGAGAATTTCGTAGCCGATATGGTGTGGGCGGCTGGGCGCAAGAATGACTCACAGCTTATTTCTGTCTCTCATGAATACATTGTCACCTACGCGGCAAACGTGAACCACCTAAAGGCCGAACAAATTCGCTGGCGCACCCGTAAGAAGGGGCTTGATGATATTTATGCGGCATACGACCGACTAGGCCGTAGACTCATAAGCGCGGAGCCACAGGCGCATTGATGCGATCTGGAC
>CAZWZP010000237.1:0-3353 GCA_964638925.1 uncultured Stakelama sp. | reverse complement strand
TTCCTCGCTGCGGGTCAGCGCCTTGGCGATGGCTTTGAGCGCCATGCCCTTTTTCGCCAGCGTGTGCAGCTTCTGGATTTCGTCCTGCCGCCACGGTTGGCGGTGGCGTTCGAACTTGGAGTCGCTCATTATCTGGCGGCCATCAGGTGTAGGGGGGCTGGTGGCGGCCCGTTGCCGACTGGGTGAAGATTTCGCAGCCGGTTTCGGTGATGCCGATCGAATGTTCGAACTGGGCCGACAGCGAGCGGTCGCGGGTGACTGCCGTCCAGCCATCGTCGAGCAGCTTCACGTCGGGGCGACCGATGTTGATCATCGGTTCGATCGTGAAGAACATGCCGGGCTTGAGTTCAGGCCCGGTGCCGGGGCGGCCGACATGGACGACTTCGGGTGCGTCGTGGAACACGCGGCCAAGGCCGTGGCCGCAGAAATCGCGGACGACGCCATAGCGGTGCTTTTCGGCGTGCCGCTGAATGGCGTGGCCGATATCGCCCATGGTGTTGCCGGGCTTGGCCATTTCGATGCCGATCATCAGGCATTCATAGGTGACATCGACAAGGCGCTTCGCCTTCAACGGCACGTCGCCGACCAGGTACATGCGGCTGGTATCGCCGTGCCAGCCGTTGAGCAGGGGCGTGACGTCGATATTGACGATGTCGCCGTCCTTGAGCGTCTTGTTCCCCGGAATGCCGTGGCAGACGACATGGTTGATGCTGATGCAGCAGCTGTGGGTGTAGCCGCGATAGCCGAGCGTCGCGGGGACCGCGCCGCCGTCTAGTGTCATGCGGCGGACGATATCGTCCAGCTCCGCCGTGGTCACGCCGGGCACGACATGCGGCACCAGCGCGTCGAGGATCTCGGCGGCGAGCTTGCCCGCGGCGCGCATCCCGGCGAAGCCATCGGGGCCGTAGAGTTTGATCGCCCCGTCGCGGGCGAAATTGGTGTCGGCGGTTACGGCAACATATTCAGTCATCGCCGCCATATAGGCGAAACATGCCCGCTTTGCGAGAGGATCGGCGCGCGCTATGGCGAGGAAATGAGCGAGCGCATCTGGACTGCCGGGCTGGTGGTGATCGGGGACGAGATCCTGTCGGGTCGCACCCAGGACAAGAATGTCGCGCAGATCGCGATCTGGCTGAATGTGCAGGGCATCCGCCTGTCCGAAGTGCGCGTGGTGCCCGATGTGCAGGAGCGGATCGTCGCGGCGGTGGACGCGGTGCGCACCGGTTACGATTATTGCTTCACGACGGGCGGTATCGGGCCGACCCATGACGACATTACCGTCGATGCGATCGCCGCCGCGCTGGACGTGCCGGTTGTGATCCATCCGGAGGCGCGCGACGTGCTTGAGCGCTATTACGAAACGCGCGGCGGGTTGACCGAGGCGCGGCTGCGCATGGCGCGGGTTCCGGAAGGGGCGGACCTGATCCCCAACCGCATGTCGGGCGCGCCGGGCATCCGGATCGGCAATATCTTCATCATGGCCGGGGTGCCGCACATCACGGCGGGGATGCTCGACGCGCTGACCGGCACGCTGGAGGGCGGCAAGCCGCTGGTCAGCGGGACGATCGGCTGCTGGGTCGCCGAGAGCGAGGTCGCGGACCTGCTGCGCGCGACCGAAAAGGCGCATGAAGGCGTGGCGATCGGCAGCTACCCGTTTTTTCGCGAAGGTCGGGTGGGGGCGAATTTCGTGGTGCGGGCGACCGATATGGCGGCGGTGGAGGCGTGCCTGGCCGACCTGACCGTGCAGCTTGAGGCGACGGGGCGGCCGGTGACGCAGGGCGGCGTCTGAACCGAATCTCCTTGCCCTTGTTTGCTGTGCTGATAGGCTAATACAGTAAGCGAGTCAGAGGGGATTTCCATGGCGATGAAACAATGGGTTACGGCGCTTGCGCTGGCCGGGGCGGCGCTGCCGCTCGGGCTCGCCGCGACGCCGGCAGCAGCGCAGACCGCGCCGGCCAAGCTGCAGGTCGAGATGCAGTATTTCACGCTCGACAATGGCCTGCGGGTGGTGTTGGCGAAGGATACGCTGAGCCCGACGGTGACGGTCGGCGTCTATTACGGCATCGGGTTCCGTATCGAACCGCGCGAGCGCACCGGCTTTGCGCATCTGTTCGAGCATCTGCTGTTCCAGGGATCGAAGAACGCGCCCAAGGGTGTGCATATCAGCACGGTCAGCAACGCCGGCGGCATCCTGAACGGATCGACCCGCTACGACTTCACCAATTATTTCGAGGTGGTGCCGTCCAACGCGCTGGAGCGGATGCTGTGGCTGGAGGCCGATCGCATGTCCGCGCCGGTGATCGACGACGAGGTGCTGAAGAACCAGCAGGGCGTCGTCGGCAATGAGGTCAAGGTCAACGTCCTCAACCAGCCGTATAGCACCTGGCCGTGGATCGACCTGCCGATGCTGGCGAACACCAACTGGTATAACAGCCACAATTTCTACGGCGAGCTGAAGGAGATCGAGGCAGCGACGGTCGAGGATGCCAAGCAGTTCTTCGACAGTTTCTACAAGCCGTCCAACGCCGTGCTCGTGGTGGCGGGCGACATCGATTATGCCGCAACCAAGGCGATGGTCGAGAAATATTATGGCTGGATGCCCAAGGCGCCGCCGGTCAAGCTGCCCGACATCAGCGAGCCGCGCCAGACGACGGAGAAGTTCCGCGCGCGCACCGACGCTCTGGCACCCAAGCCGGGCTGGGCGGCGGGCTATCATGTTCCTGCACGCGGCACGCCCGAATGGTATGCGATGGGCCTGATCGACCAGATGCTGGTCAAGGGCAATGACAGCCGCCTGTACCGCAAGCTGGTCGCCGAGACGGGGATTGCGGGCGAAGTTGGCGGGGGGATCAATTTCCCGCTTGGCAACATGTTCAACTATCAGGGGCCGATGCTGTGGAGTTTCAACTTCACGCATGACGCCAACCGCAGCCGCGACGAAGGGGATCCCGACGCCAACATCACCTTCGGCTCCCCCCTCGCCGAGGCGCTGAACGGCAAGATGCGCGTCTCGGTGGTCGCCACCGGCATCGCCAGCGAAGCCGCCGCCCAGCCCAAACCCA
Source organism: uncultured Stakelama sp. (assembly GCA_964638925.1). Taxonomy (GTDB): domain Bacteria; phylum Pseudomonadota; class Alphaproteobacteria; order Sphingomonadales; family Sphingomonadaceae; genus Sphingomonas. The sequence continues at coordinate 291 of CAZWZP010000237.1, read as the reverse complement.
CCGTGGTCACCGTCACCCAGACCCAGCCGCCGCCGCAGACCCGCGTCGCCGTCGGCGGCGGCCAGGGCGGCAACTTCCGTCCCACCGTAGTGACCGCCGCCGCCGCCCCCGCCGTGGCGCAGACCGCCGCCATCGCCCAGCCGGCGACGGAACCCACCCTGGCCCGTCCCGCCGCGGCGGCCACCCCCGCCCAACCGGCGGTGAGCGCCCAGTTGCGCATGGCCCAACCCGCCGTGGCCCAACCCGCCATGGAGCAACCCAGCATTGAACGCGCCCCGGCGCAGGTGGCGG
>CAZWZP010000236.1:2831-3361 GCA_964638925.1 uncultured Stakelama sp. | reverse complement strand
GGTTGGCGGCGCTGGCGCGCGAGTCCTGTGCGGCGGCGACCTGCGCCGCTTCGGCCTGGGCGCCGGTGCCGACGCGGATCTGTTCGAGTTCGACCGTGACGGGGCGGCCGACCAGCTGGGCGAGTACGCCCGCCGCGCGGCGCTCGACATCCTCCCGCACCTGCGGGGTCAGCACGGTGGCGGTGACGCGCAGCGGCTGGGCCTCATAATCGATCTCGACCTGGCTGAGCCGGGCCGCGCCCTCGAACTCGCCGCTGATGACCTCACGGATCTGGCGCGAGGTGTTCGCCTCCCAGCCGAGCTGGACCAGCACCAGCCCGAGCGGAATCGCGAAGGCGGCGAGCGCGATGGTGACGACGATGGTCTGCAGCATCGTGTGCTGGGGCGAGAGGTGCGAGCCGAAGCCATAGAGCCGCGCGACGACGGCGGCGGCCACCGCGATGGTGATGAGGTTGGTCAGGAACAGCAGCAGCGATCCGGCGAACACCGTCCAGTTCCAGGTGGCGAGGCCGAAGCCGACCACCGCGATC
>CAZWZP010000236.1:0-2781 GCA_964638925.1 uncultured Stakelama sp. | reverse complement strand
GGCCCTGCCCCGGATCATCGCATAGGCGCCGGCGAGTGCGGAAAAGAGCGCGATCATCAGGTCGAACAGATTGGGCCGGGTGCGCGCGGCGATCTCCGCCGTCACATTCTGGATCGGCGAGACCAGCACGAGCAAAGCGGTGAACAGGACCGCGATCAGGACGCCGAGCGCAACCGCTATGGCGGAAGTGCGGATCTCGTCCCAGTCGAAGGTGGCGAGGCCGAAGCCGAGGCCGATGATCGGGCCCATCAACGGCGAGATCAGCATCGCGCCGATCACCACGGCTGGCGAGGACAGCAGCAGCCCGAGCACCGCAATGCCCGCCGACATCAGGGTCATGAAGGCATAGCGACCGGTAAAGCCGGCGTCGTCGCGCACCTTTTCGACGACATCGACATGATCGACCGTGGCGATCACCCGCGTCCGCCACCAGGCGACGACCGGATTGTCGGGCTTCAACAACGCGATGCTCATGGGCAGGGCTGTAGGGGGTTTGCCCGAGCGGTTCCAGCCGTTAGGCAGGGGGCGAACCGCAAACACAGGGGAAGTTCATGGCTGCGCGTCACGACAATGCAGGACGATCGATGCTTCGCACCTTTCTGCAGAGCGAGGCCGCTGGCGGCATCATCCTGATGGCCGCCGCCGCGCTGGCGATGCTGGTCGCCAATCGGGCGGGGATTTCCGAAGCCTATTTCCACCTGCTGCACCTCGACACCGGGCCGGTGATCAGCCCGAAATATGGGTCGATGACGGTGCATCTGTGGATCAACGATGCGTTGATGGCGCTGTTCTTCCTGTTCGTGGGGCTTGAGATCAAGCGCGAGTTCATCGACGGGCAGCTCGCGACCTGGGAGCATCGGCGGCTGCCGATCGTCGCCGCCGCCGCGGGCATGGTCGGCCCGGCGGTCGTCTATCTGTTCGTGATCGGGTGGAGCGGTCCGCTGGTCAATGGCTGGGCGATCCCCGCCGCGACCGACATCGCCTTTGCGATCGGCGTGCTCGCGCTGCTCGGCAGCCGGGCGCCGGCGTCGCTCAAGCTGTTCCTGACCACGGTGGCGATCGTCGATGATATGGGCGCGGTGGCGATCATCGCGATTGCCTATACTGCCGAGCTGTCGACGCTCTACCTCGCACTCGGCGCGCTGGTGATGGCGACCATGTATGTGCTCAATCGCAGTGGGGTGAAGAAGCTGACGCCCTATCTGCTGCTCGGCGCGGCGCTCTGGTATTTCGTGTTCATGTCGGGGGTCCATGCGACGATTGCGGGCGTGCTGACCGCGATGATGGTGCCGATCACGACCAGCCCGGGCGCGTGCGACGATGCCGAATCGCCGCTGCACAAGCTGGAACATGCGCTTGCGCCCTGGGTCGCCTATTTCATCGTGCCGGTGTTCGGCTTTGCCAATGCGGGCGTCAGCCTGGCGGGCATGTCGCCCGCGATCCTGCTCGAGCCGCTGCCGCTGGGCATTGCCGCAGGCCTGTTCCTGGGCAAGCAGTTCGGCATTTTCGGGAGCGTGTGGCTGGCGGCAAAGCTGCGCTTTGCCTCGCCGCCGGCGGGGGCGACCTGGCTTCAGCTTTATGCCGTCGCGATGCTGTGCGGCATCGGCTTTACGATGAGCCTGTTCATCGGCGGGCTGGCCTTCCCCGGCAATGAATTGCTGGTGGATGAGGTGAAGATCGGCGTGCTGACCGGGTCGATCCTGGCGGCGGTGATCGGCTACACCATCCTGCGCTTTGCGCCGCGCTGGCGGGAAGGGAGCAGCGGCGACGCCGACCGGGCCGCCTGATGCGCTGCTTCTACGATCCCGGCCAGCTGGCGCACGCCCCGGCGCGCGAGCTGCATAATGGGGAGTTCGTCCCCTATGCCGAGAAGCCCGCGCGCGCGGCGGCGATTGCCGCGACGCTGGGCGCGACCGAAATGCCGCCGGATCGGGGCGAGGGGCCGATCCGTGCGGTGCATGATGCCGGCTATATCCACTTCCTCAAGACCGCCCCGGCGCGCTGGGCGGAGGCGGGGCGGCCGGGCGATGTCATGGGCTATATCTGGCCGACGGTGCGCAAGCGTGCGCTGAAGCTGGAGCGGATCGACGCGCTGGCGGGGCAGTATAGCATCGATGCGTCGACCCCGCTGACCGCCGATACCTGGGACGCGAGCTATCGCAGCGTGCAGAGCGCGCTTGCCGCGACCCATGCCGTGCTGGAGGGGGAGCGCGCGGCCTTCGCGCTGTCGCGGCCGCCGGGGCATCATGCGGGTGCGGATTATCTGGGCGGCTATTGCTACCTCAACCATGTCGCGGTCGCGGCACAGGCGGCGCGCGATGCGGGTGTCGCGCGGGTCGCGATCCTCGATATCGACTATCATCACGGCAACGGGACGCAGGATATCTTCTGGGAGCGCGGCGATGTGTTCTTTGCCTCGATCCATGCCGATCCGGCGACGGATTTCCCGTTCTACTGGGGCCATGCCGACGAGGTGGGCGCGGGCGACGGCGAAGGCGCGACGCTGAACCTGCCGCTACCACGGGGCACGAAGATCGATGCGTTTCGTCGGGCGCAGGAGCGGGCGCTGGCGGCGGTTGCGGCGTCGGGGGCGGAATTGCTGCTGGTCAGCTTTGGCGCGGACACGTTCGTCGGCGATCCGATCTCGGCGTTCGCGCTGGAGACCGCCGACTATGCGCTGCTGGGCGCGGACATTGCCGCCGCCGGGTTGCCGACGGGAATCGTGATGGAAGGCGGCTATGCGATCGACGCGCGGGGGGCGAATGTTGCGAGTTTTTTGAG
>CAZWZP010000235.1:2647-3371 GCA_964638925.1 uncultured Stakelama sp. | reverse complement strand
CCGGCGTGTTCCAGTGCAGCTTCTGCATCACCTCCGGGATCGACCGCATGTTCTGCGCGACGATCTCGCGCCGGACATCGTCATGGCCAAAGCTGGTGCATTTGCACATCGTCTTCGCACCAGCCTGCACCTCGTCACCCAGCGTCAGCGCGAGGATGGACTCGACCAGTCCGGTGCACGAACCGCAACTCGCCGATGCCTTGCAGGTCGCCCGTACCGCATCGAGGCTGTGCGCCCCCTTGGCGATGCACGACACCACTTGTCCCTTGGTCACGCCGTTGCAGCCGCAGATTTCCGCATCATCGGAAAGCGCCGCAACGGCCGTCTTAGGGTCCGCCGCGCCCCCTCCCTGGGCGAAGGCCTGACCGAAGATCAGCAGGTCGCGGACATCGGCGACGCTCGCCTGCTTCCTAAGCAAGTCGAAATACCAGTTGCCGTCGGCGGTATCGCCGTAGAGCACCGCGCCGACGATGCGGTCGTCCTTGACCACGACGCGCTTGTAGATGCCGCGCGCGGCGTCGCGCATCACGATGTCCTCGCATCCGTCTCCGCCGGAGAAATCCCCCGCCGAAAAGACGTCGATCCCCGACACCTTGAGCTTGGTCGAAGTGACCGAACCGCGATAGCCGCTCGGGCTTCCGGTCATGTGATCGGCAAGGCTGCGGCACATGTCCCACAGCGGCGCGACCAGGCCATAGACATTACCGTCATGCTCGACGCACTC
>CAZWZP010000235.1:0-2626 GCA_964638925.1 uncultured Stakelama sp. | reverse complement strand
GACCGCGAGGACATCGGGGTCGGAGGTCACCATGTGGTCGTCCACCTTGATCCCGCGCCCGACCTCAAGCCCCGCAGCACGCGCAAGACCCGATGCGGGGCGGATGCCCACTGCCATGACGACCAGATCGGCGACGATCTCGGTGCCGTCCTTCAGCCGCACACCCTCGACCTTGCCGTCGCCGATGATCTCGGCGGTGTCCGCGCCAGTGAGGATCGTTTGACCCCGTGCCTCCAGCGCCTGTTTGAGCAACCACCCCGCCGCCTCATCGAGCTGGCGCTCCATCAGCGTCGGCATCAAATGCAGCCCGGTGACCTTCATGCCCCGCAGGCTCAGGCCATGCGCAGCTTCGAGCCCCAGCAACCCCCCACCGATCACTACCGCACTCCCGCCCTTTTCGGCGGCAGCGAGCATCGTCCCGACATCGTCCATGTCGCGGAATGCGATCACCCCGGGCAATTGGTGCCCCGGCACCGGGATGATGAACGGGTCCGAGCCGGTGGCGATCAGCAGCTTGTCATAGCCGGTCATGACGCCCCGACGCGACGTCACCGTTTTCTCTGTGCGGTCGATCGCGATCACCGGGTCGCCAGCGATCAGGTCGATGCCGTGTTCGGCATACCAGTCCGCGCCGTTGATCACGATGTCGTCGAACGCCTTCTCCCCCGCCAGCACCGGGGAGAGCATGATGCGGTTGTAGTTCACCCGCGGCTCTGCGCCAAAGATGGTGACGCGATAGCGGGTCGGGTCGCGCGCCAGGATTTCCTCGACCGCGCGGCACCCGGCCATGCCGTTGCCGATCACGACGAGGTGCTCGCGCGTGTCGTCCCTGGCGGCTGTTACAGGCTTCAATTCCATCAGATCGTCCAGTCCAGTTGCAGCCAGAATTTGCGGGTATCGGTGGCGAATCCGTCGGCACGGTAATCGGCGTAGCGCACCGACGCGGCGGCCTTGCCGAGCCTGGCCGAGGCAAGCAGGTTGAGTTCATCGCCATAGGACCGATTGAGCCGGTCGCTTTCGTAGCGGTGCCATACCGCCTGCACCGTCACCGCCCTGGCCGGGCCGATCGCGTTCCAGCTCCAGCCCGCATTCACATACAGGTCGCGCACGCCATCGGGCGGGGTGGTGAGGAACTTGTCCGCCCAGCCCTGAAACTTGAAATTGGTACCGAGCGGAAATTGGAAACTGGTCAGCGCCACGCCGGTGTCGGCACCGAGTACCTCGTACCCCGCCCCCAGCTTCGGCCCGTTGAGATCGACCGACACATCGGCGAGCCAGTAACCGGCCTCACAATTGTTGGGGTTGCGCCCCATGTCGCTCTGGCGCGCATGGCTGAGCTGATAGGCGAGTTTCGCTTTGCCCAGTTTTTGGGTCCCCGCCAGCCGCGCACCGATGGTGCGGCTCGACAGCCGGAACCCCTGCACCGCCGCTTCGTCCTGGTCGACCCAATAGCCGAAACCGGTGACCGTCCCGATCGGACTAGCCCAGGACAGGTTGGCGAAGACATTGTCGCCGCCCACCGCGCGCTGCCGCGCCCCCGTCCCGTCGATGCCCCAGATGGTGCGGACGCTCCACGCATAGGAGAGGTCGGCCTTGATGCCCTTCACCGGCGTCACCTCCGCGCGTACCGCGTCGAAGCTCTGCCCGTTCTGGCGGAACCCGACCGCGCCGACAAAGCGCTCATCGTCGAGCGTGATCCGCTGGCGCCCCGCGGTCAGCGTCCCCACCGGTAGCTTGAGCGCAAGCTGGGCGCGGTGGATCGCCACATTCTCCGGATCGGCGATCAGGGGGCGCGCCACCGATCCGGAGAGCCCATCGAAGCGATCATCGACAATGGCGAGATTGCCCTGCCCCTCGACGATTGCGGTCAGCGGGCCGTGACCTGCCTGAACTCCGGCACGCACCCGCAGCGTTACCGCGTCAGCGTCGAGGGTCAGGCCGTCCTGTTCGATCTGTTCGTAGCGCAACCGCGCGTCGATCAAAGGCTTGAGGGTCAGGGTCTGGGCGGTGGCGGGCGTCGCCGCCACCAGCCCGATGAGCGGGAGTGCGGTGCGCATCGGATCAGATCCGCACGCCAGCAGCGGTACCCCAGGTCGCGCGCCACTTGGCCTTGACCAGCATCAGCCCGCCCAGCGCGACGATCGCCAGCCCCGCGAAGATCAGGAAGCCGGGCGAAAAGCTCCCGGTCCACTGCTTCGCCAGCCCCAGCGAGGAGGCGAGGTAGAAGCCGCCGACGCCACCGGCCATGCCGACCAGTCCGGTCATCACGCCGATCTCCGCCGAGAAACGCTGCGGCACCAGCTGAAACACCGACCCGTTACCGGTACCCAGCGCGAGCATCCCGATCACGAACAGCATCAGCGCGGTGACGAAATTGTCCGCGATTGCCACCCCGACGAGAGCAAAGGCGGCGAGGATGAACACGCCGGTAAGCGCCTTGACCCCGCCGATTGCATCGGCCAGCGCCCCGCCCATCGGTCGCACCAGCGACCCGGCGAACACACATGCCGCCGTGGAATAGCCAGCCTGGACCGTGGTCAGTCCGAACCGGTCGGTGAAGTAGATCGGCAGGCTGGCGGCAAGTCCCACGAAACCGCCAAAGGTGACCGCGTAAAAGCCCATCAGC
>CAZWZP010000234.1:1377-3380 GCA_964638925.1 uncultured Stakelama sp. | reverse complement strand
TCCGTCGCCTTCGGCGCCACCTCCCCCTGGCGGGGGAGGATCAGTGACGCATTCCGCTGGCATTTCCCCACCGCTCTTGATAATCGCTCGCAACATGACCGACTCCCTCGCGCGTGCGCCGCGCAATCTCCCTGCCACCGTCGCCACGATCGACTGGTCCGCGCTCGCCCCGCACGAGGCACGCCGCCTGCGCGAATTCGGGCTGGACGAAGGGGTCGAGGTCGAACTGATCCGCCCGGTCGGCTGGTTCGGCGGACCCGCCGCGGTGCGCATCGGGCGCATGACCGTCGCGCTGCGCCGCCACATCGTTCAGGCGATCCATCTCAAGGGTCCGGCAGCATGAACGCCCAGCCGCTCGTCGCCCTGGTCGGCAACCCCAATGCCGGCAAGACCGCCCTGTTCAACGCGCTCACTGGCGCGCGGCAAAAGGTCGGCAATTATCCCGGCGTCACGGTAGAGCGCCATTCGGGCCGCCTCGCGCTCAACGATGGTCGCCCGGTCGAGCTGGTCGACCTGCCCGGCACCTACAGTCTCGATCCGTCCAGCCCCGACGAAGCCGTCACCCGCGACGTCGTGCTGGGCAAGCAGGAAGGCGAGCGCCTTCCCGACGCGCTGATTGTCGTCGCCGACGCCTCCAACCTCGAAAACCATCTGCGCTTCGTGCTTCAGCTGCGTCAGCTCGGCCGCCCGATGGTGGTCGCGCTCAACATGATCGACATGGCGACGCGCGACGGGATCACGATCGACGCCGATGCGCTGTCGGCGGAGCTTGGCGTCCCGGTCGTCACCACCGTCGCGGTGCGCAAGCGCGGCCTCGACGAACTCCGCGCCGCGCTCGGTGGCATCCTGCTCGCCAGCCACGCCACCGCGCCGACCGTTCCCGAATCCGACATCACCCATTTCCAGCGCGACGCCCGCCGCATCGCCGCGCTCGCCATCACCGATCAACCGCGCGGCCGCGCCTTCACCCGCGCGGTGGACAGCGTCGTGCTGCACCCGGTCGCCGGCTGGGCGATCCTGCTCACCCTGTTCTTCGTCATGTTCCAGGCGGTGTATAGCTGGTCGGAAGCCCCGATCGGCTGGATCGAGGGCGCACAGGAATGGCTTGGCGCCCATGCGCAGGAAAACCTCCCCAGCGGCTTCATCGGCGATCTGGTGACTCAGGGCATTATCGCTGGCGTCGGATCGGTGGTGGTGTTCCTGCCCCAGATCCTGATCCTGTTCTTCTTCATCCTGCTGCTCGAAGCGACCGGATACATGGTCCGTGCCGCCTTCCTGATGGATCGCCTGATGTCGCTGGTCGGCCTGTCGGGCCGTTCCTTCATCCCGCTGCTGTCGTCCTTCGCCTGCGCGATCCCCGGCATCATGGCCGCACGCTCGATCGACGATCCGAAGGAGCGGCTGACCACGATCCTGATCGCCCCGCTGATGACCTGCTCGGCGCGGCTGCCGGTCTATATGCTCATCATCGGCGCGTTCATCCCCGCGCGCGACGTCGGCCCGGGCATTGGCTTGCAGGGGCTGGTGCTGTTCGGCCTCTATGTCTTCGGCATCGTCGGCGCGATCCTCGCCGCCTTCGTGCTGCGCCTGACCGCGACGCGCGGCAAGAGCGGCGGCTTCATGATGGAAATGCCGCGTTACCAGCTCCCCTCGCTCCGCGACCTGCTGATCGGCTTGTGGCAGCGCGCCTATGTCTTCCTGCGCCGCGCCGGCACGATCATCATGGGCGTCACCGTCGCGTTGTGGCTGCTCGCCTCCTATCCGGTCGCACCCGAAGGCGTGAAGCAGAGCGAATATTCGGTCGCCGGCCGCATCGCATCGGGCCTCGAAGTCGTTCTCGCCCCGATCGGCTTCAACCACGAAATGAGCCTCGCGGTGATCCCCGCCATGGCCGCGCGCGAAGTCGCGGTCTCGGCGCTCCAGACCGTCTATGCGATCGACGCCCCGGACGAGGAAACCGGCGCAGCGGCTTTGGGCGAGAAACTGGCCGAAAGCTGGCCCCT
>CAZWZP010000234.1:0-1336 GCA_964638925.1 uncultured Stakelama sp. | reverse complement strand
TGTCGACCATCGCAGTCGCGCGGCGCGAGACCAATGGCTGGAAATGGCCGATCGTAATGATCGTCTATCTGTTCGCGGCGGCCTATGTGGCGGCGGGGCTGACCTATTGGGGTGCGAAGGCGCTGGGGCTTTAGTCGGGGGGAGTGCCCCCGCGTCAATCAGAGCAGCTAACCGTCATCGGGTAACCGAAGGTTGCCGGTCGGCTAACGACCCCATTGCAGCCGCCAGCGGCCGAGTTGGCATACACCTAAAGCGGACGTCTTTCCCGCCTAACGGATTTCCAAATGAGCGCCGCCGATCGCGTCTATGCTCTTTATCCTTGAAGGAAGCTCCTGCAGATCGGCGGGCAAATCCTTTAGTCGGATGGAGACAGACGGCGACGCCACCAACTCGTATGCCCCAAGGGCCTGAGAGCTGGGTCTATGCACGTCTGTCCAGTCGTACACATAGAACCCTCGGCGGCTAAGATCGATGAAAGAGCTCGGGTTCGGCACATTGGCGACATCCATAGCATCACCCATGATTGGCAAATCGAGCAGCTTTCCCTCTATGTCAGTCACATCAATGCGGCTTTCCAACACGGCAGCGGGAATCGGGCCTTCGCCTGCAGTTATCATCGCCGCCAGCCGACCGCAGGCGTCAGTGGCAAGCCAAGCGCAATCGATCTGGGTCGGATACTCCATCTCTTCAGGCTATGCCGACCAGCGTCTGGTTACAAACGATTTGGGTCAAAAGCAGATCGACCGCTGTCCACCCAATTAGCGACATTGCGCCGCTCGATCAGGCGGCCTGAAACCGGACAGTCGATAAAGGCCGAGATTTGCCCACGCGGCATTGTCGGTCCGCGACTTGCGCCTCAGAAAAGGCGACACCCGGATCGGGCCGATGGCGCGTAAACCCGCGACATGTTCGCTTTGCCAAATCCGCCGCGCCGCCCGACACTGCCGGATCGGCCCGACCAGCCTCTAGCGATCGCTCAATAAGCCACTGACATAAAGCCAAAATATCGAACATGTTTCCTACATGTTCTCATTCTGCTATACCCTGACCATGGCCAAGGCAAAGTCACACCTCACTCCCGCCGCGCGCCGTCCAGATTTTCGGAAATCCGGGCGCGCTCGGCTTCGTCCGTCGCTTTCTGCGCCTTGGTGCGCCCGAATTTGGCGCGGTTCTCCACAGCCTTTGCGGCACTCTGTGCCTTCGCGCGTGCCTTGCGCGCCTTGTTCAGGTTAAGGATATCGGCCATTCGTCCCTCGATATCGATTTACAAGCGGAGTGAATATGGCGGGCAGCGTCAATAAGGTCATCCTGGTCGGCAATCTCGGGCGCGATCCCG
>CAZWZP010000233.1:0-3394 GCA_964638925.1 uncultured Stakelama sp. | reverse complement strand
AAACGAACGGACGCGCTGGCCGAGCGCGTCTGCGAGCTGGCGGGCACGCGCTTCTGCGTCCGTCGCGGCCTTGCTCGCGGCGCTGAGCTGGGCGCGCTGGTCGGTGAGCGATGGCGTCTGCGCCGGAAGTGCGGCCACGCCGACGAGCGCGGTCGTCAGGATCGCGGCGGCGATGGCAATCCGGCGCATCATCCCTCGCGGTGGTACGGGTGGTTCGCGAGGATGCTGGTCGCGCGCCACAGCTGTTCAGCCAGCATCGCGCGCGCCATCATATGCGGCCAGGTTGCGCGGCCATAGGAGATCAGCAAATCGGCCTGCGCCCGCGCCGCATCGTCGAAGCCATCGGCGGCACCGATCAGGAAGCGGGCTTCGCGCACCCCGTCCTCGCGCCACGCCTGGATGCGTTCGGCGAAGACGCGCGAGGGGATATTCTCGCCCTTTTCATCGAGCATCACGATGCGGGTGCCAGGCTCGACCGCAGGCATCTTGCCGCCGGTGTCGGGCAATTCGGTGACGCGTGTGGGCAGCGTCACGCGCTTCAAATAGCGATCGACCAGTTCGGCTTCCGGGCTGCGACCAATGCGTCCGCGCGCGACGATGTGGAGCAGCATGGAAGCGGGCCGCGCCGGATGTCAGATCACGCGTTGCCGGCCGGCGCGCTGTCGCCAAATGCCCACATGCGTTCGAGATTGTAGAAGCTGCGGACTTCGGGGCGGAACAGATGGACGATCACGTCGCCCGCATCGATCAGCACCCAGTCGGCGGTCGGCAACCCTTCGACGCGCGGGTTATGGCCGCGCTCGGCCTTGATCTTCTCGGCCAGCTTCTGCGCCATCGACGCAACCTGACGCGTCGAGCGGCCCGATGCGACGACCATATAGTCGGCGATGCTGCTCTTGCCCGCGAGCGGGATCGACACGGTTTCGACCGCCTGATCGTCGTCAAGCGAACCGAGGATCAGCCGATGCAGCGCCTCGGCATCGGGGGCGACGGTGCCGCTGGTGGCCGAGGGGGTGTCGAGTTGAGGGGAAGCGGGCAAGGGGACTCCTGGGTTAGTGCGAACTGGGATCGGGCGGCGTGCGGCCACGGGTGAATCGCCGGTGCCAGCCGGGGTCGGCGGCGCGCAGGCGGGTCGCCGAAGTCGGGTCGGGGCGGAAGCGCAACAGCACCAGGGCCGGCAAACTCCACTTCGTCCAGTTCTTCGCCTGGCGTGCGGGCCGCACGAAACGCCGCAGCCAGCTCATAGCGGGGCTCGCATGAGCGTCGCGATCATAGCCCGGACGCGCGATCACCGCAATCGGAACCTGTCGCGCGATGTGCCGCCAGCCGCGCCACTGGTCGAACTGCGCCAGATTGTCCGCCCCCATCAACCAGATGAACTGGTGGCGCGGATAGAGGCGGGGAAGTTTGGTGAGCGTATCGACGGTGTAGCGGGTCTTGAGCCGTTTCTCGACCGCGGTCGGGCGGATCGGTGCGTGGCGCGCCATCGCGCGCGCCGACGCCATGCGCGCGGCGAACGGGGCCATGCCGGCCTTTTCCTTAAGCGGATTACCGGGGGACACCATCCACCACACTTCATCCAGCTCCAGGGCGCGCAGGGCATGGAGCGAGAGCGCGCGGTGGCCGCGATGCGCGGGGTTGAACGACCCGCCGAGGATGCCGATACGTTTCAAGGTTCCAATCCGATCCAATCGGATCGCTCATGGACAACGCGGCGAATTTCGAGCCGAGCAGGCGTGCTGGCGTAGAACAGCAGGAACGGCGTTTTCCGCACATGCCATTTTCGAATGCCTTTGCGCGGTGTGGGGCTACCGATATCGGGATAGTCCAGCAAGGCGGATGGCGCCTGCTCGATACGCATCAGGATTTCGAGCGGGAGTGTCGGGCCCACTTCGCCATATTCGGCAGCAATGCGATAGAGGTCACGCCGCGCCGGAAACGACCATATCAGCTGTCTCAAGCAGCGTCTCGCTGCCGCATTCCCTTGATTTCCGCCATCAGCTCTTCGTGGGTCAGAAACTCACCACGCGCGATGGCATCCTCTCCTTCCTGCAGGAAGGCGAAGAACTCAGTTTCTTCCTTCACATATTGCTTGACCGCTTTGGCGACGAGCCAAGCGCGTGATCGCTCATGATACTCGGCAAGCTTGTCGAGTCCGGCAAGAGTCTCCGGATCGAGTCGGGCGGTGACGACAGCTGTCTTCATGCTACAAATGTATACATCTGTAGTGGGTCGTTCAAGGACGCGCCTGGCCCGTCCCGCGCACCACCCATTTATACGTCGTCAGCCCCTCCAGCGCGACCGGGCCGCGGGCGTGGAGGCGGCCGGTGGCGATGCCGATTTCCGCGCCCAGCCCGAACTCCCCGCCATCGGCGAACTGGGTCGAGGCGTTCCACATCACGATCGCGCTGTCGACGCCATTGAGGAAGCGTTCGGCGGTCGCCGCATCCTCGGTGACGATCGCGTCGGTGTGTCGGCTGGAGTGGCGGGCGATATGCGCCAGCGCGCCGTCGAGCCCATCGACCAGCGCGACCGACAGGATCGAGTCGAGATATTCGGTGTCCCAGTCCTCAGCATTCGCGGCAACCGCGCGTGGCTCGATCGCGCGGACTTCGGGGTCGCCGCGCAGCTCGCACCCGGTGTCAGCCAGCGCTGCCAGAACGGGTGCGGGGTCGGCGAAGGCGCGGTCGATCAATAGCGTCTCGGTCGCGCCGCAGATGCCGGTACGGCGCATCTTGGCGTTGACCGCGAGCGCCACCGCCATCGCGGGATCGGCGGCGCGGTCGATATAGAGGTGGTTGATCCCGTCGAGATGCGCGAGCACGGGGACCCGCGCCTCCGCCTGAACGCGCGCGACCAGGCTCTTGCCGCCGCGCGGGACGATCAGGTCGATCAGGCCGCCGGCCTTGAGCATTGCGCCCACGGCGGCGCGATCGGTGGTGGGGACGAGTTGTGCCGCATCGGCCGGGAGGCCCGCTTCGACGAGGCCGCGCGCGAAAGCGGCGTGGATCGCGCGGTTGCTGCGCGCAGCTTCGGACCCGCCGCGCAGGATTGCGGCATTGCTGCTCATCACGCACAGCGCCGCCGCGTCGGCAGTGACGTTGGGGCGGCTTTCATAGATGATGCCGATCACGCCGATCGGCACGCGCACCCGGCTGAGCCTGAGGCCGTTGGGGCGCTCGCTCGAATCGATCACTGTGCCGACCGGATCGGTCAGCGCCGCGACCGCCTCCACCCCCGCTGCGGCACCTTCCAGCCGTGCAGGATCGAGCCGGAGCCGGTCGAGCAGTGCGCCCGAAAGCCCGTTCGCCGCGCCCGCCTCAACATCGCGGGCATTGGCGGCGAGGATGGCCTTCGCGTCCGCGCGGATTGCCGCGGCAGCGGCGCGCAGCCC
>CAZWZP010000232.1:0-3395 GCA_964638925.1 uncultured Stakelama sp. | reverse complement strand
GGACCGGGATGCGCGGGGCAGGACGAACCTTGGCGGTAGCCGGGCGTTGATGATTTGACCGCCATGGGGCGGCAGGGGCGCAAGAATGAACCGTTGGCGATTCTACTGGCTCAGGCTGACCCGCGAACTGTGGGTCCGGGCGACGGCCTATGCGGCGCTTGGCGTCGGCGCGATGGCTGCGGCTGCATTGATCCCCGCGCCCGAGCCTGCCCGCAGTGCTGCGCCGGTCAAGGCCGCGCCCGCGCCCAAGCCGTTCGTTGCGCCCGCACCCGCACCGGCTCCCGCGCCAGCCGCACTCCCCCCCGCCGCCCCGGCACTGGAGGCAATGACGGTCAAGCGCATCCTGGACATCCCCGGCCCGATCCGCTTCGGCACCTATTACTGGAACACCGACGGCGTGCCCGCCGACGGTGCGCTCGTCATCACCGTCGATCTGGAAGCCCAGACCATGTCGGTGTTCCGTGACGGCTACGAGATCGGCGCGACCGCCATCCTCTATGGCATGGATGAAAAGCCGACCCCGCTCGGCGTGCATGAGATCAAGCAGAAAAAGGTCCACCACATCTCCAATCTCTACGGCGCGCCGATGCCGTACATGATGCGCCTCACCTGGGACGGCGTCGCGATCCACGGGTCTGAGGTGGAGGAAGGGCGCGCGACCCATGGCTGCATCGGCGTGCCGACCGAATTCGCCAAGCTGGTGTTCGCGCAGGCCAAGCTCGGCGACAAGGTGATCATCACCCGCGGCAAGCGCCTGGGGCTGGGCGGCGTCGTTACGCCGGAGTGACTTGCATCACTCCCGGATCGTCACCGCCTCCCCAACCTTCGCCGCCGCAATCTGCGCCGTGGTGAACGGGAAGCGCACCCACTGTTTCTGCGAATACATCCGCGTCTGATCGCCATACCAGGGCGATTGCGGGTCGGGCGATTGCGAGTAGGACAGGATCGTATCCGCCACCGGCCCGGCGTCGTCGAACCCGACCACCTGAACATAGCTCGACCCATGGCGCGGCGTGACCCCGCCCGGCGTCGGCACCATCATCTGCACGTTGAGCACCCCCAGTGCGCCATCGCCGCCATGGATCGGGATGCGATCGGTAATCCGCTGCGCAAAGGCGACATCGCCCCAGCGCGCGTCGAGCGCGATTCCCGCCTTGGTCACGTCCGCCGCCGCCGCCTTGAGCGCCGCGATCAGCTTGTCGCCAGTCTCGCCGCTGGTGACCAGATCGCGGGGTGTGTGGATCGGGTCTTTCGCATCGAACGGCACCGCCCAGATGCCCGGCACGCTGCGCGCCTTCATCCAGAACCGGTCGAACAACCACGCCGCCCGGCTGTCGAGCTCGAACCGCCCATCCCACTTCGCCAGCGCCGCGCACGCCTCCGCCACCTCTGCCTTGCCCGCACACAGGGCCAGCAGCGGCTTCAGCGCCAGCTCGCCCGCATGGCTCTTATTGGCAAAGGTCATCGCCTTGGCGCGCTCGTGATCGACCTTGCCCCCCGCGATCAGCGCGCGGGTCTCGATAAACCCCGACCGCGTACGCAGGCTGACTGCCTTCTCCGCCTCGCCCAATATCGGCGATAGCACAGGGTGCGGATGGTCGGCATTGCTCAGCCAATAGCTGTCATTCATGTTCGCGACGTAATCGCGCCGCGCCTGCACCGCCTGATCGCTGGCGGGCATCAGCCCCGGCACCGGCGTCCCCGCCACAACGTCCCACGCACAGGCCGATTTCGACCCGTCGAGCAGGATCGCGGTCCGCGCCACCACCGGCGACAGCGGCGTCGCGCACGCCTTGGCCTTCTCCGCCGACACATTCGGCACGGCGGTGACATCGGCGTGCAGCGCATCGCCATGGCGATCCGCGACGATCGTGTTGACCCATGGAATGCCCAGCGTCTCGCTCACCGCCGCGCGCACCTCGCCGACGTTCTTCGCCGTCGCGATCCGCACCCAGGTGCCGATCCCCCGCTGATTCCCCGCATTGGCGTCGCGCATCGCGAAGGCGGTCGCCTTGCTCCACGTCGCCATCGCCTGCGGGATCACGATCACCGGGCCAAAGCGGGTCGAATAGAGCGTCCGCGTGACCGGCGCCGCGCCATCGGGCATCGGCACGGTCACGGTCTTGGCGACCATCTTCTCGGACTTGCCATCGACCAGATAGGCGGTCGGATCATTGGGATCGAGCGCCAGCTGATACAGCGTAAAGTGCCGCGCGGCGGTCACCGTATGCGTCCAGGCAATGTCCTTGTTGAAGCCCAAAGTGGGGAAGGGCGACCCCGCAATCCCGACCCCAGCCGTGTCCATCTTGCCCGGGATCGTGACATGCATCTGCCAGAAGCGGCTCGGCCCGTGCCAGGGGAAGTGCGGATTGCCGATCACCATCCCCTTGCCATTGGCGGTTACATCGCCCCCGAACGCCCAGCCATTGCTAGCCACCTCGAACTGCGCCGGATCGGGCAGCGCTGCGCTCGTTTTCGTGGGCGGTTCGGCCCCCGGCGGCACTGCATTCGCAATCGCTGGTGCAAAGTTGAGCGAGCTGGCGAGCAGCATCTGCTTCTCATTGAGCCGCAGCATGTCGTCGGCGGTGATCGCCCGCACCCACGCCTTGCCCCGACACTCGCTCGGTACCCTGTCCGGCCCCAGATCCTTGAGATAGCGATTATACCCCGCGACCCAGCCGGCGGTCAGCGCCAGCGCCGCTGCCCCCTGCGCGCTCGCCCCGCGCCGCAACGCGGGCAGGTCGATCGCGGAGCGGAAGAACAGGTCCGACGAGAGATTGTCGACGCTCTGGAACCCCAATGTCGCGCTGCCCTTTGGCCCGAAATGCAGCGAGCGCTCGCCCGCCACCGTCGCAAACTCCTCGGCGATCATGCACAGATTGTCCTGCGCATAGGCATAGCCCACGCCATAGCCCGCCCCGCGCCAGTCCTGCGCCACGATATGCGGCACGCCATGCGTCGTCCGGGTGATCGTCGCGGCATAGCGAACCTTCGCCTCCGCCGCCCCGCCCCACAGCAGCGCCACCCCCGCAGCCGCCACCAGCATCGCCTTGCCCATCCGATCCTCCCGTTTTCGCAACCCTAGCGCGGCTTACGTCTACGGCAACCGTTTGCGCCAACCGGCGGCTGCGCTAGACGGGCCGGATGAGCCAGACCAAGCCCCCCGTCGCCGCCACCCGTCCCTACAGCTTCGAACGCCACGGCGTGACCATCGAGGACCCGTGGCACTGGCTGCGCGACCCCGGCTATCCCGAGGTCAAGGACAAGGACGTCCTCGCCTATCTCGAGGCCGAAAACACCTATTATGAAGGCGTGATCGAGCCGCTCAAGCCGCTCTCCGAAACGCTGTTTCAGGAGATGCGCGGCCGCATCAAGGAGGACGACGCAACGGTCCC
>CAZWZP010000231.1:0-3443 GCA_964638925.1 uncultured Stakelama sp. | reverse complement strand
CGTCGGCGCCATGGGCCGCGGCTCGGCCGACCGCTATTTCCAGGGCGACATCAAGGATCAGCTCAAGCTCGTCCCCGAGGGGATCGAGGGACAGGTGGCGTTCAAGGGCCCGGCCAAGGACGTGATCCACCAGCTGATCGGCGGCATCAAGGCGGCGATGGGCTATACCGGCGCCGCGACCATCCCCGAGCTGCAGAAGAAGGGCAAGTTCGTCCGCATCACCAATGCGGGCCTGCGCGAAATCCATGACGTGACGATCACGCGCGAGGCACCCAACTACCCGACGCGCTGAACGCAAAAAGTCGCCCGTTTGAAATTTTGGTCCGGCCGGGATCATTCGTTACGCCTGCGCGTTGATGCTGCGGGACGGTGCATGTGCGCCGTTCAGGGGCAGGTAGTGGAGCAGGCGTGAGATCAACTGCGGCGTGGGCGGCGGACGTCCCGGCATTCCTGACCAATGATGGAGAGATGGGCGCGCGCATCGCGGCGTTCGATTGGGCCGCGACCAGCGTCGGGCCAATCGAAAGCTGGTCGCAAAGCCTGCGCAGCATCGTCGCCTTTCTCGTCAATTCCCCGGTCGCGCTCGTGATGCTGTGGGGCGAGGAGGGGTACCTCATCTACAATGACAGCTATTCGAAGTTCGCGGGCGAGCGGCATCCCGGACTGCTCGGCATGAAGGTGCTTGAGGCCTGGCCCGAAGTCGCCGATTTCAACGCCCATGTGATGCGCGTCGGCCTCGCCGGCGGAACGCTCGCCTATCGCAACCATATGCTGACGCTCAACCGCACCGGGGTGTTCGAACCATGTTGGCTCGACCTCGATTACTCGCCGGTGTTCGACGATGACGGTCGTCCTGCAGGCGTGATGGCCGTTGTGGTCGAGACCACCGAGGCGGTCAGGGCCGAGCAGGCGCTGCGCAAAAGCGAGGCACGGCTGCGCTTCCTCGACTCGCTCGATCTGGACACTGGAAGGGCGACGGACCCGTCTGAAATTCTCGCGATTACCACCGCCAGCATTGCGCAGCATCTCGACGCGCTCAATTGTGCTTATGCCGATATGGATGGGGACGGGGATGGCTTCACCATTCGCGGCGAATGGGCGCGGCCCGGATCGCGCTCGATCATCGGGCATTACAGCCTGGCCGGCTTCGGCGAACAGGCGGTGCGTGACCTCAATGCCGGGCGTCCGCTGATCCTGGACGATATTGCTGCCGAACTGCCCGCAAATGAGGCCGCAGCGTTTCAGTCGATCGGTATCGCCGCCACCTGTTGTATGCCGCTGGTCAAGGATGGCCGTCTGATCGCGCTGATGGCGGCGCATCACGCCGAACCGCATGTCTGGACGCCGGAAGAAGTCGCGCTGATCCGCGAGGTTACCGACCGCAGCTGGGCGCATATCGAGCGTACTGCGGCCGAGGTGGAATTGCGCCGCACGGCCGAGCAGCTGCGCGAACTCAACGCGACGCTGGAAAGCCGCGCGAATGAGCGCGCCGCCGCGTTGGAGCAAAGCCGCACCCAGTTCCGCCTGCTGGTTCAGGGCGTGACCGATTACGCCATCTACATGCTCGATCCCGGCGGCATCGTTGCAAGCTGGAATGCCGGGGCGCAGCGGATCAAGGGCTATGCCCCTGAAGAGATCATGGGCGCGCATTTCTCGACCTTCTATCCGGAGGAGGAGCGCGCCAGCGGGGAGCCGGAACGCGCACTCGAAACCGCACGCCGCCACGGTCGCTTCGCTGCGGAAGGCTGGCGCCTGCGCAAGGGCGGCGTCCGCTTCCGTGCCAGCGTCGTGCTCGACGCGATCCATGACGATGATGGCAAGCTGATCGGCTTTGCCAAGATCACCCGCGACATCACCGAGCGCGAAGAGGCGCAGCGCGAGCTGGAAGTCGCGCGTGAGGCGCTGTTTCAGGCACAAAAGATCGAGGCGATCGGCCAGCTGACCGGCGGCGTCGCGCATGATTTCAATAATTTGCTGATGGCGATCATGAGCGGCCTGACCCTGCTGCGCAAACGCCTGCCCGATGACGATGCGCAGATCACTCGCCTGATCGACAATTCGATGCAGGCCGCCGATCGCGGCGCTGCATTGACGCAGCGGATGCTCGCCTTTGCCCGGCGACAGGAACTCAAGACCGAACGGGTCGATGTGCCGGCGCTGGTCGCCGATATGCGCGGGTTGCTCGAACGTACGATCGGGCCGGCATGGCGGATCGACATCTACTTCCCGGATCGTCTGCCCGCCGTGTCGGCGGACGCCAACCAGCTAGAGATGGCATTGGTCAACCTCGCCGTGAATGCGCGCGACGCGATGCCCGATGGCGGGCGAATCTGCGTTGAGGGGGTTGAACATGAAATTGTCGGCGAAGTGCGCGGTCTGACCTCCGGTCGTTATGTCCGGCTGACCGTGCGCGATGCGGGTGTCGGCATGGATGCGGACACGCTGGCGCGCGCGACCGAGCCGTTCTTTACCACCAAGGGGGTCGGCAAGGGCACGGGCCTTGGCCTGTCGATGATCCACGGCTTTGCGCGTCAGAATGGCGGGATGCTGGAAATCGAGAGCGAGCCCGGCAACGGTACCAGCGCGCATATCTGGCTGCCGGTTGCGCTCGATGGCGCACGGCCCGCCACTGCGCCAAGCCGCGAAGTTGCGGCGCGCGCCGCAACCCGATCGCTGGTCATCCTGGTTGCCGATGACGATCCATTGGTCCTGATGAACACCGCCGATCTGCTCAGCGATCTGGGGCATAGGGTAATCGAGGTCGAATCCGGCACCGCCGCGCTCGAACAGCTTGGAGCGCGTGAGGATATCGCGCTGCTGATCACCGATCAGGCGATGCCGGGCATGACCGGGACCGAGTTGATCGCACGGGCGCGGGTGCTGCGCCCCGAGCTGCCGATCATCTTGGCAACCGGCTATGGCGAGACTCCGACCGATGCTGCCGAACAGCTGCTCCGCCTCAACAAGCCCTTCACCCAGGCCGATCTTCAGCGCGCCGTGGCCGACGCGGTGTTGCGGCGGGGTTAGGTGTTTTGTCCCCTCCCTGAAAAGGAGGGGAGAGTCCCGACATTATTTCGACGCAATGCGCGGGCAATTCGACCGCGCCTTGTCGAGTATCGCAGACCCGCCCCCAGTCGAAGACTCGCACCCGCTGCTCCAGCGCGTGCGCGAGCGGTTCGGCACGCGTGCGGTCGCGATTGCGCTGGCGCTGCTGATCGAGCTGCTGCTGGCGCTGCTGCTGCTGACCCTCGCGCCCAAGATTCTGAACCCGCCGGACGAGACGGTGCCGATGGCGACGTTCGGCGTCAGTCCCGAGCCCGAATCCGCGCCCGAACCGCCGTCGGACGCCCGTCCCGCCGACGCCGCGCAGCCGCAGCCGACAGCTCGCCCTCAGCCGCGCGACGCGGAGACCCCGCCGACGCCGGACCCCGTGGTGGTCGATC
>CAZWZP010000230.1:0-3492 GCA_964638925.1 uncultured Stakelama sp. | reverse complement strand
GGAATGGACGCATAGCTCAGTTGGTAGAGCAGCTGACTCTTAATCAGCGGGTCCTTGGTTCGAGCCCAAGTGCGTCCACCACCACCAATCTTTGAAAATCCTCTGCGCCGACATCGCGGTCGGATGGCGGTTGCGGAATGTGCTCCGACAGCGGCGGCGGTGAACCAAAGCCGCTGTCCGGACGTTCGCTGGCAACAGGAGACAGACCATGCCCGTAGAGCCCCCCGTCCCGGCCAAACCGACCATTCCCTCGCCCGAAGCGCCGCCAATGCCGCAGCCGGCCCAGCCCTCACCGACGGAACCCGAAATCTCGCCTCCGGCGCCTGACATCGACATCCCTGCGCCGCAGCCGGGCGGCGATCCGCCCTCAACGCCAATGCAACCCGTGGCGTGAGGGCGGGCGTCGTCACTCGAACGTTCTAGCGCATGGTTGCGGGCGCTGTCGTCGGCGTGGTCGATGGTGCCGAACTCGGGCGCGGCGGATTATGCTGCATTGGCGGCAATCCGATCGCCCGGTTCACCATCAAGGTGTACGTGTTCTTGAAGCGGATATCCGACTGATATTCCGCATTACGTACCGGAAGCGTGATGCTGGCCGGAAGCGTTTCTTGCGCCTCGTTGGGACGCACCAGAAATGTGTCGGTCATCACGATGTTGGTCAGTGTGCCAAACTCAACCAAGTCTTTGGACAAACGCGCTGCGGCGATTTCCGGGATGGGCGACCGGCCATCCTCACGTCCGACCAACAATGTGCCGGCATGGACGATTTCCCCTGCGCGAACGTCAAAGCCATAGGTGCCCATCGAGAACACGGTCGCCCCGACGCCGGTCACCGCCCAGCGCCCCGGATTGACCGGAACGAGGTAGAGTCGGGTCTTGCCATCGCTGGACAGGAAATTCCCGCCAGCAATGCTCGCGACGTTGAACTCTTTCTTGCTCAGGCCATAGCCCGCGATCGGTTCGCCATCGACCGGGTCGAGACGCGCCATGGCGACGCCCGTTGGCGTTTGCTTGGCCGAGCCAGGACCGACACGCACCAGGATATAGCCCTTGGTCGAGTCGAGCGTAGCCACTTCCTTGGGCTTGAGCGGCTTGTGCGCCATGGCGGGCGTCACAGCCAGACTGACCAGCCCGAGCGCGATCAACAGCCGGCTCATGGATCGAGCCTCGCACCAGCGGGCGTCGGGCCAGATGCGAATGCCGCCATCCGGTCGACAACTTCGAAATCCACTACCCCGTTATTGTCGAGCACGATGTCCCCTTCCTTGACCAACGCCTTCCATTCGGCCTGCGGCACCTGGTATCGGGCATAGCCGTGCAGAGCCATGCACTTGCGCATCCCGGCGTTGCGCATCCGGAACCGGTCGATCTCGCCCATGCGCGCGTCGATCAGCGCGCCGATCAGGCCTCCGCCCCCGCCATAGCGGTCGCGATCCGAGAGGATCCCCTTCACCTGTTCGATGCAGTAGGTCAGGTCGGCGCGGGCGACATCCGTTGCAACGCCGGCACCATGGAACAGGAAGAACTTCGACGAATCTTCCACGACCTCTGCCGCTTCGGCCTTCCCTGCCTTGCCGGCTTTCGCCTTTTTCTGCGCATGTGCTGTTGCCGCGCCGGACGCGCATAGCAAGAGCGCGACGCCAAGCGTCGCGCTTCGTAACCAACTCATCAGGAACCCCCTTTTCTACCCTGCCACCGAATCCGCGATGGCAGGCGACCGTGACGATATGGATCGCCAATCGACGCGCAAGCCAGAAACTGCCGCCGAAATGATCACCGCGAAAATCCGCGAGAGGATGACCTGATGCCGATGTCAGCGCGCCGGTTCAGCCTGCCGGGCGATTAACGACTTACCGCGCCGCCCGCTGCCGCATGGCCGGTTTTGACGTCGATGGGGCGACCGCGCGCATAGCCAAGGACGCCTGGCACAGGTCCCAGCCGGTTGATGCCGCCATTGTTGAGGTCGACAAAGCTTCCGACCGCGAGATACTCCGCCGGGGAAACCGCGATACCCGACAAAGCGGCGGGCAGCGCGCCGTCGCGACGATCCGGGCGGACCGTGCCTCCGATCAGGAACCACGGGGTATCGCTGCTGGGTCCAAAGCCGGTTTCATCCTTCAGCTCAGGAATTTTCGAGCGGAACTTGGCAGTATCGAAGAACATCGTGCCAAGATCGCTGACAACCCCGGCTTTCGCCTTGAACCCCACTGTTCCCAGACACCAGCACACCGCCAGCCCCTGCGGCCCCATTCCCCACGATGTGCCGTACAGCACATAGTCACCAGGCACGGCTTCGATCAGGTAGAGATTGTCGGGCGCGCCCTTGGCCAGCGGGAAATTGTGGCGGATGCCCGCCAGATTCGCGACTGCGGGGTAGAAATAGGGGAATGTGTCGAGTGTCGGCTCCGGCGGTACCGGGCCGCTTGGCTTGCGACCCTGGCTTTCCTGCTCCGCGCGGCGCCGCAGCGCCTTTTCCCGCTCCTCGATCAGCTTCGGCCGCGCCTCCTCAAACGCTTTCGCCTTTGCAGCGCGATAATCTTCAAGCTCTGTCGAAGTCGGTTTGCGCAGGAAGATCGGCTCAAAGGACGGCACGCCCTTGGGCCGATGAATGCGGAACAGAAGATAGGCGCGATCCTCCCGGATCGTGACTGGCTGCCCCTCGCTGATCTCGACCAGCATCGGCGATGGAGCCGCAGGCGTCTGCGCCGGGACCGGTGCCGATGCGGACAACAATGCAATCAGGGCGGACAACATCAGCGATACTCCGGCAGCGGTTCGCCATCGGGCGTTGGTCCCGATGCCGCTTTGGCCTGCATCGCGATCGAGGTGGGCGAGAAATTGTCGGTCAACGCCTCCCAGCGCCGCTCCTGCAGCGGGTAACGTTGATAGCCGCGCGGCTCCATACAGCGGCGAAGCCGGGACTGATGCGCCCGGCGCACCAGCGGCCCGGCAATGATCTCACCGATCACCGCGCCGACAATGCCATAGGGTTGAATGACCGAGGGCTGCACCGTCGCGACGCTGGCCGCCTCCTCCCACGGCACGAAGCGTGGGACCGACGCGGTGGCATTGGGCGCGGGCATGTACCGATAGCAATCGGCGATGTCGGCATAAGCCTCGGCATAGCTGGTGTCGGCGCGCCAGAAGTAGAAATACTTCCAACCATTGGTGACGACCGCGGGGTCGCGTCCGCCGGACAAGTCCGGGATGGTCACCGTGGCGGGGTCAGGCGGATTCGTTGCACTTTGCGCGAGTGCTGCCGGCGCCGAAAGAAGCGCCAGCGCCATATATGCGATCCTGAAGCCCATTCGCCCCTCCCCCTTCGGGAGGGATATCGCGGGCGTCAGTCGCGCGCAATGCGCAGGATCAGCCCGCCAGCGCCTTCTTCAGCAGATCGTTGACCACGCCCGGATTGGCCTTGCCGCCCATCGCCTTCATCGTCTGGCCGACGAAGAAGCCGAACAGGGCCTCCTTGCCACCACGATACTGTTC
>CAZWZP010000229.1:0-3535 GCA_964638925.1 uncultured Stakelama sp. | reverse complement strand
CGCAACCAGGATGCGTGCGAAGAGGTCGCCGCCGCGATCAATGCCAAACATGGCGAGGGCACGACCGTCGCGATCGCCGCGAGTATTTCCCACAAGGATGCGCTCCAGCACCTCGTCGACGAAACCCGCCGCGTGTTCGGGCGGATCGACATTCTGGTCTGCAACGCCGCGTCCAATCCCTATTATGGGCCGCTGGCGGACATTGCCGATGAGCAGTTCCGCAAGATCCTCGACAACAATGTCCTGTCCAACCACTGGCTGATCCAGATGGTCGCGCCCGAAATGCGCGCGCGGAAGGATGGGGCGATTGTCATCATTTCCTCGATCGGCGGCCTGCGCGGGTCGCCGGTGATCGGGGCGTATAATGTGTCCAAGGCGGCGGACTTCCAGCTCGCGCGCAACTATGCGGTCGAATATGGCCCCGATAATGTCCGCGTGAACTGCATCGCGCCGGGGCTGATCAAGACCGATTTCGCGCGCGCCTTGTGGGAGAACCCGGAGGCGGAGAAGCGGGTGAACCAGCAGACCCCGCTGCGGCGGCTTGGCGAGCCGGAGGATATTGCCGGGGGCGTGGTGTTCCTCGCCTCGGC
The DNA here is from genome assembly GCA_964638925.1 of uncultured Stakelama sp. Lineage (GTDB taxonomy): Bacteria > Pseudomonadota > Alphaproteobacteria > Sphingomonadales > Sphingomonadaceae > Sphingomonas. The sequence continues at coordinate 2,945 of CAZWZP010000229.1, read as the reverse complement.
AGCGGGCCGGTATACCACTGGGCAGGCGTTGGTGATCGATGGCGGGGTGACGATTTGAACCACCGCCGTTCCTGCTGAAATCCCACCCCCGTTTGTGCTGAGCTTGTCGAAGCACCGCTCCCGAACGGGGTTCACTTTGGCCCTTCGACAAGCTCAGGGCAAACGGAGGTAGGTATGCGCTTTCAGGACAAGTCGATCATCGTCACGGGCGCGGGCAGCGGGATCGGCCGCGCCGCCGCGATCCTGTTCGCCGCCGAAGGGGGGCGGGTGATCGTTGCCGACAAGACCGAAGGGGCGGACGAGACGGTCGCGTTGATCGCGGCTGCAGGCGGCACCGCCAAGGCGATCCGCATGGATGCGGGCAGCGAGCCCGACGTGATCGCGACGGTTGATCTTGCGGTTGCGGAGTATGGCGGGCTGGATATCGTCTTCGCCAATGCCGGGATCTCGGGCGGCATGGCCAATTTGTTCGACACCACGCCGGAGCTGATGGCCGAAGTGTTGCGCGTGAACCTGATCGGGCCGCTGCTCGCGATCAAGCATGGCGCGCCGAAGATCGCGGAGCGCGGGAAAGGCGCGATCGTCCTCACCGCCAGCGTCGCAGGCATCCGGTCGGGCGCGGGCAGCCCGGCCTATTCGGCGTCCAAGGCCGGGGTGATCAACCTCGCTGCGGTCGCCGCGCAGCAGCTGTCGGGGTCGAACGTCCGCGTCAACGCGCTCTGCCCGGGGCTGACCGAAACCGGCATGACCAAGCCGACCTTCGACTATGCGCGCGAGGCGGGGAAGATGGACCGCGTTGGCCGGTTGAACCCGTTGCGGCGTGGCGCGCAGCCGGAGGAGCTCGCGCGGGCGGCTTTGTTCCTTGCCTCGGATGATGCGAGTTACGTCAATGGACAGGCGCTGGCTGTCGATGGCGGGCTGTCGTCCAGCCATCCGGTGACGCGGCAGGAGTTTGGGAAGACGGCGGTGTAATGTCTTGATCCGGTAACGGAAAGGGCGGAGGCTGCGCAAATGCTGACGCTCCTCGCCGCCGCCGCCGCCGCCCAAGCCGGTGCACCGCCCGCGCCGCCGCCGCCTCCCGCTTATCGCCCGCACCTTATCGACTACGACGCGGGTGAGGCGCGCTGCGGTGGGCGGGTCGTTCCCGCGCTGGTCCGGGTCGCGCCCTTTACCCAGGCGTCGCTGGTCGGGCCGTCCGCCCCGCGGTCGATCGAAATGCGCTTCACCCTCGATGCCGACGGGCGACCGCTCGGGATCAGTCCGAGTGAGTTCACCATCTCCAGCGGATATAGTTTCGTCCCCGATGCCGACCTTACCCCCGCATTCAGCCTGTGGCGCTTTGCCGGTGGCCGGGCGGGTGTCGCGTGCACCATGACCTTTACCCCGCGCACCCGGCCGATCGCCGACGCGCCCGACGCCGACATCCTGCGCGTCTCCGCGTTGCGCGGCTGGAGCGGTGCGACGCAGCGCGCGGTGTTCGATCGCATCCGCCAGATTGATTGCGGCGGCGCGCGGCGGCCACAAGCCTTGCTGCGCGCCTATCCCGATCGTGCGCGTCTGCCGCGTCAAGCGGGGAGCCCGTCCTATGCCGTGGTCGGCTTCGACATCGACGCGGACGGCGTCCCGGCTCAGGTCGCGATCGTGACCAGCAGCGGCAATGCCGCGTTCGACCGCGCCGCGATCGACGCCGCCGAACGTGGGCGCTATCCCGGCGGCCAGCCGCGCCAGCGCTGCACGATCCCGATGCTGCTGGGCCCGACCCCGGTCGCCGCGCCGCCATCGCCCGATACCGCGAGCTTCCGGCCCGAAGGCGCGAATTGCCCCGACAAGATCGACTGGGTTCAGCCCTTCGCGAAAAACTATCCCGACGCCTTCCGCCGCCGCTCGATCGAGGGATGGGCGGTGATCGGCTTCGACCTTGCCCCTTGGGGCACGCCGGGTGAGATCAAGATACTGGCGAGCGAGCCTGCCGAAGCATTCGGCCAGCAGGCACGCCGCATTATCCAGTCGGCACGTGCCAAGCCCTCGGCCAGCGGCGCGCGCGGCTGTGTCACGAAAATTCATTTCAGGATGCCTGCGGTCGAGGGTGCCGATGACGACGATGCGCCTGCGGCGGTTTCTGACGGCTCCTGACAGCCCGTTGACCCGGCGGGGGCAAAGGCCGACGCTGCACCCGACACAAACGGGAGCAGGACGATGCGGATCATTCGGGCACTGACGGCGGCTTCACTGATGGTGGCGTGCATCCTGCCCGCCCCGGCGCAGGAGGTGGTGGTCACCGCCACCCGATCGGCGAGCAATCGCGACGGCTTTCAGGGCACGTCGATCCCGATCATCACGCTGCGCCGTACCGCCGATTTCGCGGTCCAGCGCGTTGCGATAACGGGCGATACGCGCGAAGAGGCGCTGCGGCGCAAGGAAATCTACGCGATGGTCAAAAGCGCGATCGAACGCGCAGGCCAGCATGGCGTCGAATTGGCGACGGGCGACTATGTCGTCGAGCCGCTGACGCTGGCCAATTACGGCAACCTCAATCTGACGCGCGACAGCCGCCCGGATTCGGAGCGGACCAGCTTCATCATCAAGGTGAAGCTGGAGCCCGGCATGGACGCGCGCGCCGCGCTCGACCGGATCGCGAAGTTCATCAAGGCGGTGCCTCCAACCGGTCGCGCGCAGATCGAGAAGAGCGGCGACATGACGCTGTCGGTGCTCAACCCGGATCAGTATCGTACCAAGATCATCGAGATGATCGCCGCCGACGCGGCGACGACGGCGGCGCGGTTCGGTACCGATTATGGGGTGGAGGTGCGGGGGCTGGACCGGCCGGTCGAATGGTCGCGGGCGAGTTTGACCGAGGTGTTTCTGTATCTGCCGGCGGCGTATGTGGTTCGGCCGAAGGATTGAGATGAGACAATCCTCCCCCGCCAGGGGGAGGTGTCAGCGCA
>CAZWZP010000228.1:0-3552 GCA_964638925.1 uncultured Stakelama sp. | reverse complement strand
GCGGGCGCGCTGGCCCGACGGCGGCGAGCGGCGGCGGGCGCTGGGCGCGGCGTTGAGCGGGCCGCTCGATCCGCTCAAGGCGCAGGATGAAGACGCGGTCGCACGCTGGATTGCCGAATCGGAGGCTCCAGGCGACCGGATCGAGACGATCGTGCTGACTTCGCCCGATCCCGACGACCTGACGCTGCGGCAGGCGCGCTGGCTGGCGCAAGCGGATCGCGTGACCCACCGCGCCGATGTTCCGGCCGCGATCCTCGACCGCGCCCGGGCCGATGCCGAGCGGATCGCGTGCGATGCACCGCCTGAGGGCTTGTCCGGCCTCACCGTCGATGTTTCAACCGTGCGATGAGTGGTTTTGCCTATCGGGTCACGGCGGACGCCGTGGCGGAGATCGCCCCGCGCGACGCGCTGGGGGCGGACGCGCAGTTTGTGTGGATCCACCTGACCTCGCGCGATGAGGAGGTGCAGGCGTGGCTGCGCGATCATGCGGCGCTTGACGATTTCACCATCGACGCGCTGACCGCGCTGGAGACCCGTCCGCGCTGCGAGCAGATCGACGGTGCAGCGCTGCTCAATTTGCGCGGGATGACCCATGAGGCAATGGCGAGCAGCGATCCGCTTGCCTCGATCCGGATGCGCGCCGACGGAGCGCGGGTCATTTCGGTAACCCGACTTCCGCTGGACGCATTGGACACTGCGCGAACGGCAATCGTGGCGGGGCAGGTTCATGACGCCGGGGACCTGATCGCAACGCTGGCGACCGCGATTACCGAACAGCTCGATCCGCATGTCGCGCAGCTGGGCGATTCGCTCGACGATTGCGAGGAGCAGCTTGACCCGCGCGCGGCGTTCGAGCTGCGGCGTAGTGTGAGTCATGTGCGACGTGAGGCGATCGGCTATCGGCGATTCCTCTATCCGCAGCGCGCCGCACTGGAAAAGCTGGCGGGACTGCCGGTAGCGTGGCTGAGCGACGAGGACCGGCTGCACATCAACGCCGCCGCCGATCGCGCGGCGCGCATGGCCGAGGAGCTTGAGAGCATCCGCGAACGCGCCGCGCTGATCCACGAAGCGCTGACCGATCTGCGTGCGGAGGTGATTGACCAGCGCTCGCTGCTGATCGCGGTGGTGGCGATGATCTTTCTGCCGCTGACCTTCATCACCGGGCTGTTCGGAATGAATGTCGACGGGATTCCCTTTGCGCATCATTCCGGGTCGTTCTGGGCGATTACGGGATTCAGTGTCGCGGTCGCGGCCGGGGTCGGCCTGTATTTCGTCAGGCGGCACTGGTTCCGCTGAGCGATGCAACCCGGGCACTGAGCGCGTCGATCGACCCCAGCAAGCGTGCGCGATCGGCGCGGGTGACAGCGAGTTCGCTGCGCGTTTCGCCCAGCTCGATCGCGCGCGCGGCGATGCGTGCGTCGAGTGCGGCGACGCTGCGCTTGAGTTCCGCGATCCGCCCCGCACGGTCCAGCGTGCGTTCGATCCGCGCCTGAAGCATCTCGAAGTCGAATGGCTTGGCGAGATGGTCGTCCGCACCGGCGGCCAGCGCCTCGACCGCACCGCGCGTGTCGCTAAGCGCGGTGATCATGATGACCGGCAGGTCGGCGGTATCGGGGGCAGTGCGAATCTCGGTCAACGCATCGAGCCCGGACATGCCCGGCATCACCATGTCGAGCAGGACGAGATCGAACCCGCGCCCGGAAATCAGGTCGAGCGCCTCGCGCCCGCTCTGCGCGAGCACGACCATATAGCCCATCGCGCCGAGCCGCCCGCCGATGACGTGCAAATTGGTCCGGCTGTCATCGACTACCAGGATCGTGCGCGTGTTGCGCCGGCGCGAATCGCCCGTCTGATTGGTGGTGCTCACCATGATCCGACCTTATGCCGGGAGCGTCACGATCCGGTTAACTGTGCGCGGGGAGCGGGCCGGTGCCGTCTGACGGCAAGTCAGCTCAGCGCCGCAGGAACCACAGGATCTGCTCGACCATCATCCGCAGCTGCGGGTCGGCTTCGCCAAGCGGATCGCCGGGCGCGCCCATGTTGATCGCAACGCCGAGCGGGGTGGGCCAGCCGCGCAGCGCGTGAACCACGGTGCGCAACGCCGCCATGGTCGATACCGCCGCCTGCCATCCGCCCGCCGTCGCCACCATGCCGACCGGCATCCGGTCGAAATAGACGCGATCGTCGCCGCGCAGCAGCTCGACATGGTCGAGCGCGTTCTTGACCAGCCCCGACAGCGTGCCGTGATAGCCGGGCGAGCCGACGATCACCGCGTCGGCGCTGCGCAGCACATCGACGAACTGGGCGATACTGCCCTCCGGCACCGGATCGCACAGCTCGTAAGGGGGGAAGTTGATCGCCTCGCCGGTCAGCAAGGTGGTGCGCGCGCCCGCTTCCTCCGCAATCGCCAGGCACCGCGCCAGCGCGCGGCCGGTGGCGGATTCGGGGCGTGACGTTCCGCCAAGGGCGACGATATGCGGCGTGCTCATGGCGCGGGGCTAGCCGAAAGCGCGGCAATGGGCCACCCTGATCGGGCAGGCCGGCAAGGGAGGGCGCGAGTGCAGACCAGGGGACCGCTGGCAGGAGTACGTATTGTCGAGATCGACGCGATCGGGCCGGTTCCGTTCGCCGCGATGCTGCCCGCCGATCTGGGCGCGGATGTCGTCCGCGTGGTCCAGCCCGACGCGAGCGCGAGCCATGTCGTCCCCAGCCTGTATCGCGGGCGGCGCGAGCTGGAGCTGGATTTCCGCCATCCGGCGTCGATCAACGAGCTGCGCGACCTGATCGACCGCGCCGATGGGTTGATCGAAGGGATGCCGCCGCGCTCGATCGAGGCGCTGGGGATCGGCCCCGATGCGTGCCGGATGCGCAACCCGCGGCTGGTCTATGGCCGGGCGAGCATGTGGGGGCAGGACGGACCGATGGCCGAGCGGCCGGGCAGCGACATCAACGTGCTGGCGCTGACCGGCGCGCTGCACGCGATCGGCACGCCTGAGCAGCCGGTGGTGCCGCTGACGCTGCTGGGCGACCATGCCGGGTGCGGCATGTTCCTGGCGCTGGGCATGGTCAGCGCGATCCTGGGCGCGCAGGCGAGCGGCGAGGGGCGGGTGGTCGACGCCGCCGCATCCGATGGCGTCGGCACGCTGATGGCGCTGACCCAGAGCCTGGCGCAGAGCGGGCGCTGGCTCGACCGGCGCGAGGCCAATCTGGTCGATGGCGGTGCGCCCTTTTACCGCACCTATCGCTGCGCCGACGAGCGGCATGTCGCGGTCGGCGCGATCGAGCCGCTGGCCTTTGCCGAGCTGTGCGCGGTGCTGGGGCTGGAGGCGTCGAAGATCCCGCAATTCGACCGCGCGGGCTGGCCGCATATGGCGCGCGAGTTCGCCCGGCGCTTTTCGAGTCGCACGCGCGACGAATGGATCGCCCGCTTTCCCGATGGCGCGGCGTGTGTCACGCCCGTGCTGAGCCTGACCGAAGCGGCGCGGCATCCGCACGCACTCGCCCGCCGCCCACTGGCGAGCGGTCCGGCGGGCGGGCCGACCGCGCCGCAAT
>CAZWZP010000227.1:3322-3618 GCA_964638925.1 uncultured Stakelama sp. | reverse complement strand
TGCGTGCGGCGCAGCGTTCCGGCGAGCGGGACTGAGGCGCGTATGATCGCGCGCCGCTCGCCCCACAGGCTGTTGATCATCGGGTGATTTTCGACCGCGCAGCTGTCCATCCAGCCGATATCGCCGCGCGCGAGCAGCTGAAGATTCTCGATCTGGATCAAGACGCCGGGTGAGAAGCGCGACAGCCGCTCATCGAACGCGGTCTTGAACGAGAAGGCACCGGGCGGGGCGAGGAGATTGACCAGCATCGCGATCGCGACGCCGGCGAGGAACACGCGGTTGAGCGGGTAGCGCGT
>CAZWZP010000227.1:0-3312 GCA_964638925.1 uncultured Stakelama sp. | reverse complement strand
ATCATGTCGAGCTTGCCCGCCATGTGTGCGCCAAGGACCACTTCGCGGAAGAAGGCGGCGGTTTCGGGTGTGCAGGCGAGCGCGGAGCCTGCCTTGCCCTTCCATCCGCCACGTTCGAGCGCGAGGAAAGCGTCGATCCAGTCCTGCACGGGCTCGTCGACGGTGAGGCGACGGGTCTCCACGACGCCCTGCTCCAGCAGCCGTGTGCGCAGGCGGCCGAGTTCCTTGCGCTTCTTCTTGCGCACGGTGGCCACATAATAGTCATCTGGCGATAGATCGGTCGCAAGCATCGCCCGCTCGATCCGGTGGACGGTGTCGCACGGGCGCCCGAGAACGTTTGCGGCCTCGATCAGCGCGTGATGCACGGGGCCATGCTCGACCAGTCCGCTGACATGAAGCAGTGCGCCGGCGTCGCGATCCGAGTCGAGCGCAGTCAGAATCGCCGTCCACGCCGCGATCTCATCCCCCCGCCGGAGCAAGGGTGCGCCGAGGAAGCGGTGGTAATGCGCCCAATTTTCGCTGTGGCGCAGTGGGATGCGACCGTAGCGGGTGGCGGGGACGATCGGCATCAGGCCGATCAGCTGGTCGCCGCGACGGACGATCAGCAGCCGCACGTTCGCCGGGGCGAGATGACGGCTGGCATCGGTGAACCAGCGTTCGGCAAAGATGTCGCGTTCGGCCGCGTCCGCAGCGAGCGCATCCCATTCGGCGGCCAGCGCGGCAGAAGCTTCTGCCAGCGGACGCGCTTCGACCGATATGCCCGCCGTCGCAAGACGCAGCGCTTCGGGCGCAAGCGCGCACCCGCTGTCCCTGTCGATCGCCGTCACCGCGTTCATTGCCGTTCCTGAGGGGTCTGGATCACGCGCATGGCGTAACGGCGAAGCGTTAAATTTCCCCAAGCTTGCGTGCGTCTTGGTCGGATCGACAACGCACCCGTCGCAAACCGGGGACCGGTGTCATCGTTCGCCGTCGATTACTTCGGATTTTCGATATCACTGCCATGCGGAGTTTCAGTTCCGGCGGCCCGTATTTTCACGGGATCGACCCACGCGACTCGCGGAATCGCGATGATCACCGGATCGGCCTGCTTGCAAGTTAAGATTGATTCGCGAATACGCGAAATGCCATAAAAAACATGTGCGCATTCCATTTTTCGCACTTTACATAGTAAATTGTAAATAACGAAAAGTATTGATTTTCCTAAATGCTCCATATGTTATGGAAGCGAAAGCAATTTCATAAAATTATTGGCAATCTATAAATCAGTATTCCCGACCGCGATTGTAATTTCCCCAGTTGTAGATTCTCGGATCGTAGAATCCCGATATCGCGAATTAACCACGAATCGAGGGAAAAGGTGCTTGTTAAGACGGTGAGTCGAGTACGGGGAATGGTCATGCGTAGCGTTGCTTCGGAATGCGTTCAGACTAACTCCAATGGGGGGCGTGCGGCACCCTGGCCCGCTGCAGCGGGCACAAGCGGGCGTAGCCTGTTTGCCCCCAGCGATGGTCGTTTTGCCCCGGCACCGCCGGCGCGCCCGTCACGGACGCGCCCGCTGGGTGGCTTCGTCCCCTATGCCGGTCATTGCATCGTTCCGGTCAAGACCAATGGCCTGGTGCGCCTTCCTTCCTTCGTCCGCCGCAATGTGACCAGCGACGGGCCGAGCATCTTTCTGGGCCTCCACGCGTCGCAAAATTGCCTGGTCGGATCGAGCGTCCAATGGTGGCAGCAGCTGACGATGCGCAGTGACAGCCATCAGCATGAAGGTGCTGACCGCGCCGGCCTCCGCGACATTCCGCCGCCGCCAGCACCGTCGCGCCGCCTGTTCGGGTTCTGCGAGGAATTCTGGCGGCCCAACGAGTTCGTCAAACTGCCCAGCTGGGCGCGCGCCGTGGCGGGGATCGCCAATGCGGCGTTGTTTGTCGGCATGGGCGAGACATTCGAAATCTGGTCGATTGAGGATGCGATGAAGTCCGACGATCCGAACCTGGTGGCGCTGGTCCACTCCGCGACCAAGCTCCAGTGAGCGGGGGCGGGACATGGGACGCTGTCACCTGACCGGCCATCAGCCGGGCGACGAGACGTGGAACGAGGGCTATTTCTTCACCCGCTGCACGCGCTGTGGCCGTGACATGATGCGCGCCGACGGGCCGTGGCGGACGGTGCCGCGCAAATATCGTGTGGTGTGGCGCAGCGGATACCACCGCCATGCGCTGCCCAGCGACTTCGGGCGGCGGCTGCCGGTGCCGGCCGCGATGCTGCGGGACAAGCGGGCAAAGCTGCCGCGGCAGAGCGTCGGCTGCATCATGATCAGCCAGACGCCGTGCGCCGACGAGATCCCCGGCGAGCGCGAGACAATGAATCAGGCGATTGCGGCATTCCGGTTGCTCGGGATGCGGTGAGTAACGGGTAGCGTTGCGTAAAGAAAAGGGCCGGGGAGGCGACTCCCCGGCCCTTTTTTGTCCGGTGTGGTGGCCGGGCTTCTGGATTTTCGCCCCGGCAAAGCCGTGGCGTCGGACGGGTTCGGCGGACTGGCCGCCGACCCGCCGTCCGTTTTGATTTTGTGTCCGGGGCAGCGCACGCTGCCCCGGTCCAAAATCAAAAGTCCATGCCGCCCATGCCGCCCATGCCGCCGCCGCCCATGGGCATGGCGGGCTTATCTTCCGGCATTTCGCTGATCGCCGCTTCGGTGGTGCTCAGCAGGCCGGCGACCGAGGCCGCGTTCTGCAGCGCGGTGCGGACGACCTTGGTCGGGTCGATCACGCCGGCGGTGACGAGGTTCTCATAGACATCGGTCGAGGCGTTGAAGCCGAACGACGTGTCCGACTGGTCGAGCAGCTTGCCCGAGACAACCGCGCCATCCTGGCCCGCATTGGTGGCGATCTGGCGAACCAGTGCCGTCAGCGACTTGCGGACGATGTCGATACCGCGGGTCTGGTCTTCGTTGACGCCGGTCAGACCTTCGAGCGCCTTGGTCGCGTAGAGCAGCGCCGTGCCGCCGCCGGGGACGATGCCTTCTTCGACGGCTGCGCGGGTTGCGTGCAGCGCGTCGTCGACGCGGTCCTTGCGCTCCTTGACTTCGACTTCCGAAGCGCCGCCGACCTTGATGACGGCCACGCCGCCAGCAAGCTTCGCCAGACGCTCCTGCAGCTTCTCGCGGTCATAGTCCGAAGTGGTGACTTCGATCTGCTGACGGATCGCGTCGGTACGGCCCTTGATCGCATCGGCGTCGCCGGCACCGTCGACGATGACGGTGTTGTCCTTGTCGATGGTGACGCGCTTGGCGGTGCCAAGCATACCCAGCGTCACCGA
>CAZWZP010000226.1:0-3667 GCA_964638925.1 uncultured Stakelama sp. | reverse complement strand
CCCCCATTCGCGCTTCACGCGCGCGGCGACGTTGCGAATCCGCTCGATGCCCGCCATCGACGTGCCGCCGAACTTCATCACGATACGCGCCATTGCGGCCAATCCCCTTGGGCTGTTGCGGAGGCGCTGATAGGAGGGGGGGATGGCGATGACAAGCACAGCAACAATTGACCCGCGTGAAGCTGAACATTTCGGTCGGCTGGCGGCGGACTGGTGGAATCCCAGGGGCGAGTCGGCGATGCTCCACCGGCTCAACCCGGTGCGGCTGCGCTATGTGCGCGAGGCGATCGACGCGCATTGGGGCAGCGACCCGCGCGATTTCGCGCCGCTGAAGGGGCGGACCGCGCTGGACGTCGGCTGCGGCGCTGGCCTGCTGTGCGAGCCGCTGGCGCGGATGGGCGCGGCGGTGACGGGCGTTGACGCAGCACCCGAGAATATCGGCGCGGCGCGTACCCATGCCGCCGCATCAGGCCTCTCCATCGACTATCGCGCGGGCGAGTTCGAGCGCGAGGTCGCCGGTCGCCAGTTCGATCTCGTCACCTCGATGGAGGTGATCGAGCATGTCGCCGATCCCGCCGCCTTCGTGCGCGGCCTTGCCGCTGCGTTGGCACCGGGCGGACTGATGATCCTCTCCACGCCCAACCGCACCGCGCTGTCGCGCCTCGCGATGATTACGCTGGGTGAGGGGCTGGGCATGATCCCGCGCGGCACGCACGACCACGCCAAGTTTCTGACGCCGGAGGAGCTGACCGGCCTGCTGGAGGATGCAGGGATGGCGGTGAGTGATCTGCGCGGGCTCAGCTTCTCGCCGGGCGCGGGCTTTCATTTGGGCGAGGATACCGCGCTCAACTATCTGCTGACCGCGCGGCATTCGGCATAGCGGTTTTGCCGGGTGCGTGCTCCCGGCAACGTCCGTCAGGCTGAACTTGGTTCAGCATCCACGCTCGCACCAGCGGCGGGGTCGCCCGGTCGACCACGCGAGTTCCTCCCCCTTGCGGGGGAGGATTTCCGGGATTCAGTTCGGCAGCGCCCCGGCCTCAACCTTCTCCACCCATTGCGGGTAAAAGGCCGGCTGGCGGTTCGACCAGCCCGATGCGGTCGCGGCGGCTTCGCTGATCGACTGGAGCAGCTTGCGGCGCAGATCCGGATGCAGATGCGGCAGTGCTGCGGCCGAGCAGAACGCGGCGGGGAGCCACGGGCGCACCTCGGCACCGACCAGCCGCTCATAGAGGAAGCGATAGGCCGAAAAGCTGGTCAGCCGACCCTGCGACAGGTCGAAGGCAGAGACGGTGATCAGCGGCGCCAGGAACGGCTCCATCGCGTCGAGGCCGCTATCGTCCGGAACAAGCGCGCGGATTTCGGGAAGCCGGTCATAGATATGCGCCTGGGCACGGATGCTGGCCGCTTCGACCACGTCGCGCGACCAGCGCTCCAGAGCGTCGTCGCGGTCGAGGCCGATGTCGAGCGCGCGGCGGATATAACGCTGCGTCGCTGCGGCGAACCCCGCAAATTCCTTCATCTCGGCCAGGGTCATGGCCCCTTCGGCCGGCTTGCTCCGTGCACTCATCGCCTACACTCCCACCCCACTCGGTTGCCCACCCCGCGACCATGCGCCCCGCATGGTTAACGACGCGATAATGTTGCGTCGCCTCGCGTTCATCATTCGATCACAGCATCTATTGCGACGCAACATGGCTGCGGCGAACCGAGTCAGCCACTTGTGGATCGTTCGCAGCGTGCGGCTTTTGCGCAACAAAACACTGCGGGGCCGTAACATCGCGACCGATCCCATTGTGGATAACCGGTCTCTTCACCATAGCGCGGCGGGCCTCTCCCCGGTCGTGGGGGCGGGGGATTCGATCGCCCTCCGTATTCGTCCGTAGGTGCCTGTTGCGTCGCAGCACGGGTCGTTCCGCAGGTCATCGCCCCGACGAAACGATTCATCGGATATACAGGTTCGGGGGGTGGTCAGCCCGCGACCGCCCTGCCAATCCCCATCCTAAGAGTTCGGGGAAGGGATTTTCCACCATGTTTCAGACGCTGAAAGCGCGTTTCGCGCTGATGGCCGCGCTTTGCCTGGCGACCATCGCCACGCCGGCCCAGGCCCAGTTCTGGCAGTGCGCCCCCTATGCCCGCATGATCTCCGGCGTCGAAATCTATGGCAATGCGCACACCTGGTGGGCACAGGCCGAAGGGCGTTACGCCCGTGGCGACGCCCCGGTCGAAGGCGCCGTGATGTCCTTCGCCCCCACCCAGAAGATGCGCCTCGGCCATGTCGCGATGGTGTCAAAGGTGCTGAGCGACCGCGAAGTGCTGCTCACCCACGCCAACTGGTCGCGCCGCGGCGGGGTCGAGAAGAATGTCATCGCGATCGACGTGTCGGAAGCGGGCGACTGGAGCCGGGTGAAGGTGTGGTTCGCATCGAACAACGGCCTTGGCACCTCGACCTATCCGGTCAACGGCTTCATCTATGCAGGCGACGCGCCGCGCAACAATGCCGCGCCGTTCGACAATGTCACCATCGCCCAGATCGACCTGTCCAAGTTCGGGATCGAGACGTCGCTTCAGAAGTGAGCGTCACGCTGGTCGAAAGTTCAGCGCCAGCCCGTTGATGCAATGCCGCTTGCCCGTCGGGCGCGGTCCATCGTCGAACACATGGCCAAGGTGCCCGCCACAGCGGCGACAGATCACTTCGGTCCGCACCATGCCCAGCGAAAAATCGGATTTGGTCCGCACCGCATTGTTCAGTGGCTGCCAGAAGCTTGGCCAGCCGGTCCCGCTCTCGAACTTTGTCCTGGATGAATAGAGCGGCAGCCCACACCCGGCACAGGCATAGGTGCCCGCGCGCTTTTCCTTGTTGAGCGGGCTGGTCCACGGACGTTCGGTCCCCTCCTGCCGCAGGATGCGATATTGCGCGGGGGTCAGCCGCTTGCGCCATTCGGCATCGGTCAGCGTGAACTCGAAATTCTGGGCCGCAGCCTCGCTCTCGTCCGAACTGCATCCGACGATCATCGCCGTGCCGACGACGCCGAAGAACTGACGACGGTGAACGCGCATCCTGCTTCTCCCTTCACGGCGAGATACGGTTCCCGCCGCGAAATGGTTTCACACGATGTGCCTTAATAGCGGCTGAGTTGGACCGGCATCGCCTTATAGCCATGGACGAAGCACGCCGCGACGCGCTCGGGCTCGGCGACCACATTGGCGCGCAGACGGCGCTTCGCCATTTCCTCCATCAGCACCCCGATCTGCAGCTCCGCCAGCCGCGCGCCGACACAGCGGTGGATGCCATGGCCGAACGCCAGATGCCGCCGCGCATTGGCGCGATCGACGATGATTTCGTCCGGGCGCTCGAACACGCTCTCGTCGCGATTGGCCGACAGATACCATAGCACCAGCTTGTCGCCCGCCTTGATCTGCTGCCCCATCAGCTCGGCGTCCGCAGTCGCGGTGCGGCGCATATGCGCCAGCGGCGTCTGCCAGCGGATGATCTCCTGCGTCGCATTGGGGATCAGCGACGGATCGGCCTCCAGCTTCGCGCGCTGCTCCGGGAATTGCTCCAGCGCCCAGGCATAGGCGCTCATCGAATTGCGCGTCGTGTCGTTGCCGCCGACGAACAGCAGGGTCAGGTTTCCGAGGAACTCGATCTGTTCCATTTCCTTCATCG
>CAZWZP010000225.1:0-3673 GCA_964638925.1 uncultured Stakelama sp. | reverse complement strand
TCCCGACCCCGCGGGCGGTCGCGCTGACGCTGGTGGCGGCGCCGATGGCGCTGCTGCTCGGCGTCGTGCGTCCGGACGGCTGGCTCCTCGCGGTCGCCTGGGCGGCGGGCGTCGCGCTGCTGGTGCTGCTCGACGGACTGTTCGCGCCACGCATCCGCGCCGCCGATCTCAGGCTTGAAGGGCCAAGCGCAGTGGACGTCGGCGGAACGGTTGCGCTTGCCGGCGCGACCCCGGGCCTCGCCTATGCGGCGGACATTTCCTCTCCACTAGAACCTCTCCCCTCCAGCAAGCGGGAGGGGAACGGACTAACTTACACCGCTACCCGCCGCGGCACCGCGAAACTCTCGCGCATCTGGGCACGCACCTCGGGCCCACTCGGCCTCGCCTATCGCCAGCGCAGCACCACAACCGACGACAGCATCCGCGTGCTCCCCGACCTGCGGCCCGTCCGCGAACAGGGGATGCGCCAGTTCCTGCGCAGCCGCCAGTTCGGCACGCGCATCCGCCCCGAAAGCGGCGACGGCACCGAGTTCCAGTCGCTGACCGATTTCCAGCCCGGCATGGAACGCCGCGCGATCGACTGGAAAGCGACCGCCCGCCACCTCTCGCTCCTCGCCCGCGAATATCGCACCGAGCGCGACAACAGCGTCGTGTTTGCGGTCGACTGCGGGCGCACGATGAGCGAACCGGTCGCCGGGATGCCGCGCATCGACCGCGCCGTTTCGGCCGCCCTGCTCGCGTCGTTCGTCGCGCTCAAATCCGGCGACACCGTCCGCCTGTTCGGGTTCGCCGGGCGTCCGACCGCGGATTCGGGCAGCATCACCGGCGCGCGCGGCTTCGCGACGCTCCACCGCACCGCCGCCGAACTCGATTATGGCGCGCAGGAGAGCAATTTCACGTTGTCGCTCGTCACGCTCGACCAGCGGCTTCAGCGCCGCAGCCTCATCATCCTGTTCAGCGAGTTCACCGATCCGACCAGCGCCGAACTGATGCTCACCGCCGCCGCGCGGATGCGCAAGCGCCACCGCCTATTATTCGTCCTGTTCCGCGATATCGAGCTGGAGGCCTTTCTTGAGGCGCGGCCCGAAACCGCCGACGACGTCACCCGCGCGAATGTCGCCCACGCCCTGCTGCGCGAGCGGCGCATCGTCATCGAGCGGTTGAAGCGGCTCGGCATCGACGTGCTCGAAGCCGGACCCGACGACCTCGCCCTCGCGCTCGCCGAGCGCTATGTCCGGGACCGCGAACGCCCATGACCAGCCCCGCCTTTGGCGTCAGCCAGTTCCGCGCCGAGCGCGAAGCCGATTGGAAGCGGCTCGAAACATTGCTCGACCTGGTCGAGAAAAAGTCGCCGCGCCGGCTGTCGACCGAGGATCTGTTCGAACTCCCGCGCCTCTACCGCTCGACGCTTTCCGCTTTGTCGATCGCGCGCGAAACCTCGCTCGACGGGTCGATGATCGCCTATCTCGAGAGCCTGTCGACCCGCGCCTATTTCATCCTGTACGGCTGCCGCGACTCCTTCTGGAAGCAGCTCGGCGGCTTTTTCGCCCAGGGCTGGCCAGCGGCAGTGCGCGGAATGGTGCCGGAAATCCTGATCATTGCCGCCTTGTTCATCGGCAGCGGCCTGGCCGGCTATTTCCTCGTGCTGGCCGATCCCGGCTGGTTCGGTGCCATCGTCCCCGGCGAACTCGCCAGCGGCCGCAACATGCAGGCAAGTGTCGAGACGCTGCGCGAGTCCATCTACGGCGCGCCCAAAAGTGGCGGGCTGGAAATCTTCGCCACCGCCCTGTTCACCCATAACAGCCAGGTGTCGATCATGGCCTTCGCGCTGGGCTTCGCCTTCGGCATCCCGACCCTGTTGCTGATCGCCAGCAATGGCGTGTTGCTCGGGGCATTCTATGCCGCGTTTATCTCCAAGGGGCTCGGGGTCGGCTTCACCGGCTGGCTGATGATCCACGGATCGACCGAACTCAGCGCAATCATCCTCGCCGGCGCGGCGGGGCTGCATATCGGGCGCGCAGTTGCCTTTCCCGGTGATCGCAGCCGCCTCGCCGCCGCAGGCGAGGCGGGTCGTCGCGGCGCGATCGTGATGGTCGGCGTCGTCATCATGCTGCTTGCCGCCGGCCTGCTTGAGGGCTTCGCGCGCCAGCTGATCACCGCCGATGCCGCGCGCTTCGCCATCGCCGCCGCGATGTTCGCGCTGTGGGTCGTCTATTTCACGCTGGGCGGACGTCGTCATCATGGCTGACCGCAAGGATCGCCTGGTGCGGGAACTGGTGACGCCGGAGGGCGCGGTGCTGCACCTGCGCCTCGCCACCGCCGGCGCGCGTGCGGGTGCGTTTACGATCGACGCGACGATCATGCTGGCTGCACTCATCGCTCTCACGATCGCCGCAGTCGGCCTGCTGACCAACAAGCAATCGGGCAGCGTCGCGGCGATCCTGTGGCTGCTGGGCTTTTTCCTGCTGCGCAATTTCTACTTCACCCTGTTCGAGAGCGGCGGACGCGCGGCGACGCTGGGCAAGCGCGCGCTCAAGTTGCGCGTGGTTGCGCGTGACGGCGGGCGGCTCACTGGCGGCGCAGTCCTCGCACGCAACCTGACGCGCGAGATCGAGGTGTTCCTCCCGCTCCTCTTCCTGCTGGGTGCGCAGGCGGAGGGATTCAGCAACCGCTGGCTGACCCTGTTCGGCTTTGGCTGGACCGCGATCTTCATGCTGTTCCCGCTGTTCAATCGCGACCGTTTGCGCGCAGGTGACCTGATCGCGGGCACCTGGGTGGTCGAGAATGAACGGCCCAAGATCGCGCCCGACCTGCTCGCCGATGCCGAGCCCGAGCGGATCGAGCGCTACGCCTTCACACCCGACGAACTCGAAACCTATGGCCAGATGGAGGTCCAGCGGCTCGCCGACATCCTCCACCGCGACGATGCCGACACGATCGTCACCGTCGCCGGGGTGATCCGGCGCAAGCTCGGCCGCCCCGACAATGGCAGCCATGTCGGCGAGGATCGCGCGTTCCTCGACGCCTATTACGCCGCCGCGCGCCGCCATCTTGAACGCCGCCTGTTGTTCGGCAAGCGAAAGCGCGACAAGTTCGATTCGGAAGGTTAGGAAAGCGTCATGACCGAGCCCAAATCCGACATTCCCGGTGTCATCGCCCCGCCGCCGCTGATCTTCCTCGGCTATCTGATCGCCGGGGTGGCGCTCGAATATCTGGTGGTCCGCACACAGGGGCTGGATATGCCCGGATCACTGCGCTGGACCGTCGTCGCGCTATTCGTGCTGGCGGGCGGCGGGCTGATCGCGGCGGCGCTCGCGCGCTTCAAGGCGGCCGGCACCCCCGCCCCGCCATGGCAGCCGGCCACCGCCTTCGTCGCGCAGGGCATCTGTCGGTGGACTCGCAACCCGGTGTATCTCGGCGTGACGCTGATCTATATCGGGCTCGCCGTCGCCGCCAATGCGCCAGTGGTGCTGTGGCTGTTCATCCCGCTCATCATGACCATCCACTATGGCGTGATCGCGCGCGAGGAACGCTACATGGCGGACAAGTTCGGCGTCGCCTACGTCAACTACACCCACAGCGTCCCGCGCTGGCTGTAGGCTGGATCGACATCCAACCATCCTCCCCCGCCAGGGGGAGGTGGCGCCGAAGGCGACGGAGGGGGAGGACGGCT
>CAZWZP010000224.1:0-3733 GCA_964638925.1 uncultured Stakelama sp. | reverse complement strand
CCCCAGCGCCCGCGCCCGTGACCAAGCCCACCCCCGCCGTCCGTCTGCCGATCGCACAGATCGACCGCGGCGTCCAGTTCGTGCTGCCGGATGCGATGCTGTTCGAGTTCGGCAAAGCCGAGTTCGACCAGAGCGCGAGCGGACCGTACCTCGACCGCCTGGCCGAACTGCTCAAGACCAAGACCGACAAGGACGTGTCGGTCGAGGGCCACACCGACAACGTCGGATCGGCCCCGGCCAATCAGGCCCTGTCCGAGCGCCGCGCGCGTGCCGTCGCGCAGGCGCTCGTGGAGCGGGGCGTTGCGGCGGCCCGGATCAGCGAGCGGGGTTTCTCGTTCACCCGACCGGTCGCACCGAATGACCTGGACGCCGGCCGTCGTCTGAACCGCCGCACCGAGATCATCGTGCTCGGCGAGAAAATCGAAAAGTTCACCGAAGGCGAGCCGCCGGGCGCGTTCGAGGACGCGGTCGCCCGCATTCGGGACGCACTGGAAGCTGCGGGCTCGCGCGCGGCGCCCAGCAGCCCGCCACGCCAACCATGACCCTCGATCGGCGCGCCGTGCTCGGTGCCGCGGTGACCGCGTTCGCGGCAGCTGCGAGTGCGACCGGCGCATGGGCCGCTGGGCGCAATCGGGTTCGCGCGCCGTCCGGTGCGCCGGGCCGCCCCGGCATCACACTCGTGTTGAGCAGCGGTGGCGCACGCGGGTTTGCGCACGTCGGTGTTTACAAGGCGCTTGAACGCGCAGGCATCAAGCCGGACCGCGTGGTTGGCACCTCGGCGGGCGCCTTTGTCGGCGCCTTCATCGCCGCGGGCAAATCGGCCGCCGAGATGGAAGAGATCGCGCTCCGCACGCGCGACATCGACATCGTGGACATGCCCGAAGGCCAGCGACGCGGCCTGATTCAGGGCGATGCCCTCGAGCGCTTTGTCTCGACGGCGCTCGAGGGTCGCACCATCGAGCAACTGCCCATTCCCTTCGTCGCGGTCGCCACCGACTTCCGGACCGGAGAGCTTGCCACCTTCAAGCGCGGCTCGGTCGGCACGGCGGTGCGCGCCTCATGCAGCATCCCAAGCGTGTTCGTGCCGCTCAAGGTGGGTCGCGCGGAGTACGTCGATGGTGGGCTGGTCAGCCCGCTGCCGGTCGCGATCGCCCGGGCGGAAGGCGCCGAGATCGTCGTCGCGGTCGATGTCACCGCGGCGCCGACCTACAGCGCACCGCAGGGGGTCTACGAGCAGGTCATGCACTCGATCGACATCATGTCGCGCGCGCTGGCGCGCACCGAGTCCCAAGCCGCCGACATCACCATCCGGCCCGACATCGGGCACATCTCGAGCATGGACTTCACGGCGCGCGCCGCCTTCATCCAGGCGGGTTTTGCGGCGGGCCAGCGCTTCGCGCCGGTGATTCTCGAGCGGCTCGCCCGCAGCAACCCCGCCACACCTGCGCCGCCCGCTTTACAGCCACGGCGGGGTTGAACCCGCAGCTGTCCGTCGCTGCCGCTTTCCGGCAGAATGGAAGTCATCTAGATGATATAGATGACTTGCGTCTGCCGCGGTGCCCACCGCGCCAGTCCGGTTGTCCTGAGGCCCCGAATTGGCTGTCCCGACCACGCCCGGCGCACGGCATCCCATCCGCTTCGAGGATCGCACGCAACAGCAGGTGCACACGACCACCTGCTACATGTGCGCCTGCCGCTGCGGCATCAAGGTGACGACGGAGCAGCGGGATGGCGAAACGCGGCTGCGCTTCATCCAGGGCAACGCGAACCATCTGGTCAATCAGGGCGTCCTCTGCGCCAAGGGCTCGGCCGGTATCCAAAAGCAGTACAGCCGCGCAAAGCTCAGGCAACCGCTGATCCGCCGGCCGGGCACGGAGCGCGGTGATGCGCTCTACGACCCGATCTCGTGGGACGATGCACTCACCCTCCTCACCGAGCGATTGCGTCACATTCGTGCGACCGACCCGAAGCAGCTCGCGTTCTTCACCGGGCGCGACCAGATGCAGGCACTCACGGGCCTCTGGGCGCAGCAGTTCGGCACCCCCAACTGGGCGGCCCATGGCGGCTTCTGCTCGGTCAACATGGCGGCCGCCGGGCTCTACACGATCGGCTATTCATTCTGGGAATTCGGTGCACCCGACTGGGATCGCGCGAAGTACTTCGTGCTCTGGGGCGTGGCCGAAGACCATGCCTCGAATCCGATCAAGATCGGGCTCGACAAGCTGAAGTCCCGCGGCGCGAAGTTCGTGAGCATCAACCCGGTTCGCACCGGCTACAGCGCAATCGCCGACGAGTGGGTGCCGATCTGTCCAGGCACGGATGGGCTGCTCGCACTCGCGCTCGTGCATGAGCTGCTCGCGAACGACTGGATCGATCACACCTACCTTGCCCGCTATACGAACGCGCCCTGGCTCGTGATCGACGCGCCGGGCAGCGCCGAGGACGGGCTGTTCCTGCGCGACTCGACCGGGCAGCCGCTCGTGCACGACCAGCACACGGGCATGGCCCGCCCGATGGAGCGCGGTGTCGCGCCGGCACTGGTCTACGCGGGCGAGGCACAGGGGCGGCGCGTGCGCAGCGTGTTCGCCCATGTCGTGGATCGCTATCTCGGCGAGGACTACGCGCCCGACAGCGTGGCAGATCGCTGCGGCGTGCCGGCCACACAGATCCGCCGCCTCGCCGCCGAGATGGCCGAGGTCGCTTTCAGGCAGCCCATCACCCTGCCGTGCCGCTGGACCGACATCCACGGCCAGACCCATGAAACGGTCATCGGGCGGCCGGTAGCCTTTCACGCCATGCGTGGCGTGAGCGCCCACGCCAACGGTTTCCAGACCTGCCGCGCGCTGCATCTGCTGCAAATGCTGCTGGGCGCGCTCGACGGGCCGGGCAACTTCCGCTCCAAGGCACCGTACCCACGGCCGATTCCGCCGGCACAGTTGCCAGAGAACGATCCGGCGACGATCGCAGCGGCCAACACGCCGCTGGGCAAGCCCCCTCTGGGCTTTCCGACCCAACCGTCCGATCTCGCCCTCGATTCCGCGGGGCGACCGCTGCGCATCGATCACGCCTACTCGTGGGAGGCGCCGCTCGCCGCGCATGGTCTCATGCACGCCGTCATCCGAAACGCGGTCGAAGCCGATCCCTACCCGATCGACACGCTGATCCTCTTCATGGCCAACATGGCCTGGAACAGCGCGATGAACACCGCAGAGACGCAGGATCTGCTGCGCGCGAAGCGTCCGGACGGGAAGTACGCCATTCCGTTCTTCGTCGTGGCTGACGCCTTCGACAGCGAGACCGCACGCTTCGCCGATCTGGTGCTGCCGGACACCACCTACTTCGAGCGCTTCGATACCATCAGCCTGCTCGATCGGCCGATCAGCGAGCCGGACGCGGTCGCCGACGCGATCCGGCACCCGATCCTCGCGCCGGACCGCGACGTCCGCCCGTGGCAGGAGGTGCTGATCGAACTCGCAACACGGCTCGGCTTTCCGGCTTTCGTGAACGCCGATGGCTCTCGACGGTTCAAGGACTATCCCGACTTCATCGTGCGCTTCGAGCGTGCGCCGGGCATCGGCTTTCTGGCCGGGTGGCGCGGCGCCGACGGCCAGGCTGCCCTCCGCGGCGAACCCAACCCGGCGCAGTGGCAGGCCTATATTGCGGCAGAGAGTCACTTCACCCACCACTGGCCCGAGAACCAGCGCTGGATGCGTGGCGTCAACCGTGACTACCT
>CAZWZP010000223.1:0-3922 GCA_964638925.1 uncultured Stakelama sp. | reverse complement strand
CGCGAGCCGCCGCGGCTGTATCCGCAGGCGCCGCGGGCCGCACATGCGCTGGGCTTTGTCGATTTCGAGGGCAAAGGCGGCAGCGGCATGGAGCATATCCTTGACCGCCAGCTGACCGACCCGGCACAGCGCGGGCAGCCGGTGGCGCTGTCGATCGACCTGCGCGCGCAGGCGGCGCTGGACAGCGAACTGGGCGCGGCGATGGCGAGTTTCCAGGCGCGCGGCGCGGCGGGGGTGATCCTCGATGTGGCGACGGGCGAGGTGGTGGCGATGACGTCGCTGCCGACGTTCAATCCCAATAATGTGAAGGGCGCGAACCCCGAGCATTTCCGCAACAATGTGACGCAGAGCGTGTATGAGCTTGGCTCGACCTTCAAGCCGCTGACCATGGCGTTCGCGATCGAGACCGGGATCGCCCCGTCGATGGCCAAACGCTATGATGCAACGCAGCCGTTGCAGGTTGGTGCGTTCCGCATTCGCGACGATCATGCGCAGAAACGCTGGCTGAACATTCCCGAGACGCTGATCCATTCGTCCAACATCGCGACGGCACGGATCGCCGACGAGCTGGGCAAAGAGCGGATGGAGGAGATGTTCCGTGGCCTGGGCTTTGACACCAAGGCACCGATCGAGCTGGGCGGCGCGGCCGGGCCGCTGTGGCCCAAATATTGGGCGCGGACCACGGTGATGACCACCGCTTATGGCCATGGCATTGCGGTGACGCCGCTGCATTTGGCGAGCGCCTATGCCGCGATGATCAATGGCGGGGTGTGGCGCCCGGCGACGCTGCGCAAGATCGAACCGGGCAAGGCTCCGGCTGGCCGCCGCGTGATTTCGGAGGCGACCAGCGCGCGGATGCGCCAGCTGATGCGCCTGATCGTGACGCACGGTACCGGCAGCAAGGCCGATGCACCGGGCTATCGCGTCGGGGGCAAGACCGGGACGGCCGAAGTGCCCGGACGCGGCGGATATCAGCGCAACAAAAACGTCTCGACCTTCGCAGCGGCTTTCCCGATGGACGCACCGCGCTATGTGGTGCTGGTGATGCTTGATTCGCCGATCGGAAATGCGCAATCCGCAGGCCAGTCCACCGCCGGGTGGACCGCGGCCCCCGTCGTCAACCGCGTCGTGATGCGCACCGGCGCGATGCTGGGCGTGGTGCCCGATGAGCGCCGCGACGTCGATGTTTCCGACCTGACCCCGCTGCTGTGGAAGGCGGAGGCGAAGAACAAGACCACCGTCGCCGCGCTCGGCGCGGGGGTGGACGAGTGAAGCTCGCTGACCTGACCGGCGGGGACGAGCAGGACATCGTCACCGGCTTTGCCATCGACCACCGCAAGATCGCGCCCGGCACGGTGTTCGGTGCATTTCGCGGCACACGCTTTAATGGCGAGGATTATATTGCCGAAGCGGTGGCGCGCGGGGCGATTGCGGTCGTGGCACGGCCCGAAGTGACGGTCGCGGGCGCGGCGCATATCGCGAGCGACCATCCGCGCACCGAATTCGCGCGGATCGCGGCGCGATTCTACGCCCCCTTTCCCGAGACGTCGGTCGCCGTCACCGGGACCAATGGCAAGACATCGACGGTCGAGATGGTGCGGCAATTGTGGCGGATGGCGGGGCATCATGCCGCGTCGATCGGCACGTTGGGCGTCACCACCGCGGGCGAAATGGTGTCGACCGGGCTGACCACGCCCGATGTCGTGACCTTCCTGTCCAACGTCGCCGGGTTGGCGCGCGAGGGGGTGACGCATCTGGCGTTCGAGGCATCGAGCCACGGCCTGTCGCAGTACCGCACCGAGGGGCTGCCGGTGCGCGCGGCGGCGTTCACGAACCTCAGCCGCGACCACCTCGACTATCACAAGGACATGGCGGATTATTTCACCGCCAAGCTGCGGCTGTTCGCCGATGTGCTCGACCCCGGCGGGACGGCGGTGGTGTGGGCCGACGATCCGCATAGCGAGCGGGTGATCGACATTGCCCGGATGCGCGGCAACCGGATTATCACTGTCGGCGAGCATGGTGACACGATCCGGCTGGTGTCGCGCGAACCGACCTTGCTCGACCAGAAACTGGAGATCGCGTTCGGCGGCGAGACCTATCGCGTCGGGCTGCCGCTGATCGGTGGCTATCAGGCGGCGAATGCGCTGATCGCGGCGGGGCTGGTGATCGCGACGGGCGGCGATCCCGCGCAGACCTTCGCCAATTTTTCGCGTCTTCAGCCGGTGCGCGGGCGGCTGGAACGCGCGGCAATCAGCAAGAGCGGCGCACCAATCTATGTCGATTATGCCCACACGCCGGATGCGATCGAGGCGGCGATTGCCGCGCTGAAGCCCCATGCGGCAGGGCGGTTGATCCTGGTATTCGGCGCTGGCGGCGACCGCGATGCGGGCAAGCGCGAGCCGATGGGACAGGCGGCGGTGGCGGGTGCGGATCTGGTGATCGTGACCGACGACAATCCGCGCGGCGAGGATGCGGCGTCGATCCGCCGCGACGTGATGAAGGGATCCCCGCAGGCGACCGAGATCGGCGACCGGCGTGCGGCGATCATGGCTGCGGTCGCGGCGGCTGGTCCGGAAGATATCGTGCTGATCGCCGGCAAGGGGCATGAGCAGGGCCAGATCGTCGGCGACATGGTGCTGCCGTTCGACGATGTCACCGTCGCGCGCGAGGCGGCGGCGTGAGGGGGGTGGGCTTTCTTAAAGCCCCTCCCCTTCAGGGGAGGGGTGGGGGGTGGGGCCTGTCAGTCTCACCGAGACCGCTCGCCAAGAGGATAGGCCCCACCCCAACCCTTCCCCTGAAGGGGAGGGGCTTATGAGTCTGTGGACCTCAGCAGAAATCGCAGCGGCGACGGGCGGGACGGCTTCGGCGGATTTCACCGTCAACGCCGTTGCATTCGACAGTCGTGAGGTGGGGCCGGGCGCGTTGTTCTTTGCGCTGACCGGCGAGACGACCGACGGGCACAAATTTCTCGACCAGGCCTTTGCCAGCGGCGCGGCGGGGGCGGTGGTGTCGCGGGCGACGGCGCATCCGCATGTCCTGACCGGCGACACGATGGCGGCGCTGCAGAATCTGGCGCGGGCCAGCCGCGCGCGCATGGGCGGGGTGGTGATCGGCGTGACCGGGTCGGTCGGCAAGACCGGGACCAAGGAAGCGCTGTTCGACTGTCTCGACCGGCCCGAACCGGGGCAGGCGCACCGCTCGGTCAAAAGCTATAACAACCATACCGGCGTGCCGCTGAGCCTGGCGCGGATGCCGCGCGATACGCGCTTTGGCGTGTTCGAGATGGGGATGAACCACGCCGGCGAGCTGGCCGCGCTGACCCGGATCGTGCGGCCGCATATCGCGATCGTCACCACCATCGCCCCCGCGCACACCGAATTCTTCGACGGCGAAGCGGCGATTGCCGACGCGAAGGGCGAGATTTTTCAGGGGCTGGAGCCCGGCGGGACGGCGATCGTACCGTTCGACAGTCCGCATCGCGACCGATTGATTGCTGCCGCCAAGCCCTATGCGGCGCGGATCGTTACCTTTGGCCTTGGCAATGGTGCCGATGTGCGCGCGGTCGAGGTGATGCACGGCCAGCCGGGCGGGACGTTCGTGACCGCGAAGATCGGGGCTGACAAGACGCTGAGCTTTACCCTGTCGCAGCCGGGCGATCATTGGGTCGCCAATGCGATGGCGGTGCTGGCGGCGGTCGATGCGGCGGGCGGCGATCTGGAGCAGGCGGGGTTGGCGCTGGGCGAGATGGGCGGGCTTGCCGGACGCGGCGCGCGGTTCGCGGCGCAGGTCGCTGGCGGCGAAGCGCTGGTGATCGACGAGAGCTACAACGCCAACCCGGCGTCGATGCGCGCGACGCTGGCGGTGCTGGCCGCGACCCCGGCGACGCGGCGAGTCGCGGTGCGGGGGGACATGCCCGAGC
>CAZWZP010000222.1:0-3934 GCA_964638925.1 uncultured Stakelama sp. | reverse complement strand
GAGGGACTGGAGCATATCGACAAGATCATCGACATCGACCAGTCGCCGATCGGCCGCACCCCGCGCTCCAACCCCGCGACCTATACCGGCGCCTTCACCAACATCCGCGACTGGTTCGCGGGCCTGCCAGAGGCGCAGGCGCGCGGCTACAAGCCCGGCCGGTTCAGCTTCAACGTCAAGGGCGGGCGGTGCGAAGCCTGCACCGGCGATGGCCTGCTCAAGATCGAAATGCACTTCCTCCCCGACGTCTACGTCACCTGCGACGTGTGCCACGGCCAGCGCTACAACCGCGAAACGCTGGAGGTGAAGTTCAAGGGCCGCAGCATCGCCGACGTGCTCGACATGACGGTCGAGGACGCCGTGGAATTCTTCAAGGCCGTCCCCCCGATCCGCGACAAGATGGCGATGCTCGCCGAAGTCGGCCTCGGCTATGTCAAGGTCGGCCAACAGGCCACGACCCTCTCCGGCGGCGAAGCCCAGCGCGTCAAACTCGCCAAGGAACTCAGCCGCCGCGCCACCGGCCAGACGCTGTATATTTTGGATGAACCCACGACGGGCCTACACTTCGAGGACGTCCGTAAGCTGCTGGAGGTCCTCCACGCACTGGTCGAACAGGGTAACACTGTGGTGGTGATCGAACACAATCTCGACGTCATCAAGACCGCCGACTGGATTTTGGATTTAGGCCCAGAAGGCGGCGTCAAGGGCGGCGAGATCGTCGCCGAAGGCACGCCAGAGACGGTGGCGAAGGAGCCGCGGAGTTACACGGGGAAGTATCTTGCGCCGTTGCTGGGGCGGGGTGGGGTGAAGGCGCGGGCTGAGGTGGCGGCAACGGAGTGAATGTCACTCTGACAGCTGGCTGGTGAATGCCGCTATCGCATTCTGGCGACGTTCAATGTGTATGCTGGTATATCAGCTGTTTTGTGGGGAGATAATGCTGTGAATTTAGCGCGATCAACGCATTCCTACACGGAATTTGAAGAGAATGATATCCAGGACATTGTAGTAAGAAGTTATACGATAGTTGGTAAGTTGGTCGGAATTGGGCAGTCTTACATTCAAATAGAGGCGCGAGAGGCAATCGTCCCTGATCGTAACTTAATGGATTATAGTGTCAGATTTGAGTTGAGTACGGGTGGGGATTATCCTCAGGAGGCGTTTGCCAGCATCTCATATAATGACATTAGCAAATTTATATCTGTGCTCAATAAGCTTGAAATGACGTCGATCAAGCGGGATCGTTTCTCTTTTTCTGAAGTTCAGTACGAGATCAATGATATTAAAGTGATCGTTTTCAATAATGATCGGGGTGATTTGATGGTGGCACTTACGTGCGGTGGTGTGTCAATACACCTGTCGTCGGTATCCAAATTGGCCAATCTTCGTGCGTTGGTTGAAGAAGCGAAATCGCATTTGGATCGTCATAAATTGAGCTGAGATCCGGGGTAACTTATAGTTCATCGCACCTCCACGAAGCGCTCGCCGCTCGACAAAAGCGCTTCAACCTGCACCCATCGTGGTTCCAGCCAAGCCACCAACGCCCGATTGCTCGCATTCCCACACCGCAGCCACAGAAACGCAAACCGATCTAGCAGTCGCAGCGTCACGAAATCCTCGTCCTTGCTGACCAGCACGGCACCGTCCGCTTCGGCCCGCACAGCAATCTCGGCATCGCTCGCCGCGATCATGCCGATCTCGGACACATGCACCGCTTCATGTCCACGCTCGCGCAACCACCCGCACAAGGCGGGCGGCAATTGCGCGTCGATGAGGAACTTCATTCGGCGGCGAGCACTACCGGATGGTCCGCCTGCGCCGCCGCATAGGCCAGCACCGCGCGCACATCATCCTCGCTTAGATAGGGAAAGTCGGCGGCGATCTCCGCCGGGGTCGCGCCGCCCGCCAGCATTTCCAGCACGTCCTTCACCCGAACGCGCGTGCCGGTCACGACCGGACGCCCGCCACATACCAGCGGGTCCACCGAAATGCGCGAGAAGCCTGCGAGCGTCATCACGTCAAGATGTGCTCAATGTGCGCAAATCGCAACCGTTCGCTATTATCGCTTTTGGTTCACGCGAAGGCGCGAAGATTGGTCCCGGCCGCGCCAGCAGTCCTCTACCCACTTCGTCGATCGCAGACGCCACGCAGGTTCAGGCGGCTGACGCCGCAAAGCAGTTCAACCTCTTCGCGCCTTCGCGCCTTTGCGTGAACCAATCTTCTTGATCGCCTTCGACACCGAGCTAACCTCCCCCCATGCCCCACCTCTCCACCCAATTCGCCCATCTCGGCCGCAACGCCACCGCCACCGTCGAGCCCCCCTTCGACGGTATGGCTTGGTACGCCGGGTACGAACAACGCCACGCCGCCGACGGGATCGAGGGGCGCCTCGTCTCGCAATACAGCTTCACCGAAAGCTGGACCTCCTGGGAAGTCCACCCGCACGGTGCGGAGCTGGTCATCTGCACCGCGGGGGAAATGACGCTGGTTCAGGAACTGCCCGATGGCACCACCGCCCGCGAAACCCTCACCCCGGGCGACTATGCGATCAACCCGCCCGGCGTGTGGCACACCGCCGACG
Source organism: uncultured Stakelama sp. (assembly GCA_964638925.1). GTDB lineage: Bacteria > Pseudomonadota > Alphaproteobacteria > Sphingomonadales > Sphingomonadaceae > Sphingomonas. The sequence goes on along the minus strand of CAZWZP010000222.1, from coordinate 1,356 downwards.
TGCCCCCCGGCACCACCGCCACCGCCATCTTCATCACCCCCGGCGCCGGCACCGACCACCGCCCGCGCTGATCCGCGCTTGCATCCCCCCGTCAGCTGCGCTCTCATCGCCGCGCCGAAGGGAAGGGGACCCCGAATGACCGACATCGTCGCGCTGCTGATCATCGTTGGCGGCATTGCCTTCCCGTTCATCGCCATGCCCTTGCTCTGGCGCCGCATGAAGCGCGTGCGCGACGCGACCTATCAGGAAGCGAAGGCAAAGGAGGTCACCCACACCGCGTGGGAGGAAACCGCCCCGCGCCCCGACGGGCTCGCTGCCACGCGCCGCAACGATCCCAATGAAGCGCTGCTCGACCTCGGCGACCGCGCCCGCCACAGCCGCTGGCCGCTTACCAATGACTGACGCTAGACCGCCCGCTGCGCTCGCCGCGACGCTGGATCGCGAACTGCGCTGGCTCGAAACCCTGATCCAGCAGCGGATGCGCCATCATTTCGGGCAGGGCGACGCAGCGTCCGGCGCGCCGCCGCTGCCGGAGCCACCCGAGTTGCTCGGCCGTTGCGCTTATGGTGCGGCGGTGATGATGAACCGGCTGAGCGCGGACGAGCGGCTCGCGCTGATCCTCGCCCTGGCGCCCTGGCTTCGGCCTCATGCGCTGGATCCGTTCTTCTTGCGCAACGCCAATCTCGACCGTGGCTTCACCGAATTTGGCGGGGCTGGGCACGGCCTCGCGAGTGGCTTTGCGCCGACGCGGCAGACCGCGCTGTTCCTCATCGCCGGGGATGCGCTCGACCGTCGCCTTGCGGCAATCCCGATGTTCGGACCGGACGCCACGCTGGTCCGCGCCCGGTTGATCGCGGCGCAGGCGGACGAGCTGGCACCATGGGTCGCGCTCGATCCGCATCCCGATCTGATCGCGCGCCTGTTCCGCTACCCGGACTGATCCCGACTCGGCTGGCAGAGACTGCACGCCCAGTCGTGCCGCGCGGTGCCGTGCCTGTGCGATTGCACCGATCCCGGTCGCAACGTCCCGGAAATGCCCGACAATCCCGCACCTCTTAGCGCACTTTACTAGAGCAATGATCTAGACTATTACTCCAATCACCAGATTTGGAGGTCCCCCATGCCCAAATTCCTGCCCCGCACGACCCGCATCGCCGCCACCGCCGCCGTGCTGCTCGCCACCGTGGTTCCCGCCGCCGCCGCCTGGTACATCAAGTTCGACGGCGTCGATGGCGAGGCACGCGACAAGTCACACAAGGACTGGATCCTTATCTCCTCGCTCCGCCTCGCCTCCGACACCGCCGCGACCGGCGGCGTCCGCGTCGGCGCGGGTGACGTCGATGGCGACGGCCGCCC
>CAZWZP010000221.1:693-3958 GCA_964638925.1 uncultured Stakelama sp. | reverse complement strand
GTCGGATGGCGTCAGCGTCTGGGCGCTGACGAACAGCGCTTCGGGCGGCGGCAGATCGCCCTTCTCGCGACGCCAGACCTGCATCGCGTAATCTTCGACCGCCTGCTCGCGCGTGCTCCCGTCGGGCTGACGGATCCGGCGGGTATAGGCATAGGCAAAGACCGGCTCGATCCCGGAGGAGACATTGCCCGCCAGCAGCGAGGTGGTGCCGGTCGGCGCGATCGAGGTCAGGCAGCCATTGCGCAGGCCATAGGCTTCGATCAGCGCCCGGGTTTCGGCATCGAGCGATGCAATGTTCGGCCGCTCGAGCATCACTTCGTCATAGGTCGGGAAGCTGCCCTTCTCCTCTGCCAGCATCGCCGAGGCGCGATAGGCTTCGCGCTTGATCACCCCCAGCCAGCGCTGGGTCAGCGCAACCGCCGCACTGCTGCCATAGGTAGCGCCGCAGAACAGCAACGCATCGGCAAGGCCGGTGATGCCCAGCCCGATCCGGCGCTTGGCGCGCGCTTCGGATTCCTGTTCGAACAAGGGATAGCGCGACAGATCGATCACATTGTCGAGGAAGCGGACGGCGGTACGGGTGAGGTCCGCCAGCGCCTCCTCATCAAGTTCGGCACCATCGGCAAAGGGCCGCTCGACCAGCCGGGCGAGGTTGATCGAGCCCAACAGGCAAGCCCCATAGGGGGGCAGCATCTGCTCGCCGCACGGATTGCTCGCCGCGATGCTCTCGCAATGCACCAGATTGTTGGCGGCGTTCACGCGATCGACAAAGATCACGCCCGGCTCGGCGGTGTCATAGGTCGCGCGCATCAACCGCTCCCACAGCGCCCGCGCCTTGACCGTGTGATAGCAATGCCCCTCAAAGACCAGCGGCCAGTCGCCATCGGCGCCCAGCACCTGCATGAACGAATCGGGCACCAGCACCGACACGTTGAAATTGCGCAGGCGCGCCGGATCCCGCTTGGCATCGATGAACGCCTCGATATCGGGATGGTCGATGCGCAGACAGCCCATCATCGCGCCGCGCCGCTGCCCCGCCGACTCGACGGTGCGACACATCGCGTTCCAGCAATCCATGAAGCTGAGCGGGCCGGATGCCTCTGCACCGACGCCGCGTACCGCGCTGCCCGATGGGCGGATCGTCGAGAAATCCATGCCGACGCCACCGCCTTGCTGCATCGTCATCGCGGCTTCGCGCAGATGCGCGAATATGCCTTCAAGACTGTCGGGAATCGTCCCCATGACGAAACAGTTGAACAAGGTGACCGAACGCTCGGTCCCGGCCCCCGCCAGTATCCGGCCAGCGGGGATGAAGCGGAAATCCCGCAACGCATCCTCGAACCGCGCGCGCCAGACCGGGCGCAGCGCCTCCACCTCCACCTCGGCAACGGCGGCCGCGACGCGGGCGATGGTCGCGTCGATAGTGGAGTCACCCTCCCCCGGCGCGGGCGAAAACCGGTATTTTGCGGTCCAGATTTCTTCGGCCAGTGCGTTCTCAAAGTCCATGCGCGTCCTCACTGCAATGCTGAGCTGCCAGTCTGACGCGCGGACGGTGGGCCGACTTGACCTGACTCAAATGCGGAACTGACCGGCCTTTTTTGTGAGGCGGCGACTAAGATCGCTTAAAAAAAATTGGCGGCAGGGGATCACCGCTGCCGCCAAGTCGTGGAGGAGTTGCGTACAACCCGATTGCCGGGGTACGAGCTTACGCGCTCTGCCGCTTGCGCCAGCTCAATTATGCGCGCGCCGACGCGAATCTGACGTCGCTCATTTCCCAGCGACAGGCACTGTCGCGCAGCGCCACCGGGTCCAGAATATAGAGCTCATGCACCCCGAGCATGCGGATCAGCCCGGCCGCCTTCAATGCGCCCAGCTCGCGACTGACCGTTTCGATCCGCAACCCAAGATAATCGGCCATGTCCATACGCGACATCGGCAGCGCGACGCGTCGCGGTTCACTCGGGAATTGTTCTGAATGGTTCGCCATGTCGAGCAGGAAACTTGCGAGACGTTCGCTCGCCGTCTTTCGGCCCAGCAGGAGCACTTGCTCTCGCACCACTGCCAACTCGCGCGCGGCGGCGGCATAGAGCCCCTTTTGCATCTGCGGATGCGCGCTGACGAACGCGTCGAACCGCGTGCGACTGAACTGACACAGTTCGGCGCTGCCGATTGCCTCGGCGGTAAAGGGATGCTCCTCCTCCAGGGTGAGACCGATGAAGTCCCCCGGGAAGGCGAAGCCGGTCACCTGTCGCCGACCGTCGGGCAAGTGCCGCGACAAGCGCAGCGCGCCATGGGTCAGGGTGTAGACATGCGTCACCGCATCGCCCTCCCAGCACAGCGCCTGGCCCGGCGACAATTTGCGGGTGACCCCGTTGCGGCGATATTCAGCCAGCTCGACCTGAGTCAGCGTGTTGCACAGGGCGGTGTCGCGGACCGTGCAACCATGACAGGGATGCCCCAGCGCGATATGCGGGTCAGCGGTAGCCAGATTGCTGAAATACATGCGATTCCCCTCTGCGATGCGTTCGCCGATAGCGTTCAGGCGTGGAGCGGGCGTGCCACTTGCTTGATCAATTCCCGCGCGACCGTGGCGAGTTCGTCGCAGAGCAATGGCTTTTCGACCAACCGGGCACCCACCGCCCCTACCCGCTCAAGCAGGCGCGGGGTCGGGTTGCTGGTGATTATGATCGCCGGCGCCTGTTCCCCCGACGCGTGTAGCCAGGCGAGCCGCGAGAGCCCGTCCATCCCCGGGAGCCGCTGGTCGATCACGACACAGGCGTATCGTCGCGACATTTCCCGCCCGACAACCTCCTCCGCGCTTTCGAACGCGGCGACGTCGAACCCCTCGATTTCGAGCGCGAAGCTGATCGATGATCGCACTGCGGGGTCGTCATCGACAAGAAGGATGCTGGGACGGGACATAGCAACAGTCCTTTGGGCGACGGTCCTTTGGGGGCGGCGTTGTGCCGCCCCGCATGAGGTCAGGCGGCCTGTTTCCAGACGGGCTCAAGCGCCTGATGCGGCGGACAAGGCGCCACCGCACAAGGCGGCAGTCCGGCCAGTTCGTTGGCATAGCCATGGTTGACGTCGCGATGATGCGCCTCGTCCGCTCGCACGACGAGCACCACGTCGCGCAGCGACGCGTCTTCGGCCAGCCCCCAATAGCGCTTCGCGATTTCCGGCGCGGGAACATTCTGCGAGCGCCCCTCGTCGATCTCGGCCAGATAATGGGTGTAGCTGATGACCGCCTCTTCCTCGAAATAAC
>CAZWZP010000221.1:0-587 GCA_964638925.1 uncultured Stakelama sp. | reverse complement strand
CTTGCACACCGCGACGAAGGTCATGAGGTGCATCCGCTCATTCTCCGCCTCGTCCATCAGCGTCTTGATCCAGCCGCGATCGTCGCACATGCGGCGCAAGCATTTGAGGTGATTAAGCGTCGCGCCGACCATTCCCGGCACCGCGGCAACCGTCTCCAGCACAACCGCACGATGCCCGTAGCGCTCCGCGAAAAACGTGTCGGCGATCCAGCGCAGGCTCTTGGTAAAGCCGAGGGCAACCCGGTCGGACAGCCCGCGCGGGGCGTGGTGAACGGTGAGGTCGATATATGGGGCAATCATTTTGAATTATCCTTTCCGCCTGGATATTTGATCCACAGCAAGTGCATGGCGGATTCTAGGCTGCGACTGCGGGAGCGGGAATTTGGGTTTTCATCCTAAGGGACGCACCGGAGGTGACAGCGGCGCCGGAGCCGCGTTCCCGCCGACGCTGAAGGACGGCACGGTGCCGCGCCCGCTGCTCGACCGGCTCGACCCGGTCTCGTCGCTGGTGGTTGCCCTTGTGGTGATCGCAGTCGCCTTTGCGCTCCGCCTCGCGCTCGATCCGCTGTTGCAAGAACGGGCGACCT
>CAZWZP010000220.1:804-3964 GCA_964638925.1 uncultured Stakelama sp. | reverse complement strand
TGGCTCTCCGCCCCCGAGGCATTTGAGGGCGGCGAACAGGTGACGGCGGTCAAGGCGGTCGGGGTGCGCCTCGGCGCCCCCGACGCCAGCGGCCGCCGCGCGCCCGAACCCGATCCCGACGCAAAATTCGACGTCCCCGCCGATCTGGTGATCAAGGCGCTGGGCTTCGACGCCGAGGATCTGCCGGTGCTGTTCAACGCGCCAGCACTGGGCGTCACCCGCTGGGGCACGGTGCGCACCGATGCGCGCACCATGATGAGCAACCTCGACGGCGTGTTCGCCGCCGGCGACATCGTCAAGGGCGCGAGCCTGGTAGTGCAGGCGATCCGCGACGGACGCGATGTCAGCGAGCGGATGCATGCGTGGTTGAAGGCGCAGAAAATGGCCTCGGTTGGAAAGGTTGCCGCATGATCCGCCCATTTGCCTTCGCGCTTGCGCTGACCATCGGAGGCCACGCCCTCGCCCAGACGACCACGGTGTCCGCCCCTACGCCCGCAGTCGATCCCGCGCGCCTTACCGCCGCGAAGCGAACGATTGAGGCAATGATGCCGCCGGCACAGCGCAACGCCATGTTTGAAGCGATGCTAAACCCGATGCTCGCGAACATGCAGCAGGCGATGCTCTCGCGGCCCGACATTAGAACGGCGTTGGCCGCCGACCCAAAGGCGAAAGCCACGCTCGACGCATTCCTTGCCAAGCAGCAGCAGAAGACGATTGAACTCCTTCAGACCGAGCTGCCCGGCATGTTCGCCATCATGGAGCGCGCCTACGCGCGCCGTTTCACGGTCGCGCAACTCGATGAGATCACCGCGTTCTTCAGTACGCCGACCGGGCGGCTCTACATGGACGAGAGCATGAAGATGCCCGCAGACCCCGAGCTTTTGGGTTGGCAGCGTCGATTGATGGAGAGGTCAATGGCGGAAGGCGAGAAGGATCTCGAAACGCTAGAAGCGGATCTCACAGGAAAGTCGAAGAAGTGACCTACGAAACCCAACGCGAACGCCTTGCCCGTGAAGGCATGTACCGCCCCGAGTTCGAGGGCGATGCGTGTGGCGTCGGCATGGTCGCGGCGATCGATGGACAGCCGTCGCGCCGCGTGGTGCAGGGTGCGATCGATGCGCTGAAGGCGGTGTGGCATCGCGGCGCGGTCGACGCCGATGGCAAGACCGGCGACGGCGCGGGGCTGCATGTCGATCTGCCGCTGCGCTTCTTTGACGATGCGGTGCTGGCCAGCGGGCATCGCGTGCTGCCCAATCGGCTTGCGGTCGGCATGATCTTCATGCCGCGCGTCGATCTGGGCGCGCAGGAGGCGTGCCGCACGATCGTCGAAAGCGTGCTGATCGACGCCGGCTATACCATCTATGGCTGGCGGCAGGTGCCGGTCGATGTCTCGGTCATCGGGCAAAAGGCGCAGGCGACCCGGCCGGAGATCGAGCAGATCATGATCGCCGGGCCGATGCCCGACGAACAGAGCGCGGCCGACTTCGAGAAGAACCTCTACCTCGTCCGCCGTCGCATCGAAAAGCGGATCATCGCGGCGCAGATCAGCGGCTTCTACATCTGCTCGCTCAGCTGCCGGTCGATCATCTACAAGGGGTTGTTCCTCGCCGAATCGCTGTCGGAATTCTATCCCGACCTGCGCGACGAGCGGTTCGTCTCGGCCTTTGCCATCTATCACCAGCGCTATTCGACCAACACCTTCCCGCAATGGGCGCTCGCCCAGCCGTTCCGCTGCCTCGCCCATAATGGCGAGATCAACACGATCCGCGGCAACAAGAACTGGATGCTCAGCCACGAGATCAAGATGGCGGCGACCGCGTTCGGCGAGCATTCGGAGGATATCAAGCCGGTGATCCCGGCGGGCGCGTCCGACACCGCCGCGCTCGACGCGGTGTTCGAGGCGATCTGTCGCTCGGGTCGCGACGCGCCGACTGCCAAGCTGATGCTGGTGCCCGAGGCGTGGCAGGCGATCGACGCGATGCCCGACAAGCATTTGGCCATGTACAAATATCTCGCCAGCGTGATGGAGCCGTGGGACGGCCCCGCCGCGCTTGCGATGACCGATGGCCGCTGGGCGGTGGCGGGCGTCGATCGCAACGCGCTGCGCCCGCTGCGCTATACCCGCACCTCCGACGGCCTGCTCGTGGTCGGATCGGAGACCGGCATGGTCCAGATCCCCGAAGCGACCGTGGTCGCCAAGGGGCGGCTCGGGCCGGGCCAGATGATCGCGGTCGACCTCGACGAAGGGCGTTTCTACACCGATGGCGAGGTCAAGGACCGGATCGCTGGTGAGTATGACTATGCGTCGATGATCGGCGAGTTCATGGGGCTCGCCGACCTGCCTGCCGCCGCCGATGCGGCACCGGCCTGGACCCGCGCCGAGCTGACCCGCCGTCAGGTCGCCGCTGGACAGACGCTGGAGGACATGGAGCTGATCCTGTCGCCGATGGTGACCGACGCCAAGGAGGCGGTCGGGTCAATGGGCGACGATACGCCGCTCGCCGTCATCAGCGACAAGCCACGGCTGATCAGCCAGTTCTTCCGCCAGAATTTCAGCCAGGTGACCAACCCGCCGATCGACAGTCTGCGTGAGCGGCATGTGATGTCGCTCAAGACGCGGTTCGGCAATCTCGCCAACATCCTCGACACTGCGCAGACCGCGAACAAGGTGCTGGTGCTCGAAAGCCCGGTGCTGACCAATGGCGACTGGGCACGGCTCAAAAGCTATTTCGGCGCGCAGGCGGCGGAGATCGATTACAGCTTCCCTGCGGGCGGCGGGCCGGAAACGCTGCGCGCGGCCATCGCCGATATCCGGCTTCAGGCCGAACAGGCGGTGCGCGCGGGCAAGACCGAGATTTTCCTGACTGACGAGAATGTCGGCCCCGACCGGATCGCCATTGCCGGCGTGCTGGCGGCGGCGGCGGTGCACACGCACCTCGTGCGCAAGGGGCTGCGCAGCTATGCCAGCGTCAACATCCGCACCGCCGAATGCCTCGACACCCATTATTATGCGGTGCTGATCGGCGTCGGCGCGACCACGGTGAATGCCTATCTGGCCGAAGCCGCGATCGCCGACCGCCATGCGCGCGGCCTGTTCGGCGACCTGTCGTTCGAGCAATGCCTCAAGAACCACCGCAAGGCGATCGACGAAGGCCTGCTC
>CAZWZP010000220.1:517-787 GCA_964638925.1 uncultured Stakelama sp. | reverse complement strand
AAGATGGGGATCGCGGTGATCTCCAGCTATCGTGGCGGCTATAATTTCGAAGCGGTCGGGCTCAGCCGCGCGCTGGTCAACGACTTCTTCCCCGGGATGCCCGCGAAGATTTCGGGCGAGGGCTATGCCTCGCTGCATCTGAACGCCCAGATGCGCCACGATGCCGCCTATGACAGCGCGGTCGCGACCCTCCCGATCGGCGGCTTCTACCGCCAGCGCCATGGTGGCGAGACCCATGCCTATTCGGCGCAGCGGATGCACACGCTGCAA
>CAZWZP010000220.1:233-486 GCA_964638925.1 uncultured Stakelama sp. | reverse complement strand
TATTCGACCTATCTGCAATTCTCGCGCGGGGTGCGCGACCTGCCGCCGGTCTATCTGCGCGACTTGCTGGAGTTCAACTTCCCGACCGAAGGCGTTGCCATCGACCAGGTCGAGGCGATCACCGAAATCCGCAAGCGCTTCGTGACCCCGGGCATGTCGTTGGGCGCGCTGTCACCCGAGGCGCATGAAACACTGGCAATCGCGATGAACCGCATCGGCGCCAAGGCCGTATCGGGCGAGGGTGGCGAGGATT
>CAZWZP010000220.1:0-211 GCA_964638925.1 uncultured Stakelama sp. | reverse complement strand
CGGCGACAATGCCAACAGCTCGATCAAGCAGATCGCCAGCGGCCGGTTCGGCGTCACCGCCGAATATCTCGGCGCGTGCGAGGAAGTTGAGATCAAGGTCGCCCAGGGCGCCAAGCCCGGCGAGGGCGGGCAGCTGCCCGGGTTCAAGGTGACCGAGTTCATCGCCAAGCTGCGCCATTCGACGCCGGGCGTGACGCTGATCTCGCCCCCG
>CAZWZP010000219.1:2851-4022 GCA_964638925.1 uncultured Stakelama sp. | reverse complement strand
GCATCCGGTCGCGCTGGACCTCGGTTTCTTTCAGCTCAAATGGTATTCGCTCGCCTATATCGCGGGCATTCTGGTCGGCTGGTGGTATCTGCTGAAATTGCTGGCCCAGCCGGGTGCGCCGATGGCGCGCCGCCATGCCGACGACATGGTGTTCTACGCCACGATCGGCATCATTGTCGGCGGCCGCCTCGGCTATGCGATTTTCTACCAACCGGCGCTGTTCCTCGAACCGCTCAAGCTGCTCCAGCTATGGGAAGGCGGCATGTCCTTCCATGGCGGCACGATCGGGGTGACGCTCGCGATCCTGTGGCTGTGCCGCAAGGAAAAGCTCAGCTGGCTGCGCGTGCATGACTATGTCGCCTGCGCAGTGCCGTTCGGCCTGTTCTTCGGGCGCCTCGCCAATTTCGTGAATGGCGAGCTGTGGGGCCACCAGACCACCATGCCCTGGGGCATCGTCTATGACCATAATGGCGTCCAGCCGACCGGCGAGACCTTTGCGCGTCACCCCAGCCAGCTCTACGAGGCAGGACTCGAAGGGCTGCTCGTCGGCCTGATCCTGTGGTTCCTGTTCTGGAAGACCGACGCGCGCTACCAGCCGGGCAAGCTCGTCGGCACCTTCATCCTCGGCTATGGCCTGTCGCGCTGGTTCGTCGAATTCTTCCGCGAACATGATGCGCAGTTCAACGACACGATCTTCGCGACGCCCGGCCTGCACATGGGCCAGCTGCTGACGCTCCCGATGATCTTCGGCGGCGTCTACCTGATCGCCACCGCCAAGAAGCGCCGCGAGCGGGTCGAGCCGTTCGCAGGCGATCAGACGATCGCATGAGCGACACGCCCAACGTCGACGGCCCGCTGCCCGAGCGGATCGCGCGCGCGATCACGCTCGCCGGGCCGATCCCGCTGTCGCAATATATGGGTGCGGCCAACACCCATTATTACGCCACCCGCGACCCGCTCGGCACGCGCGGCGATTTCACCACCGCGCCGGAAATCAGCCAGATGTTCGGCGAGCTGGTCGGCCTCGCGCTCGCCGACCTGTGGGACCGCGCCGACCGCCCCGACTGCCATTATGTCGAGCTTGGCCCGGGTCGCGGCACCCTCGCCAGCGATGCGCTGCGCGCGATGCGCAGCGCTGGCCTCACCCCGCCGGTGCATTTCGTCGAAAACA
>CAZWZP010000219.1:0-2831 GCA_964638925.1 uncultured Stakelama sp. | reverse complement strand
CCGAACAGGCGAAGCAGGTGCCGCACGCCGAATGGTCGCTCGATCTGGTCGGCCTGCCCGATGACAAGCCGCTGCTGGTCGTCGCCAATGAATTTTTCGACGCGCTCCCGATCCGGCAATTGGTCAAGACGCCACAGGGCTGGCGCGAGCGGCTCATCGCCTGTCAGGACATTTTGTTCATCCCCGTGATCGGCAACACCATCTTCGATCCGATCATCCCGCCGCAGTTCCGCGATGCGCCCGACGGATCGATCCTCGAAACCTCGCCGCCCAGCGTCGCGATCCTGCGCGCACTCGCCGCCCGCCTGCTGCAACAGGGCGGCGCGGCGATCGTGATCGACTATGGCTATGCGGGGCCAGCGATCGGCGACACGCTGCAAGCGGTGCGCGGCCACGCTTACGTCAATCCGTTCGAGGATCCGGGCGAGGCCGACCTCACCGCGCATGTCGATTTCGGCACGCTGATCGAAGCGGCGCGGGTCGAGGGGCTGGAGGCTTACGGCCCGATCCCGCAGGGCGCATGGCTGCGCGAACTGGGAATCGAACCGCGTGCCAAAGCGCTCACCCGCGCCGCCCCCGACCGTGCCGCCGATGTCGCCGCCGCGCGCGACCGCCTGATCGGCGACGACGCGATGGGCGAATTGTTCAAGGTCGTCGCGCTCACCGCCCCCGGCTGGCCGGTGCCGGCGGGGTTTGCGTGATCCAACTCGATACCCCCACCCCCGCCGATGCCACCGCACTCGACGCGATGGCGGAGGCGAGCTGGCGCGACACCTTCACCCATTTCTACAAGCCCGAGGATCTCGCCAGCTTTCTTGACGAGAATTTCGGCCCCGAGGGTCGCCTGCTCCGCGACCTCGCCAACCCGCTGATCACCTGGCAAGTCGCCCGCGTCGACGGTGCCATTGCCGGCTACGCCAAGATGGTCCCACCGACCCTCGAACAGGCGAGCACCGCCGACGCCCAGCTCGCCCAGCTCTATGTCGCAACCCGCTGGCATGGCCACGGCATCGCCCATGCGCTGATGGACTGGGCCATGACCACCGCCCGCGCCCGCCGCGCGCCCGCATTGCTGCTGACGGTGTTCGAGGAAAACCACCGCGCGATTGCCTTCTACGCCAAATATGGCTTCGTCCATGTCGGCGACTATGCCTTCCCGGTCGGCCGCCAGATCGACCGCGACCTCGTGATGCGGCTGGCGCTGTGAGCGAAGCCCTCACCATCCTGCGCGCCACCGCACTCGACGGCATTGCGCACGGCTTCATGGGCCGCACCGGCGGCGTCACCACCGGCCCCACCGCCAGCCTCGACATGGGCCGCCGCGGCCTGCCCCCCACGCCCGAGCTGCAGGAAAATCAGCACCGCGTCATCGCCGCCATCGCCCCGGGCAGCCGCTTCGCGACCGTCCATCAGGTCCACTCCCCCGACGCGGTCATCGTCGGCGCGGATTGGGACGAAGACAACCGCCCGCACGCTGACGCGCTCGTCACCGACCGTCCCGGCGTGCTGCTCGGCATCCTCACCGCCGACTGCGCGCCCGTGCTGTTCGCCGACCGCACCGCCGGCGTGGTCGCCGCCGCCCATGCCGGATGGAAGGGCGCGCTCCACGGCGTCACCGATGCGACCATCGCCCGCATGGAGGAGCTCGGCGCACGGCGCGACAACATCGCCGCCGCCGTCGGCCCCTGCATCGCCCGCGCCAGCTACGAAGTCGACGACGGTTTCCTCACCCGCTTCGCCGCCACCGACCCGGCGAATGAGCGCTTCTTCACCCCCGGCAAGCCCGGCCACCACCAATTCGACCTTGAGGCCTATGTCGTCCACCGCCTCGCGCTCGCGGGCCTCCGCCGGATCGAGGCACTCGGCGCGGACACCTATGCCGATCCTGCGCGTTTCTTCAGCTATCGCCGCGCCACCCACGAAGGCGCGCCCGACTATGGCCGCCAGATCAGCGTGATCGCATTGACGGACTAAACGATCGGTGCGACGGCTGCGGTAATTAGTTTCATCTGATACCAGGAGCGGACCCGCCATGACCGACACGCCCGAACAGCCCACCGAAGCCGAGCTCACCGGCACCGAACCGCGCCGCCGCCCCAAACCCTCGATCGACACGATCGGCAACCGCAAGCTCAGCCCCAGCACGCTGATGATGGGCCATGGCTATGACCCGGTGCTGTCCGAAGGCTCGCTGAAACCCCCGATCTTCGCTACCTCCACCTTCGTCTTCCCCAACGCCGCCGCCGGCAAGCGCCATTTCGAAGGCGTCACCGGCAAGCGTCCCGGCGGGGCCGAGGGCCTCGTCTATTCGCGCTTCAACGGCCCCAATCAGGAGATCCTCGAAGATCGCCTGGGCGTATGGGAAGAGGCGGAGGACGCGCTCGCCTTCTCCTCCGGCATGTCCGCCATCGCCACCCTGTTCCTCGCGATGGTCAAGCCCGGCGACACGATCGTCCATTCCGGCCCGCTCTACGCCGCCACCGAAACGCTGATCGCCCGCATCCTCGGCAAGTTCGGCGTCCATTGGGTCGACTTCCCCGCCGGCGCCACGCGCGAAGAGATCGACGCGGTGCTGCACAAGGCATCGTCGGGCAATGTCGCCCTCATCTATCTCGAAAGCCCCGCCAACCCGACCAACGTGCTGGTCGATGTCGAGGCGGTCGCCGCCAGCCGCGACGCGATCTTCACCGGCGACACCAAGCCGCCGATCGCGATCGACAACACCTTCCTCGGCCCGCTCTGGGCGCAGCCGCTCAAGCAGGGCGCCGACCTCGTTGTCTATTCGCTCACCAAATATGCCGGCGGCCAGAGCGACCGCGGCGCGGGCGGCG
>CAZWZP010000218.1:305-4040 GCA_964638925.1 uncultured Stakelama sp. | reverse complement strand
GTCCGGCCAAGAAGGCCCGCATCACCATCCACACCGCCCGTCCGGGCGTGGTGATTGGCAAGAAGGGTGCCGACATCGAAGTACTGCGTAAGCAGCTTTCCAAGATGACCGGCTCCGAGGTGCACCTGAACATCGTCGAGATCCGCAAGCCGGAACTGGACGCCCAGCTGGTGGCCGAGTCCATCGCCCAGCAGTTGGAGCGCCGTGTGTCCTTCCGCCGCGCCATGAAGCGTGCGGTGCAGTCGGCCATGCGTCTGGGCGCCCAGGGCATCCGCATCAACTGCTCGGGCCGTTTGGGCGGCGCTGAGATCGCTCGTATGGAGTGGTACCGCGAAGGTCGCGTGCCCCTGCACACCCTGCGCGCCGACATCGATTACGGTATCGGCACCGCCAAGACCACCTATGGTACCTGCGGTATCAAGGTGTGGGTGTTCAAGGGTGAAATCCTGGCCCATGACCCCATGGCCCAGGACAAGCGCGCCGCCGGCGAGTCCGCTCCCGTCGACCGTCGCTGATTTGAGAGGGTAGAGAGATGCTTTCGCCCAAGCGTACTAAGTTCCGCAAGCAGCATAAGGGCCGCATCCATGGCGATGCCAAGGGCGGCTCCCAGCTGAACTTCGGCGCCTTCGGCCTCAAGGCCCTGGAGCCGGAGCGCATCACCGCTCGTCAGATCGAAGCGGCCCGTCGTGCGCTCACCCGCCACCTGAAGCGTCAGGGCCGCGTGTGGATCCGCATTTTCCCCGACGTGCCGGTGTCGACCAAGCCCGCCGAAGTCCGCATGGGTTCCGGTAAGGGTACCCCCGAATATTGGGTGGCCCGCGTCAAGCCCGGCCGCGTGATGTTCGAGGTCGATGGCGTGCCGGAAGATTTGGCCCGTCGTGGTTTTGAGCTGGCCGCTGCCAAGCTGCCGATCAAGACCAAGTTCATCGTTCGTATCGGGGAGTAAAGTCATGGCGACCAAGTCCAGCGATCTGCGCGCCAAGACCGACGATCAGCTGCAGGAAGCTCTGCTCACGCTGAAGAAGGAGCAGTTCAACCTGCGTTTCCAGAAGGCTTCCGGCCAGTTGGAAAACACTGCTCGCGTCACCCAGGTGCGTCGTGAAATCGCGACCATCAAGACCATCATCGGCGAGCGGGCCAAGTCCGCTTCCGCCGCCTAAGGAGACCTAGCCAATGCCGAAGCGCATTCTCCAGGGCGTCGTCGTCAGCGACAAGATGGACAAGACCGTGGTGGTCAGCGTCGAACGGCGCGTCATGCACCCGATCTACAAGAAGTTCATCCGTCGTTCGAAGAAGTATCACGCCCACGACGAGAACAACCAGTTCAAGACCGGCGACACTGTCCGCATTTGCGAGTGCCGTCCGATCTCGAAGACCAAGACCTGGGAAGTGATCGTCGAGCAGGCCTAAGACGGTCTGACCGACGATATCGATCTAGAAAAGGAAACTCGACATGATCCAGATGCAAACCAACCTGGACGTCGCCGATAATTCGGGTGCCCGCCGGGTGCAGTGCATCAAGGTGTTGGGCGGTTCGCACCGCACCATCGCCAATGTGGGCGACGTCATCGTCGTCTCCATCAAGGAAGCGATTCCGCGTGGCAAGGTGAAGAAGGGTGACGTGCATCGCGCCGTCATCGTTCGCACCGCCAAGGAAATCCGTCGTCCCGATGGCACCGCGATCCGTTTCGACACCAATGCGGCCGTCCTGATCAACAAGCAGGGCGAACCGATCGGCACCCGTATTTTTGGCCCGGTCACCCGTGAACTTCGCGCCAAGAAGTTCATGAAGATCATCTCGCTGGCTCCGGAGGTGCTCTAATGGCCGGTCTGAACGTGAAGAAGGGCGATCAGGTCATTGTGATCGCCGGCAAGGACAAGGGTAAGAAGGGCGAAGTCATCGCCGCCTACCCGAAGGAAGAACGCGTGGTCGTCCAGGGTGTGAACAAGGTCAAGCGCCATGTTCGCCCCAGCGCCGCCAGCGCGGGTGGCATCGTCGAACAGGAAGCCGCCCTGCACGTGTCCAACGTCGCCCACGTCGATCCCAAGGACGGCAAGCCGACCCGCGTCGGCGTGAAGGTCCTGGAAGACGGTCGCAAGGTCCGCGTCGCTAAGCGGTCCGGCGAAGTCATCGACCGGTAATGGGGGAGCATAAGACCATGACCGCGCGTTTGCGTAGCCATTACGACACCAAGGTCCGCCCGGCCCTGCAGGAACAGTTCAACTACAAGAACCCCATGCAGGTTCCGAAGCTGGAAAAGATCGTCATCAACATGGGCGTCGGCGAAGCCGCCCAGGATGCGAAGAAGATCGACGCCGCCATCGCCGAGCTGACCGCCATTTCCGGTCAGAAGCCGGTGGTGACCAAGGCCAAGAAGTCCATCGCCCAGTTCAAGCTGCGCGAAGGCCAGGTGGTGGGCTGCAAGGTGACCTTGCGTGCCGACCGCATGTACGAATTCCTCGATCGTCTGATCACCATTGCGCTGCCCCGCGTCCGCGACTTCCGTGGCGTTCCGGGCAAGAGCTTCGACGGCCGCGGCAATTATTCGCTGGGTCTGAAGGAGCAGCTCATTTTCCCGGAAATCAACTACGACAAGGTTGATGCCACCCGGGGCATGGACATCATTTTCGTCACGACGGCCAAGTCCGATGCGGAAGCCAAGGCGCTTCTCAAGGGCTTCGACATGCCGTTCGCTGGCTGATGGGAGTGTAGCAGCGAGGTCGCAGATCAGCTCTGTCGAGCGCAACAACAAGCGCGCCAAGCTGGCCAAGCAATATGCTGGCAAGCGCGCCCGCCTGAAGGCTCAGGTCATGGACCGCGACGCTTCTCCGGAAGAGCGTTTCCAGGCCGCCCTGAAGCTGGCCGAAGTTCCGCGGAACTCGGCCAAGAATCGTACTCGCCTTTTGTGCGAGATCACCGGCCGTCCTCGTGGCAATTACCGCAAGTTCAAGATTTGCCGTAACAAGCTGCGCGAACTGGGAAATCTGGGTCAGATTCCCGGTCTGGTCAAGTCGAGCTGGTAAGGGAGGCCATAACCAATGTCTATGACCGATCCCCTCGGCGATATGCTCGCCCGCATTCGCAATGGTCAACGCGCCGCCAAGTCGGTGGTGACCTCGCCCGCCTCGAACCTGCGCATGAACGTGCTCGAGGTTCTCAAGCGTGAAGGCTACATCCGTGGCTACAGCAAGAAGGAAGTCCGGGCCGGCGTGTCCGAGCTGACCATCGAGTTGAAGTACCACGAAGGTAAGCCGGTGATTTCGACCATCTCGCGCGTTTCGACCCCCGGTCGTCGCGTGTATTCGAAGATCGCCGACCTTGACCGTGTGGCCAACGGCCTGGGTATCTCCATCCTCTCGACGCCGCGTGGCGTCATGAGCGATAGCGAAGCCCGCACCGCCAATGTCGGCGGTGAAGTTCTCTGCCAGGTGTTCTAAGGAGGGACTGACAGATGTCGCGAGTCGGCAAATATCCCGTGCCGGTGCCGTCTGGAGTCACGGTCCAGATCGCCGGCGCCGAGTTCATCGCCAAGGGCAAGAACGGCGAATCCCGTATGCCCCTGTCCGAAGACGTCGAAACCACCATCGAGGGCGACAAGGTCTGGGTGAAGCCCAAGTCCGAGACCAAGCGCGCCCGCATGATGTGGGGCACCACCCGTGCCCTCATCAACAACATGGTCAAGGGCGTCCATGACGGCTTCACCGTCAACCTCGAGATCAACGGCGTGGGTTACC
>CAZWZP010000218.1:0-295 GCA_964638925.1 uncultured Stakelama sp. | reverse complement strand
GCCGCGGTCGAGGGCAAGACCCTGAAGCTGCAGCTGGGCTTCTCGCACGATGTCGACTACCCGATCCCGGGTGACGTCGCCATCAAGTGCGAAAAGCCGACCGCCATTTCGATCACCGGCCGCGACAAGCAGCGCGTCGGCCAGATCGCCGCGGAGATCCGTTCGTATCGTGGCCCCGAGCCCTACAAGGGCAAGGGTATCAAGTACGATACCGAGACGATCCTCCGTAAGGAAGGCAAGAAGAAGTAAGGGGCACTGCCATGATGACGCCGAAGGAATTGTTCGAGCGCCGCAA
>CAZWZP010000217.1:3985-4202 GCA_964638925.1 uncultured Stakelama sp. | reverse complement strand
ATACGCCGCGTGGTGGACCATCGCCGCACCTAGCCCCAGCCGCGTGCGGGTATAGGCGAGCAACAGCCCGCCGATGGTCTGCGGCAACACCACCAGCACCCCCAGAGGGTGCGCCACCGGCTCGTAATTGCCGAGGTGCATCAGGCCGAACAGCAGCGTGCTGCCCCACACGAACCAGTGAAAATGGCGGGTGAACCAGTCCGGCACCGCAGTATCG
>CAZWZP010000217.1:0-3829 GCA_964638925.1 uncultured Stakelama sp. | reverse complement strand
CCGGTGAGCCACCCGCGATAGACCAGCTCTTCCAGCACGGGCGCGAGCAGGAGATAGCCGAACAGGTCCTCGGCCAGCGTCGTCTCCTCCTCGATCGGCGCGGGCAGGAAGCCGACAAGCGAATCGAGCCACTCGGTCACCGCCGCCACCAGCACATCGAGCGCGAGATCGAGCGCGAACACCGCAAGCAGCGCCAGGAGCAGCGCGCGGCCCCACGGCAGCGGTGCCCCGCAAGGCGTCGGGCGCCACATGAAACGAAGCCCATCCACAAGCCGTGCGCCCGGCCCCATGGCTCCGTTCACGAGCGGCCTTGCATCCGCCTTCGCGCTCGGAGTAAGGCGCGGCCCACCTTTTTCCTCATCCCGGTGAAGTCGTCCAATGGCAGGCCATTCCAAGTTCAAGAACATCATGCACCGCAAGGGTGCGCAGGACAAGAAACGCGCGGCGATGTTCTCCAAGCTCTCGCGCGAGATCACCGTGGCGGCCAAGATGGGCCTGCCCGATCCCGACATGAACCCGCGCCTGCGCCTCGCGGTCAACGCCGCCAAGGCGCAGTCGATGCCCAAGGACAATATCCAGCGCGCGATCGACAAGGCGAGCAAGGGCGATGCGGAGAATTACGAGGAAATCCGCTATGAGGGCTTCGGCCCCGGCGGCGTCAGCCTGATCATCGAGGCGCTGTCCGACAACCGTAACCGCACCGCAACCAATGTCCGCACTGCGGTGTCCAAGAATGGCGGCAATCTCGGCGCGTCCGGATCGGTCAGCCACGCCTTCGATCGCGTCGGCCTGATCACCTATCCCGCCAGCGTCGGTGACGCGGAAAAGGTGTTCGAGGCGGCGCTGGAAGCGGGGGCCGAGGACGTGACGTCGAGCGAGGAGGGCCACGAGATCTGGACCGCCAATGCGGACCTGCACGAAGTTGCCAAGGCGCTCGAACCCGTGCTGGGCGAAGCCGAGGGCGCCAAGCTCGCCTGGAAGCCACAGACGATGGTCGAGGTCGATGAAGCCGACGCTGCGACGTTGTTCAAGCTGATCGACGCGCTCGACGACGATGACGACGTCCAGACCGTCTGGGGCAATTACGAAGTCTCGGACGAGGTTATGGCGAAGCTGGGGTGATCTTCTGTTCCTCCCCTGCGGAGCAGGGGAGGAATTTCAGTTAAGCCGCCCGGTCGTCCGCGCCATCCATCCCCAGCATCGCGCGGATGCGCCAGGCATCGGCCGCCCAGTTGGTCCCCTGCGAAAACGGCACCGACGCCAGGCGCGGGGCATCGTCCAGCAGGGGAAATAGTTCACGCTCCTCACGGTCCAGTCGGTCCGCGACCTCCGCCGTGCGCAGCCGCACCGCGACCGCATAGGCGCGCCAGTCACGCACCACGACATCTGGCGGAAAGCGTTTGGTGTGCGCCGCGAACCGCTCATAATCTGCTGGCGTGGACTGACAGAAGCGCTCGGCGACGTCGCGCGCTGCCGGGTCGGTGTGCAATCGCAGGCGCGGATAGACCATCCGGTCCTTGAGCGTCAGCGTGCGCAGCAGCGTTCGGCTGAAGCGCCAGCGCGCATCGTTCAATTCGTCCATGCCGGGCGGGTCGAGCCGCCGGGCAATCGCCGCCATTTCGGCTGTGCACGCACGGAGGCGACGATGCTCGGCAAAGAACTGATCGAGATTCGACACGGTACTAACCCGCTTTCATGGCTCCGAAACGACAGGGCGGCATCGCGCCGATACCGGGACAGGCTGGCGCACCGTCCACTTGTCTTTTAGGGCGCGGGGATGGTTAGAGGTCAGGCAACCAGTAGAAAACCGTTACGGCACGCCTCGCGCCAGGCGGTGCGATGAGCATGTCAAACCTGATCCTCGGTCTCGACCCCGGTCTCGGCACCACTGGCTGGGGGCTGATCCGCGCCGAAGGCAACCGCCTCAGCCATGTCGCCAACGGCCAGCTCAAGACCGATGCCAAGGCGCCGTTGGCGCAACGGCTGGCGCATCTCGATGCGATGCTCGCCGCGTTGGTCGCCGATCACGCCCCGGACGGGGCGGCGGTGGAAGAGGTGTTCGTCAATGCCAACCCGCAGTCGACGCTGAAACTTGCCCATGCCCGCGGCGTCGCGATCTGCGCGGTCGCGCGCGCGGGGCTCGATGTCGGCGAATATGCGCCGCGCCTGGTCAAGAAGGCGGTGGTCGGCACCGGCACCGCCGAAAAGGCGCAGGTGCACGCGATGATCGCCCGCCTGCTCCCCGGCGCGAAGATCGCCGGAGCGGACGCAGCGGATGCGCTCGCGGTCGCGATCTGCCACGCGCACCATCTGGCCAGCGCGCGGGCACTGGCACGCTGATTATCGCTTCCCTCGCGCCCGCCGTTCCGCTTATGTCCCGGTCATGATCGCGCATCTCAACGGGCATCTCGCCGCCACCGGCATCGACCATGCGGTGATCGACGTGAACGGCGTCGGCTATCTGGTCGGCGCGTCGGCGCGGACGCTGGCGGCGCTCGGCGCGATCGGCGAGTTCGTCACCGTCCACACCGAAATGCTGGTCAGTGAGGATTCGATCCGGCTGATGGGCTTTGCCAGCGCAGAGGAGCGCGACTGGTTCCGCCTGCTCACCGGGGTGCAGGGGGTGGGGGCCAAGGTTGCGCTCGCGATCCTCTCGATCCTCTCCCCCGCCGAGGTCCAGACCGCAATAGCCCGCGCCGACGCCCCGATGGTCGCGCGCGCCAATGGCGTGGGGCCGAAACTGGCGCAGCGCATCGTCAACGAACTCAAGGACAAGGCCGGCGGCATCGCGATCGGCGCGGGCGGGGCAGGGACGGCGACTCCGGTGGGCAGCGCGGCGAACGACGCGGTGTCGGCGCTGCTCAACCTTGGCTTCAAGCCCGCGGAGGCGAGCAACGCGGTGACTGCGGCAAGCGATGAATTGGGGGCGGGTGCGTCGCTCGACGCGCTGGTGCGGCTGGCGCTGAGGAAGGCGGCGAAGTAAATTCTCCTTTCCGTCATGCTGAACTTGTTTCAGCATCCACTGCTCCCCGCAGCGACTGACCAGAGGCTCTATATGCAACGGGCAATTCACGCCCACTCGGCGGCGAAATCTCGAAACCGCCGCCCGCCGCACGGTGGATGCTGAAACAAGTTCAGCATGACGGGGAGTGGAGCAAAGATAGCGCTACCAGATTCCTATTGCGCCCAACTTTGATAGCGCTACCATATCTCCGCCGGATACGAATCCGGACATGCAGGCCAGCAAACGGGCCGCGAGGAGGAGAGAGAGGATGCGGTCCCTTACCCGTCGGGAAACCCTTGCCCTTGCCGGAGCGCTGGGCGTTGCAGCCTGTAGCGGCGGCGGATCATCGGGGGGCGGCACCGTCTCGACCCCGTCACCGACCCCGACGCCCGGTCCGTCTCCCAGCCCTTCGCCATCGCCCAGCCCGACGCCATCGCCCACGCCGACCAGCACGCTCAAGGCGGCGGCTTCGGCAAAGCGGATGCGCTTCGGATCGACCTTTGCCTGGGCGTCGCCCGGCGCGGATGCCGGATCGTTCAACAACCCGTCTTATGCTGCGCTGCTCGAACGCGACTGCCAGCTGCTGGTCCCCGAAAACGAGATGAAGTGGGAATATCAGTCGAGCGCCGAGAATGTGTACGACTGGACCCGCGCCGATCAGATGCTGACATGGGCCGAGTCAAAGGGCATGGAGATGCGCGGCCATTGCTTCCTGTGGTATATTCAGGAGCGCTTCCCCGCCTGGCTGCGCAGCTATCCGATGGGTGCGGACCCGCGTGCCACAGCCGAACGGATCGTCCGCACCCATATCCAGAACACCGCGCG
>CAZWZP010000216.1:0-4204 GCA_964638925.1 uncultured Stakelama sp. | reverse complement strand
GCTGGGTCTTCTCCATCTGGCGCTTCACGCGCGAGCGGATCTTCTTCTCGACCTGCAGGACGCCGAGTTCGCCCTCCATGAAGGCGAACACCATTTCCAGGCGCTTCTGGGGATCGTCCTCGACCAACAGGCTCTGCTTGTCGGCGACCTTGACCGCGATGTTACCCGCAACCGCATCGGCAAGCCGCGAGGCTTCCTCGATCTCGCCCAGCTGCACGGCGGTTTCGGCGGGCAGCTTGCGGTTGAGCTTGGCGTAATTCTCGAACTGCTCGACGACCGAGCGCATCAGCGCCTGCACCTCCGTCCCGGTCGCTTCCTTCTGCTCGACCGGGGAGACGGTGGCGGTAAGGTAGCCATCCTGCTCGGCCATCGTCTCTAGCTTGCCGCGCTCCTTGCCGGCGACGAGCACGCGCACGGTGCCGTCGGGCAGCTTGAGCAGCTGCATGACCTCGGCCGAGACGCCGGTGTCATACAGGTCGTCGCGGGCGGGATCGTCATTGGCCGGATCGAGCTGGGCGACGAGGAAAATCTCCTTGTCGGCGGCCATCGCGGCCTCAAGGGCAGCGACCGACTTGTCGCGCCCGACGAACAGCGGCACGATCATATGCGGGAATACGACGATGTCGCGCAGCGGCAGGACTGGATAGGAAGACTTCATGGATACTCCGGTACTGCCGTCAGGCGGCAGATTCGTTCCTGTATATGGGGAGCGGGTGCGTCGCATCAATGCGGTCGTTGCGGCACTGGCGCTGGCCGCCCTTCCGGCGTCGGCGCTGGGGCAGAAGGGAGAGCCGCCGATCACCGACCTTACGGCGCGCTCTGGCGGCGAGATCGAACCCGAGCGCGCGGCGTTGCGGCTGGAGCATGTCGATCTGGACCTGGAGGTTGATGCGGGGCGGAAGTATTTGGCGGGGACCGCAACGCTGACGCTGGCCACCAGCGCGCGGCAGACGCGGCTGCTGATCGACCTGGACAAGAACTTCCATGTGTCCGCCGTGCAGATCGACGGCAAAGCCCTGGCGGCTGGCAAGTGGCGCAATCCCGAGGGGCGGTTGACCATCGACCTTCCAACGCCAGTTGCGGCGGGCGGCAAGGTCGTCGCGCGCATCGCCTATGCCGGGCGGCCGCATGAGGCGGTCAACGCGCCGTGGGACGATGGTTTCGTCTGGTCGAGCTGGCAGGGCAAGCCCTGGGTCGCGACGACGGCGCAGGGCTATGGCTGCGACCTGTTCTGGCCCTGCCTCGACTTTCCGGCGGGCGAGGTGAAGTCGATCCGCATGGCGATCACGACTGGTGGCGAGGCGGCGATCGCCAATGGCAGGCTGATGTCGGTGCAGCCGATGCCCGGCGGGAGGGCGCGATGGACCTGGGAGGCGCGCGATATCAACCCCTATCTCGTAGCAATCAACATCGGGCCGTATCGCGAGATCAAGGGAAGCTATGCCAGCAGGTTCGGCAATCAGGTGCCGCTGCATTTCTGGCACCTGGCCGGCAAGGACAAGCAGGCCGCCGGGCTGTTCGCCGAATTCGCGCCGACGCTCGATTTCTTCGAAACGATGATCGGTCCCTTCCCCTTCGCGCATGAGAAATTGGGCGTGGTCGAGACGCCGCATCTCGGCATGGAGCATCAGACGGTCAACGCGTACGGCAATGACTATCGCAAGGATGCGACGGGGTTCGACTGGCTGTTCCACCACGAGCTGGCGCATGAATGGTTTGGCAACCAGATGACGGCGGCGGACTGGGACGATTTCTGGCTGCATGAGGGCTATGGCCAGTATATGCAGCCGCTCTATGGCCAATGGCGCGAGGGCGAGGCACGCTATGCCGCGATGATGGCCGAGCAGCGCAAGAACATCCTCAACCGCCAGCCCTTGGTATCGGGCCGGTCGCGCACATCGGACGAGGTGTACCAGCTCGAAAAGGGCGGGCCGGGGCAGGATATCTATTACAAAGGCGCGTGGGTGCTGCACACGCTGCGCTACCTGATCGGCGACAAGGCGTTTTTCGATGCGACGCGGCGACTGGTCTATGGGCGGCCGGATCCGCGACCCGGAAATTTCAAGCCGCGCTTCGCTACGACGGCGGAGTTCGAGACGCTGATGAGTGCGGCTGCCGGGCGCGACCTGCACTGGTTTTACAACGTCTATCTACGCTCCGCAGCGCTGCCCGAGCTGGTCGAAACCCGGCAAGGCGACCAATTGACGCTGCAGTGGAAGACGCCGCTCGCCGCCCCCTTCCCGCTTCCGGTCGATGTGCAGGTTGATGGCGTGGTGCAACGGGTTGCGATGGACGCAGGTCGGGCAACGATCACGGTACCGGCGGGCGCGCATGTCGTGATTGATCCAATGGCCCGCATCCTGCGTCGCAGCCCTTCGATTGAGGCGATGCAGGCACCGCGCTAGACGCTATTCGACCAATAAATGGGCGTCGCCGGCGCGCAACTGGTTGCGACCCGATCGCTTTGCGGCATAGAGCGCGGCATCGGCGCGCGCCATTGCCAGCGGGATCGGCTCGCCCTCGATCGCGACAACGCCCCCCGAGCAGGTCACCGCCTCGCCATCGGGGCGCTCGATCAGGCCATTACCGAGCCGCCGGGCGATGCGCTGCAAGATCGCGGCCGCCTCCCCCTCCTCGGTCGCGGGAAACAGCACGGCAAATTCCTCGCCAC
The DNA here is from genome assembly GCA_964638925.1 of uncultured Stakelama sp. Taxonomy (GTDB): domain Bacteria; phylum Pseudomonadota; class Alphaproteobacteria; order Sphingomonadales; family Sphingomonadaceae; genus Sphingomonas. The sequence continues at coordinate 1,533 of CAZWZP010000216.1, read as the reverse complement.
CCCATCGTCCTACGCTATCCGTTCGACGCACTCCGCGCGCGAGGAATGCAGCGAAATCCTGAAGAATCCCGTCGCCCGTATCATGGCCAAACTGATCATTGATCGACTTGAACCGGTCGAGGTCGAGCAAGGCGATCGCACCGTCACCCACCGCCTCTGCCCGGGCCAGAAAGCCGCGTCGGTTGAGCAGCCCGGTCAGGGGGTCGCGGTGCGCCGCCATGTCAAGCGCGGCGACACGCACCTTGGTCGCCTCGCTCGCGCGCGTCACGCCGGCGAGGAGTTCGACGAGCATGTCGCCATCACTGACCGCCTCCAGCGCCTCAGCCTGTTCGCGCTCCAGCGACTGGACCGCCTGGGTCGCCGCGCGCACCGGGGCGAGCAATCCGTCGATCCCGATCAGCGTGAAGATCGTCCCGACCAATGTCGCACCGAGCACAACGCCGAGATCAGGCCAGTCGGTCTTGCCAGCGCCGAACTGCCAACCCGCAAAGGCCAGCAGCGGAATATGCGTGCCGATAAAGCAGATGGTGAACATCCGCAGCCGCAGGCTGGACGGAAACAGAAACCGTGTCGCCTTGTAAAACCGCAAGTTAGCCTCCGTGAAATCCCCACCCGCATCGCGAAGAAATCGTTAGGACGGCTTAAGCGGAGGCTAACGACCATGGTTAAAGCTGTGGATGACCTGCCCACTGCGACGGGGCGCGGGCAGAAATGCAAAAACGGGCGCCGGTTGCCCGACGCCCGTTCGATCGCTGTGCAGTAAAGCCGATCAGGCCGCGCCGCCGGCCTTCTTCTTCTCGGCGGCATAGACGCGCACCGGTTCCTTCGACCCGGCAACGACGTCCTTGTCGATCATCACTTCGTCCACCCCGTCCATGCCGGGCAGGTCGAACATGGTGTCGAGCAAAATGCCCTCCAGGATCGAGCGGAGGCCGCGTGCGCCGGTCTTGCGCTCGATCGCCTTCTTGGCGACCGAAACCAGCGCATCGTCGGTGAAGGAGAGCTTCACATTCTCCATCTCGAACAGCTTCTGATATTGTTTCACCAGCGCGTTCTTCGGCTCGGTCAGGATCTTGACCAGCGCCGGGATGTCGAGATCTTCCAGCGTCGCGACGACCGGCAGACGACCGACAAATTCGGGGATCAGGCCGAATTTGAGCAGATCCTCCGGCTCGGTCTGGCGCAGCGTCTCACCGGTGCGGCGCTCCTCCGGCGCGGCAACATAGGCGCCAAAGCCGATCGACTTGCCCTGCAAACGATCGCCGATGATCTTTTCGAGGCCGCTGAACGCGCCGCCGCAGATGAACAGGATGTTGGTGGTGTCGACCTGCAGGAATTCCTGCTGCGGATGCTTGCGCCCGCCCTGCGGCGGAACGCTCGCGGTGGTGCCTTCCATCAGCTTGAGCAGTGCCTGCTGCACGCCTTCGCCCGACACGTCACGAGTGATCGACGGGTTCTCGGCCTTGCGGCTGATCTTGTCGATTTCGTCGATATAGACGATGCCGCGCTGCGCCCGCTCGACATTGTAGTCGG
>CAZWZP010000215.1:661-4212 GCA_964638925.1 uncultured Stakelama sp. | reverse complement strand
TCGCAAGGCTATGAAATCACAATGGATAATTTTGAATCAGACTCTTAGCGTGCAGATACGTCACTTTCGTGTAGTCACCCCCCCCTTGGCCGCGCCGCCGATGTCGGCGGCGGACCGGTAGCGCCCGCTCGAGACCAGGCGGACGGCGAGCAGGACGAGGGCGAAATGGACGAAGCTCGTCTGGATCGCGAAGGCAAGCCGCGCGCCGATCACCGACGGGAAAGTGACCAGCTTGGGCAGAAAGAGGACGCACGCGACCGAGATCGCGGCACAAAGCAGAAAGGCCAGCCCCGACTGCTTCCTGATCTCCTTCTGCTCCGCTTTGAGGTCCGTCATGGCCACGCTCCGTCAGCCCGGCCGATCCGCCGCGATCAGCGCGATCGTGCCCGTCACCGTGTGGATGCGCGCTGCTTCGCGCACATTGTCGAACCCCGTCGCGCGCACGAGTTCCGGAAGCACGCCGTCGGCATTGGGCTGGGTGTCGGCCACGCCGTCGAGCCGCTGGATAGTCAGGCGGAACAGCAGCCGCATCAATCCCCATTGCCGCCCATAATCGGCGATCACGAGCCTGCCGCCAGGGCGGAGTGCCGCGTGCATCGCCCCGAGGCCCGCCCGCTTTTCCGCCATCGGCACCTGGTGGAACATCAGGCTCGACACCACGGCGTCGGCAGAGCGGGAACCGATGTCCCGCGCGAAGCCGCGCTCCCAATGGATGTCCGCACCCGCGGCGTCGCCCTTGGCGCGAGCGATCGCCAGCGCTTCTTCGTGGGGATCGATGCCGATGATGCGCACGCCAGGCGCGGCCGCCTTGAGCATGACCGCGAAGCTGCCCGTGCCGCACCCGACATCGATGATGGTCTCGCCGGGGCGCGGCGCGAGCAGCTCGATCATGGCGCTGCGCCAACGCATCTCGCGGGTCCAGCGCCGGATTGCGCGATCGTAATCCGCGGTGTCGCCGATCCCGAGCGGCGGCGTGTAGGCGCTATCATTCATGCCCGTGCCCTCGTTGCATGTTCCGCCAGCTCGCGGCGCGCGTCGCGAATTATGTCATAGGCGGAATGGAGGAACAGCAGCGCGATCACGCCGGCAACGACGAGATCAGGCCAGGCCTGTCCCGTCCAGGCAACCAGCGCGGCAGCGGCGATCACGGCGATATTGGCAAGCGCGTCGTTGCGCGAGAACAGCCAGATGGCGCGAGACGTCGCATCTCCCTGGTCCCGGAACCGCGCGAGGATCAAGGCGGCCGATACGTTGACGACGAGCGCCGCGATACCGATCACGCCCATCAGTTCGGCTTCGGGCGGGGCCGCATGGAATGCGCGCCACGCTGCGAACCCGATGACGCCGAGCCCGAGGCTCGCGAGAAAGATGCCTTGCACGAGCGCGACGCGGCTTCGCGCGACCGCAGTCCAACCGAGCGCGATCAGCCCGACGAGCGTGATCGACCCGTCACCGATGAAATCCAGCGAATCTGCTTTCAGCGCCTGCGAACCGGCAATGAAACCGCCAACCAGCTCGAACAGGCCGAACCCGACGTTGAGGATGACCACGATCCACAGCGCCCGCCGATAGGCCGGATCAGCGCCTGCCCGCTTGGTGTCCGCCTCACATTCGCAGTCGCTCATCGTCATCTCCGCCGCGAGTCGCGAGCATGTTCTGCACCCTGTAGCAGCTATAGGGTCAATGCCTTGCGTGGGGTCCCAGCGCTTCGATGATCCGGCAGTCGGAAATAGCGCCTTGGCTGCACTGGCCGATCACTTCGTCAAGCTCGCGTCGAAGTGCGCGGAGATCGGCGATCTTCTGATCGATCTGCGCGAGATGCGCGCGCGCGACGCTGTCGACGGCGCCGCACGAGCGGCTGCGATCGTCGGAAAGCGCAAGAAGCTCGCGCACCTGATCGAGTGTAAAACCAAGGTCGCGCGCGCGGCGGATAAAGGAGAGCCGCGCCAGATGGGCGGCCCCATAGTCGCGGTAGTTGCCCGCGGTGCGCCCGGGTTCGGGAAGCAATCCGATCTTCTCATAAAAACGAATGGTCTCGACCTTGGTCGAGGTCGTTCGTGCCAGTTCACCAATCTGCATCAGAAATCCCGCTTGACCCTATAGTTGCTACAGGCCGCACATAGCGCATGACATCGAGTCGTTCGAGGTAATGAAATGGCCTGCAACAGCTGCGCGTCCGCGAAGCCGGACCCATCCAACGATCCGCGCTGGCGGCGCGCGGTCTGGATTGCGTTGATCATCAACGCGACGATGTTCGGCGTCGAGATTTTCGCGGGCGTTACCGCCCACTCGGCCGCACTCAAGGCTGACGCGCTCGACTTCCTCGGCGACAGTGCCAACTACGCGATCAGCCTCGGAGTTGCAGGCATGGTGCTCACCTGGCGTGCGCGCGCGGCGATGCTCAAGGGCGCCACCCTGTTTGCGCTCGGGGTCTGGGTGATCGGCAGCACCGGCTATGCCGCGTTCGCGGGCACGCTTCCGCAGGCCGAGACGATGGGGATTGTCGGTGGTCTCGCGCTGGCGGCCAATGTCGCGGTCGCCTTCATCCTGTACCGTTTTCGCAGCGGCGAGGCGAACATGCGCTCGGTATGGATCTGCTCGCGCAATGACGCGATCGGCAATGTTGCCGTGGTCGCCGCCGCGTTCGGCGTGTTCGGCACCGGCTCGGCATGGCCCGACCTGACCGTTGCCGCGATCCTCGCCACGCTCGGGATCAGCGGCGGCATCCAGATCATGCGCCAGGCGGCGGCCGAGCTGCGGGCGCCGCATCTATTGCACGCGGCGCCCGCGCAGCCAATTCTTCAGGGGGAATAAATATGGCGTCGAAACAGGAGAATGGGAGGCGATCCCGCCCCGCCGCTTTGCTTGGCCGTGCCGTCCGGCTAGCAGAGCAGCCGATGCGACAATCGCTCGCCCTGATCGCCGGCCTGATGCTCGTCCTCTCTTTGTGGACGGGTCTCTCGGTGTCGGCGGCGCACGCGGCCGAGATCGTCGGCTGCCTTGAGCTGTCCGCCGGGGCCGGAGACCATGTCGCTTGCGATGGCGACGAGGTTCCGGGCGACGCGGACAATCCGGCGCCGCATCACCACGGCAGCTGCCACAATCATCATCTGAGCATGCCCGCCGTCGACGGCCCGGCAACGATCACCCCAATTGCCCGGACTACGCTGAGGATCGATCCCGCGATCGAGCCCGACGCGATAACCGCCGCGCGCGACCTGAGACCACCGATCGCCTGACGCGCCGATCGTCCACGCGGCTGCAGGCCACGGCGGACTCCCAGCCTTTCGTCAGGAGATCATTTCCCATGTCCCGTATCTTCGCGGCCGTCCTCGCCGCGGCCCTCTGCTCCACCCAGGTCGCAGCGCAGGACGCGCCGCCGGCCACGGTGTCGCTCACGCTCGATGAAGCGCTCGCCGCCGCCCGCCAAGCCTCGCCCGCGCTAGAAGCGGCATCCGCCGACCTGCGCGCCAGCAGCGCGGCGCGCACCGTCGCCGGCCTGCGCCCCAATCCCTCGCTCGAGGCGCAAACCGAGAATGTCGCCGGCAGCG
>CAZWZP010000215.1:0-590 GCA_964638925.1 uncultured Stakelama sp. | reverse complement strand
GGCGCGGATCGGCCTCGCCGACGCACAGGGCGTGCGGGCGCGGGTCGATGCCGCGATCGCCGATGCCGATGTCACGCTGCGAGTCACCCAGGCCTATGTCGCCGCCGTGGCCGCCGAGCGCAGACTCGGCATCGCCCGCGAGCAGGCGGGGATCGCCGCCGAGGCCTATCGCGCCGCCAGGATCCGCGTGAGCGCGGGACGCGCCTCGCCGATCGAGCAGCAACGCGCCGACGTGCTCCGCATCAATGCCGAGGCGGCGGCCGCCCGCGCCGAGCGCGACGCTGTGGTTGTCCGCGACACGCTGGCCCGGCTGATCGGCCGCCCCGTCATGGCCGGGCTCGACCTTGCCTGGTTCGATCGGCTCGACGGCTATGGTCCCTCGGCACGAGCCGGTGTCGACGGCACGCTCGCGCTGGCCGCGGCCGATGCCGAAGTCGCGACCGCCGATGCGCAGGTCGGGCTCGCCCGCTCGCAGCGCATTCCCGACGTGACGCTGAGCGCTGGCGCACGCCGGCTCGAAGCGACCAACGACACCGCCGCGGTATTCGGCGTGTCGATCCCGCTGCCTTTGTTCAACAATGGCAGCGCTG
>CAZWZP010000214.1:0-4279 GCA_964638925.1 uncultured Stakelama sp. | reverse complement strand
CAGTTGAGGCCGACCGACTTGCCCGAACCGGTGGTGCCGGCGACGAGCAGATGCGGCATCGGCGCGAGATCGGCGATGACGGGATCGCCCGCGATATTCTTGCCGAGCACGATGGGGAGTTGCGCGCCCAGATCCTCGAACGTCGCGCTGCCGATCAGTTCGTGGAGCGACACCGTCTCGCGCTTCACGTTCGGCAGTTCGATGCCGATGACGCTGCGGCCGGGAATGGTCGCGACGCGGGCGGACACGGCGGACATGTTGCGCGCGATATCGTCGGCAAGCTGGACGACGCGGCTGGCCTTGATGCCACTGGCAGGTTCCAGCTCGTACATCGTGACCACCGGGCCGGGGCGGACTTCGACGATCTGACCCTTCACATGGAAATCGTCGAGCACCGATTCGAGCAGGCGGGCATTGCGCTCGAGCGCCGCCTTATCGATCGCGGTCGTTCCGCTCTTGGTCGGTTCCTTGAGCAGCTTGAGCGGGGGGAGCTGATAGGTGCCCTTGAAGTCGAGCGTCGCCTGCACTGGCTTGGCCTTGGGCGGCTGGGGTGCAGGCGTGCGATCGGCGATCACCGGGCCGGGGCGTGCGTCGGGCAGCGCGAGCTTGCGCGGGCGCGGGGCGGCTGGGGTGAAGGCGTCGTCGGCATCGTCCAGTTCGGTGTCGAACGGCAGCGCGCCGACCGCCTCGCGCTGGGGCTTGCGCGGCAGGCGGATATGCTGACGGAAATCGAACTGAACGCTGCGCGCCCACAGCACCACGCCGCCGATACCGAGGATCAGGCCGACCAGCCGCACGCCCCAAAGCGTGACGGTGGCGTCACCGGACAGGCCGATCAGCCCGCGCACCGCGCTGACCACCGCGAGCCCGAACACCCCGCCCCAGCCGCCGGGCAGCTCCATCACCGCAGCGCTGGAGATCGAGGCGAGCGCCGAGCCCATTAGGGCGATGCCGCCGAGCGCGCCGAGCAGCATCCGCCGCCAGCTGCCCGCGCCCTCGCCGCGCCACAGCCGCAGCCCAACGATGATGCCAACCGGAGCGAGCAGCACGATCGGCAGCCCGCCTACCGCGAGCAGCAGATCGGCGAGCCACGCGCCCGGCTCACCCAGCAAATTGCGCGCGGGGCCGCCGGCGGCGGTGTTGAGCGACGGATCCTCGCCATTATAGGTCCCGATGGCGAGCACTGCGGCAAGCGTAAACAGGAACAGCGCGATCGCGCCGACCATCGCCCCGCTTCGCCGGACCCCCGCCCGCATCGTGTCACGCCACAGCATCGGCTGCGCCCGGCTCGCCATTATTCCCACCCGTGTTCGACAATCGTTCCAATCATCCCCCTTGTGGACTCTGGCGTCAAGGCGAGCGAGCGCCTAACTGCGGGATATGACCCAGGCAGACCTTCTCATTCTCGGCGGCGGACTGGTCGGGAGCGCGCTTGCCGTGGCGCTCGACGCGCATGGCATCTCCAGCATCGTGATCGACCCGGCGGACCCGGACGCGATCCTCGCCGCCAGCCATGACGGGCGCGCGTCCGCCATTGCCGCCGCGCCGTTGCGGATGCTCGAGGCGATCGGCCTCGCCGACGATCTGGCGGGCAAGGGGTGCCCGATCGAGAGCATCCGCGTGTCGGATGGCCTCAAGCCCGGCAAGCTCGATTTTGTGCCCTCGGAGGGCGAGGGCGCGCTCGGCACGATGTTCGAGAATCGCGACCTGCGCCGCGCGCTGATGACTGCGGCACAGCGCGCGCCGCTGGCCGACGTGCGGATGAAGACGCGCGCGCTGTCGGTCGAGCGCGATGCGCATGGCGTGACCGCGACGCTCGATTCGGGCGAGACCGTGCGCGCGCAATTGCTGATCGGGGCAGAGGGGCGCGCATCGCCGACGCGCGACGCGGCCCTGCTGCGGGTGGCGCGCTGGACTTATGACCATGCGGCGATCGTGACCTCGCTGCATCACGAGCATAGCCACGAAAATACCGCGTTAGAGATTTTCTATCCGCAGGGGCCGTTCGCGATCCTGCCGCTGCGTGATGATGCCAACGGACATCGCTCGGCGATCGTGTGGTCGGTGAAGCGCAGCGAAGAGGCGGGGATGATGAAGCTGTCCGAACGCGGCTTCCTTGCCGAGGCGGACAAGAAGATGGGCGGGTTTCTGGGCAAGCTCGGGCCGCTCGGGCCGCGCTTCAGCTATCCGCTCGGCTTCCACCATGCCGCGAAGATCACGGCGGAGCGGCTGGCGCTGGTCGGCGACGCCGCGCACGGCATCCACCCGATTGCCGGGCAGGGCGTCAATGTCGGCTTTCGCGACGTCGCGGCATTGGTCGAGGTGCTGGTCGAGGGGAAACGGCTCGGGCTCGACATGGGCGATCCGGCCTTGCTGTCGCGCTACGAACGCTGGCGCAGCCTCGACACGATGATGGTCAGCATCGCCACCGACGCGCTGACGCATCTGTTCGGGCTTCCGGGCGCGACGGCGAACGCGGCGCGGCGGTTCGGCCTGTCGGCGGTGGACAAGGTGCCTAGCCTAAAGAACTGGTTCATGGCCGAAGCGCGCGGCGAATCGGGCAAGGTGCCGCGGTTGCTGCATGGGGAGATGGCCTGACAAAGGGGGCAAGGTGACAGAGGAATGGAACTTCTACCTGTGCAATGTCGACGACAAGCCAGGATCGATCTTTCTCGATCTCGCACTGTGTGGCGAAGCGCCGTTGGCCGGGTTGGGGCAACTCGGCTATGTCCATCTCTTTATGCGACAGCCGCGTCCCGACGGCCTGTCGAGCCAAGAAGAATTTGAGACGCTGGCCCTGATCGGCGATACGATCGAGCACGCCATGAAAGGTCTTGCAGGTCGGTACGTGGGGCGGCTGACCACGGACGGCAGGCGGACCTACTATTTCTATTGCGAGCGCGGGGAGGCCTTTGAAAAACGCGTCGCGGAGGCGATGCGCGCATTTCCGGATTATGAATTCGAGACTGGCCATCGCGACGATGGGGAATGGTTAATCTATCGCGAGTTCCTCTATCCCAGCCCGGCTGATGTCAAACGTATGCGTAACCGCGATGTACTTGAACTACTCCGCGAACGCGGTGACAGGCCGCAGCTGCCGAGATTGATCGACCATTGGGCATATTTTCCGAACCGTGCGGCGGCCGAGAGCTATGCGCAGTGGCTTCACGGCGAAGGGTACTCCGCAGAGCATCGAGAAACGGACGAAGGCGGAAGTCACGTTGTGCGGTTTTTCCGGGTGGACCAACCGTCCCTGATCGACGAAATCGCGCACCCGCTGGAGCAACGCGCGGCGGAACTTGGCGGCGAGTACGACGGCTGGGAATGTCAGGTGGTCAGCCCTGGCGACGACTGAGCCCTACTGCAACGTCCCCTCTTCCCCCTCATGCCGCCCGAAGAACTGCATCAGCTGGATGATCAATTCGGCGCGGTCGGCGATCGAGTCGGCTTCCAGCAGCGCCTGTTTGGCGGCGGGGTCGAAGGGGGCGATCTGGGCGATGCCGTTGACGAGGTTCTGGTCGTCGAGCCGCGCGACCGCTTCCCAGTCGACGGCATAGCCCTGAGTCTCGGCGAAGCGGCGTGATTCGAGTTCGAGGGCGGCGCGCGCGCCCATCGACAGGGTTTCGTCGACCGGGTCGGCGATCAGCTCGGCCTCGACCTGACGGAACAATGTGGTCACCTCCAGCTCGCGCAGGATGCGGAAGCGCGACAGCCCCTCCAGCACGACGTTGAACCGGCCATCCTCCATCGCCTCGACATCGGCGATGCGGCCGACACAGCCGATCTCGAACAAGGGCGGCTTGTCCCCGCCTCCCTTGGGCTGAATCATCGCGATGCGGCGGTCGCGGGCGAGGCTGTCATTGACCATCGCCCGGTAACGCGGCTCGAAAATATGCAGCGGCAAATGCATACCGGGGAACAGCAGCGCCCCGGGCAGCGGGAAGATCGATAGGCGCGTGCCGGTCGCCAATGAAGTCATCCGAACAGGATCGCGGGGGGAGAGCTTGCGGCGGTGCGCCGACACCCACGGGTCTTCGAGCCCGACCGCTTCGAACAGCTTGAGCAGGCGCGCGCGGGCGGCGCCGTCATTCCACTCCTTGTCTTCGGCGATCATCGCCAGCAGCGTGTCGGCCGCAGCCTGACGGTCGCTGCCCATCAGCGCGCCGGCGAGGTCGTAGCGCGCCTCCATGTCGCCGGTCGCGGCCTTGGCGCGCAGTTCGCCCAGTTCGCTGTCGTCGGCGGCGGCCGGAGCCTCCTGCGCGATGCTGAGCGCGGCGCG
>CAZWZP010000213.1:2972-4287 GCA_964638925.1 uncultured Stakelama sp. | reverse complement strand
ATCCCGAAGATCGCGTTCTCCTCCTTGGCCATGTCGCGGATGATGGCCAGGGCCGGGATCATGGTCGCGAAGATGCCGATGAAGAGGAAGGCGACCTCCTTGATCGGGCCCAGGTCGAAGCCGTTGGCCTCGAAGTTCGCCTTCGGGGTGTGCCGCAGGGCATGGAAGTCGATGATGCGGTCCCGCCGCTTGTGGCCACCCGCGATGCCACGCGAGGTCACATGGCCCTTGTTGTTGCGGCCACCGGTCTTGCGCTTGCCTTCGGTCAGCGCCTTGACGGGGCCACCCTTGTGCAGACCCGAACGGTCCACCAGGATCAGGCCACGCCGCGCCGGCGAGGTCGGGTTATAATTCTTCAGAGCCATGTCAGTTGACCCCCTGCGTGACGTCGATCGAATCGCCGTCCTTCAGCGTGACGATCGCCTTCTTGATGTCGCTGCGCGTGTAGGGCTTGCCCTTCCAGCGCTTCGTCTTGCCCTTCTGGACGATCGTGCGCGACACCGACGCCGAAGATCGCCTCGACCGCCGCCTTGATCTGCGGCTTGGTCGCTTCACCGGCGACCTTGAACACCACCGCATTATGCTCGGAGACCAGGGTCGACTTTTCGGTGATGTGCGGCGCGACGATCACGTCATAATGACGGATGTCGATCTGCTCCTGCTTCTTAGCCATTGAAGCGCGCCTCCAGCTTTTCGACGGCAGCGCGGGTCAGGACCAGCGTGTCGTGCTTCAGGATGTCATAGACGTTGGCGCCGACTGCCGGGAGGACGTTGACGCCCACCAGGTTGCGGGCCGCGAGGAAGCCGTCACCGGCTTCACCGTCGATCACCAGCGTCTTCTTGCCGACGTTGAGGCCAGCGAGCTGGTCCTTGAGCGCCGCCGTCTTGCTCGCCTCGAACCCGTCGAGAACGATCAGCGAACCCGCCTTGGCGTGGCTCGACAGCGCCATCTTCAGGCCCAGCGCGCGAATCTTCTTGTTCAGCGAGCTGTTGAAGTCACGCAGACGCGCACCGTGAGCCTTACCACCGCCGATGAAGATCGGGGCTGCACGATCGCCGTGACGCGCGGTACCGCCGCCCTTCTGACGACCGAACTTCTTGCCAGTACGCGACACTTCCGAACGCTCACGCGTCGGACGTGCGGTGCCGCGGCGATTCCACAGCTGCCAGGTGACGACGCGGTGCAGGATGTCGGCGCGCGGCTCGAGACCGAAGACTTCGTCCTTCAGCTCGATATCGCCCGATGCCTTGGCGTCGAGGGTTTGAACCTTGACCTTCACGTTCAGCCCTCCTGGCCGTCGGTCGCCTCAGGCGC
>CAZWZP010000213.1:613-2931 GCA_964638925.1 uncultured Stakelama sp. | reverse complement strand
GCTGCGGCGGTGTCGTTGGTGTTGGCAGCAGTCTTGATGCCGGCGGGGAACGGCGCGTCGGCGTGACGCGCGACCTTCACCGCATCCTTGACGTAGAGCCAGCCGCCCTTCGAACCAGGGACCGAACCCTTGACGAAGATCAGGCCGCGCTCGACGTCGGTGCCGACGATTTCGAGATTCTGCTGCGTGCGGAACTTGTCGCCCATGTGGCCGGCCATCTTCTTGTTCTTGAAGACCTTGCCCGGATCCTGGCGCTGACCGGTCGAACCGAGTGCACGGTGGCTGATCGAGACGCCGTGCGTCGCGCGCATACCACCGAAGCCCCAGCGCTTCATGCCGCCCTGGAAGCCCTTACCCTGGGTCTTGCCCTGGATGTCGACAAACTGGCCCGCGACATAATGGTCGGCCGAAATCTCGGCGCCCACGTCAAGCAGACCGTCTTCGTCCACGCGGAATTCCGCGAGGACCGCCTTGGGCTCCACTTCAGCCTTGCCGAACTGGCCGCGCTGCGGCTTGGCGACATTCTTTGCCTTGGCGCTGCCAGCGCCAAGCTGGACGGCGGTGTAGCCGTCACGATCTTTTTCGCGAACCGAGACAACCTGCAGCCCTTCGAGGCTCAGGACGGTGACCGGCACATGGCGGCCATCATCCTTGAACAGGCGGGTCATCCCCAGCTTCTTCGCGATCACGCCAGTGCGCATGATCTGTTGCTCCTCAATACAGAGGCACCCCGCGGACCATTCCGAAGGGTGCGTGCTTCAGCCCAAATATGCAGTGCGAGCCCCCGTCCGGGCTGAGTTTCCACCCAAGGGTGGAAAAGACGGGGGACGCAGCCCGGACCGAAGTCCGGCGGTATCCCTATGTCGTTTGAGCTTTCGCTCCGGGCCGGATCATCGGATCGGGATCGATCCGGCCAACCCTGCGCGACTCCAGTGGAATCGCGAATCTCGTTGGGAGAGCGCGGCCTTTACGGTGCTTCACTACCCCTGTCCACCCCTATGCGCGGTTCGCGCCCGAAAGGATGGCGACCCCGGCTTTCGCCGGGGCTTCGGTAAATTGGCTCACGCCAATTTGATCTGAACGTCAACGCCAGCGGCAAGGTCCAGCTTCATCAGCGCGTCAACCGTCTGCGCGGTCGGCTGCACGATGTCGAGCAGGCGCTTGTAGGTGCGGGTCTCGAACTGCTCACGCGACTTCTTGTCGATGTGCGGGCCGCGGTTGACCGTGAACTTGTCGATGTGCGTGGGAAGCGGGATCGGGCCACGGATCATCGCGCCGGTGCGGCGCGCGGTGTCGGCAATGTCGGCTGCGGCCTGATCGAGCACGCGATGGTCGAACGCCTTCAGGCGGATGCGGATATTGTTGTCCATAGTCCCTACCGATGCGAAAGAGCGGGGCGCGTGAAACACGCCTCTTGCTGGTTCATACGCTAAAACGAAGGCGGGCCACTACAGCGGAAGCGGGGGAATGGCAAGGGGGAGCGGGGAGAAATTTCGTTGTTGCCTACGGCCCACCCGCGACTGGCCACTGTTGCCAGTTCCATCCCTCGCTGCATAGCGGGTGCGGCCCCTTGCAAAGTTCGGCCACTGCCATGATCGCGCGAACCTTCGCGACACGGTCGCAGCGGGCTGCAGGCGACACCACCAACACTGCGTGCGGATCGGGATTCATGCTCGACATCTGTCGCATGTAGCGGGACAGGACCGCATCCGAGATCGGTGCCTTGTTCCAGATGACCGAGCCATCCGTCATAAGATAGATCGGCTGCGGAACACGTAGGTGGCCGACGCCGTCCTTCTCCCTGCCCCAATTGGCAAGAGGCGTTGCGCACTCCGCAGCATATGTCGCTTCGCGTTGCTTGCAGCCTCCAACCAGCGCAAGCGACACCGCTCCCGTCAAAGCCCATCGCCATCTCATCCGTCACACGATGCCCGACCGATGATCAAGCCGCAATCGCCGGTTTGCCGCACGGGGGAGAGCAAACAAAAAGCCCGGCCTCCCCTGAGGGAAGCCGGGCTCTTCATTCTCAGCCCTTGCGGGCGTCGATTACTTGTCGATCGAAGCGACGACGCCTGCACCGACGGTGCGACCGCCTTCGCGGATCGTGAAGCGCTGGCCGATGTCCATGGCGATCGGCGCGATCAGCTTCACGCCCAGCGCGACTTCGTCGCCCGGCATGACCATCTCGGTGCCAGCCGGCAGCTCGATGGTGCCGGTGACGTCGGTGGTGCGGAAGTAGAACTGCGGACGATAGTTCGCGAAGAACGGCGTGTGACGGCCACCCTCGTCCTTCGACAGGACGTACACCGACGACTGGA